>URZP01000082.1 GCA_900552365.1 uncultured Coriobacteriaceae bacterium
GAACGTCATTTCGAAAGTCGCAGCCGAAAAGGCCGATGTCGGACTGATCGGCATAAGCTCAAGTAACCGCAAGATCATCGCGAAATTGCTTGCCGACAACGACGTCCAGTTTTATCCGATCATGAATGCAACGCTGTTCGCCATGTTCAACCCTTCGCACCCCCTTGCAAGACATGGGCGCCGTTCCGTTTCGCACGAGGAACTTGCAGATTATCCCTTCTTCGCATTTGATCAGTTCGTGCATCTGGAGCTCCGTCAAAGCGACGATTCCGGCAACGGACGAAGCGACAAACCCGCTGCATCCTGCACGGCGTACGGCATTGCGGTGCCGAACGGTCTTATGATTTCGCCCACGCAACTGGTGAATGACATCGCCGACAGTTACGCCTACACCGTATGGAGTCGCGTCATCACCGACGGAATCGTGCACAACCACATCGACACATGGCCCATCGACCCAGAAGAACGCAAGCGCATTGAGAAGCTTGCGATGCAAAACGACTTCTCGGCCAAAGACGTCGTTTCCGTCCCCATCGAGAACGAGGATCCCATGGAAATCGGCTACGTGCTGAAAAAGGGCATGTCGCTCGATGAAATCGGACATCTTTTCATCAACTCTGTTGCTTCTTACGATAATTAAAAGAACCAACAACCCCGAAAGCACTCGATGTGTCGACTCGGGCGCTTTTTACTGTCAAAACGTAGAAACTTTCACTGATATTCAAGCATTTGCCGATATCACGTACGAAAACACCCTTGTCTGATAGGCTATAGAAGTTTGTGGCCGACGTTTTCTCACGCCAACCAAACGAAACTCGAAGCAGACATGGCAAGGAGTGTTCCGTATGTCTTTGAAGCTTTCCAAAAACGATATCGCGTTGGTCGCCGTGCTTCTATCTGGCGCCTTCCTCACTTATCTGAATCTAACCCTCATGACACCGGCCCTGCCGACCATCATGGCCACCATGAGCGTCGACCAAGCAACCGTTCAGTGGCTCACCTCGGCATACTGCATGACCGAGGCCATCGTCGTTCCGCTTGCCGCCTACCTGATGGGCCGCTTCACCACGCGCCAGCTGTTCCTGTTCGGCATGGCGCTGTTCGCTGCCGGCAGCATAACCGCGGCAGTGGCGCCCGTTTTCGCCGTCATCCTTCTTGGCCGCATCATGCAAGCTGCAGCAACCGGATACATGATGACCATGGTATTCAGCGTCATTCTTCTGGTGTTCCCCAAGGAAAGCCGCGGCATGGCCATGGGCCTAGTCGGGCTGATCATTGGCGTGGCACCTGCAATCGGACCGGTGCTTTCGGGCATATTGGTTGACTACGTTGGTTGGCGCATCATCTTCGTCCTTGTCGCCGCGCTAGCCGTCGCAACCATCGTCCTTGCGTTCTTTGTGCTGCCCAACTATGACAAGATCCGCCGTTCGAAATTCGATGCGCTGTCGGTCGTCCTATCAACCATCGGTCTGTTCAGCCTTCTATACGGCATCTCGACGTTCAGCTCTACCCAGAATCACCTATTCACTGCCGCAATGGTCGTCGTTGGCGTTGCCGTTATGGGCGTGTACTGCAAGCGTCAGCTGTCTCTTGACGACCCCATGCTCAACCTCCGCATTCTTGGTGTGTTCCGCTATCGCCTTGCAGTGATTTACGTGCTGATTGCTCAGGCGATTTTGGTCGGTCTCGAAACCATCCTGCCGCTTTACATTCAGGGAGTGCTCGGGCACCCGGCCACGGTGTCGGGTCTTACGCTTTTGCCCGGTGCGATTGTGGCTGCAATCGCCAGCTTGATCGGCGGTCGACTGTACGACCTGATGGGCGCCCGTAAACCCATGCTGCTCGCCTCCGTCATCTTGTTAATCACTGCAGGAATCCTGGCGGTGCTCAAGGCGGATAGCGAAATCTCGTTGGTCTGCATTATGTATGCTGTGTACAACCTTGGCTTCTGCTTTGCCTCCAACCCCATCAACACATGGGGCGTTAACGCACTGGACAACGACGATGTTCCCGATTCGCAAAGCGTTTCCGGCACCGTGAACCAAGTTGCTGCCGCATTCGGCGTTGCATTGCTGATCTCCATTTCGACCGCCGTTTCCAGCGTGTTCGCCGGCAATGCTGCCGCTGCAGAGACCGCCGTCAGCACCGCGCAGGTCACTTTCGTAGGCTACCATGTAGCATTCCTGATCATCGGCGTCCTGTTTGCCGTTCAGACGCTCATGGTCGTGTTCCTCGTGAAGGACAAGAAGGCAAAATAAGGGAACCAGCTACGGGAAGATGACGCGCTACGAGGTGCTGACGCAGGTCAGCACCTCGTTTTTTGCGGAAAACCCCGCATCACCAGCACACCCGCAAACACGAGGAGCCAGCAGCGCTGAAGCTGCTGGCTCCTCTTTCTGTTCACGCTTGAAGCGGCGGTTGACCGTTTAGTCTTCCACGACGCCTTCGATAGCGCCCATAGGGCACTCCTCAAGGCAGTCGCCGCATGCGATGCAGGACTCCTCGTTGACGACTTCCGCAGTACCACCGGAAATCTCAATGACCTCCTGCGGGCAGGCATCAGCGCAGATGCCGCAACCGACGCAATCGTCGGCGTTAATGATCGGGTGGGACATGATCGCTCCTCTCGCCATCACGGATCTTCGTAAGCGTCTATGCAATCCGACGTCTTGTCATCGTCGAAATTCACCGTATGCGGCACCCCCGCCGCACGACGCATTCCCTGTTTTCCCTAGGCGCAAGATACCATGTAACGGATATGCGTCAAGCGTTCAGGGCGATTAACCCGCGACCGTAATCTACGGTTAGGTAACGGCGCAGGTGGAAGACACTGTGCAAAACGACAATATCCAACCGCGACCCGATTAGCAGATGCGCGGAAGCTGTTCTCCGACCAGCATGTCCAGAATTCGCTTGCTGCCAAGCGGCGTTTCCAGGTACACCTTCGGACCGCGCTCGGGAACCATCTCGGCAACCTCACCGACAATGGCGGCGTCGACACCGTACTTGTTGGCGTGCATGGCTGCAAGAGCCGCCTCGGCCTGATCGGCAGGCACAACGCAAACCATCTTGCCTTCGTTGGCAACCTGCATGACGTCGTAGCCAAGCATGTCGCATGCGCCCAGAACAGCGTCTTTCACGGGAACGTCCGCTTCCTTGACAAGCATGTCAACCTGCGACTGCTCGGCCAGCTCGTTCAAAGTCGATGCCAAGCCGCCACGCGTGGGGTCGCGGAAGCATCGCGTATCAGGGGCCGCCGCAAGAACCTCAGCGATGAGGTGGTTGAGCGGGGCGGCATCGCTTTCAACCGGAGCTGCGAACGAAAGCGACTCACGGCAGCTCATGATGGTGATGCCATGGTCGCCAAGCGTGCCCGTGACCAAGATCTTGTCACCGGGCTTGCAGTGCGCTCCCGACAAATCGACGCCTTCGGGAATGAAACCGACGCCCGAGGTGTTGATGAAAACGCCGTCGCCGTGACCTCGGTTAACAACCTTGGTGTCGCCCGTGACCAGGTGCACGCCAGCTTCCTTTGCTGTTTCCGCCATGGTCTGGCAGATCTTTTTCAAGTCCTCGATCGGGTAACCCTCTTCAAGAACGAAGCCACAGCTCAGATACTTCGGAACAGCACCCGAAGTTGCGACGTCGTTCACTGTGCCGCAAATGGCCAGCTTGCCGATGTTGCCGCCAGGGAAGAAATGAGGAGTGACGACGAAGCTGTCCGTGCTGAACGCAAGGCGCTCACCTTCTTTCGGACCCGGCAATGCCGCTGCGTCGTCACCGCGCATCAGCTCTTCACCTGCATATGCAGCGAAGAAAACCTCGTCGATGATGCGCTTCATCATAGTGCCGCCCGAACCGTGGCCAAGCAATACCTGCGTATCCATTTCCACTTCCTTTCGTGCCGGGAATCCAACAACGATTCACCGGTTCTCACTCAATTATGCAAGGGGTGTGCGAGTTGGCTTCGCATAGGATCGGTCATGCGTGTGAGCATGATCGTGAGAGTGGGCGGGGGCATCTCCATGATCGTGGACCTGCCCGTGAGCATGACCGTGCTCGATGCCATCCTCATGGTCAGAGTGCTCGATCGCCGTGGTAACCAAACCGCCGTTCTTCACGCCTTTGACGCCGAAGACCAAATTGGCGAAATCTTGAACATCGGATGCCTCGCCTTTAAGGATCATCACCTCAAGGCAGTTATCACCGTCCATGTGAACGTGAGTCGTCGACACCACCATCCGCAAATACGAATGCTGAATGACCGTGAGCTTGTCTTGAACGTCAGACTCGTGATGGTTGTACACGATGGTCAGCGTGGCCATGACGTCGGTTCCCGGAATGCCACACTCGTCGGCGTCCAAGGCCTCGCGAACCAAATCGCGCACAACCTCGCTGCGGTTCTTGGCCAAACCGCGACGTGCAACAAGTTTGTCGAACCTCATCAAGAGGTCCTCGGGCATGGCAACCGAGAAACGCATCAAATCGTTCTTCATGGCAGGCTCTTAGACGAGGTTGACCTGAACGTTCGCTGCGGATTCCGCATCCTCTTCAAGCGCATCCTTTGCGTCGCTCAGCAAAGCACGGACGGCGTCAAGCTGAGCCATTACCTGATGCAGCTTCTCGCCGACGGTCGGAAAACCGGCGTCCTCGGCGTTGTGGCCCATGTTGTGAGCCCAACGGCGCTCCACCTTAATGTGGTCATCGATCATGTCGATCATCTGCTCGAACTGGCCAGTGTTTACTCCATTAGTGCACATTTTCAAACCCCTATCAATTACCGAGCTTGCTATGATTGCGTAAGCTCTTCTGCTTGCATTGAGCATAGTCCAATTCAACTCGAAAGAATGTGAAAATTATGCCAGGCGGTAACATTTTCGGCGCGCCGCTTCGTGAAACCATCGATTTGTTCTCAGATTTCATTCAGGGAACCGGCGGCGGATACGCTCTCTATCTTTCGCAAAGTCATCCAACCGATGCCGCATTCACCGCCGTGGACAACTCTCTTGCTGCATTGGGCTACGGAAAAGGCACTTGCAGCTTCGCCGCAATCTCATTTGACGGCATCAGCCTCGACCCCGATGCCGTGCGCACCTTGATCGAAGGGCTCGACCCCGTGATCCTCATTGTCGCCGATGAGCAATCAAACGCTGTTCTTTCGCAAGCCTACCGCGTATCCATCACCGCCAACGCGCCTCTGCGTTTGATGGGACGCAGCGGCGTTGCCTTCGAAAACTTCGAGCAGATGATCAGCACTCCCGACGGCAAGCAACGCGCCTGGGCTCTGCTGAAAACCCTTCCGAAAAAGAACTGACGCCATGCTCGAAAGCACAGCGTCAATTAATTGAATAACGCATATAAACCTCAAGAGTAAGCCATGAGGACGATCAACCCTCAGCGAAATCAAACCTGCGTTTTACTTGATATGGCCAATGAAGTCCTTGGTACGGGTTGACTTCG
Source organism: uncultured Coriobacteriaceae bacterium (assembly GCA_900552365.1). Lineage (GTDB taxonomy): Bacteria > Actinomycetota > Coriobacteriia > Coriobacteriales > Eggerthellaceae > UMGS1502. Next base: position 5,461 of record URZP01000082.1, read on the forward strand.
GGTTGTCGAACACCTCGGCAGGACTGCCCTCTTCGACGATCACGCCGTTCTCCATGAAGATGACGCGGTCGGCGACTTCACGGGCGAAGCCCATCTCGTGCGTAACGACGACCATGGTCATGCCGCCTTCCGCGAGCTCACGCATAACATCCAAAACACCGCGAACCAACTCGGGGTCAAGAGCAGACGTAGCCTCGTCGAACAGCATGACATGGGGATCCATCGCCAAAGCGCGGGCGATGGCAACGCGCTGTTGCTGACCGCCCGAAAGCTGGCCGGGAAGGAAGTCGGCGCGATTGGCAAGGCCAACGCGCTCAAGCTGCTTGATGGCAATGGCCTCGGCTTCCTCTGCAGAACGCTTGAGAACCTTGCGCTGCGCAAGCATGACGTTCTTTTTCGCGCTGAGATGCGGGAAAAGATTGAACTGCTGAAACACCATGCCAACATGCTCGCGAAGCTTGTCGACGTTGGTAGACGGACCGGTGATCTCCTCGCCCTCGATGAAAATGTGACCACCCGTCGGCTTTTCAAGAAGGTTGATACAGCGCAGCATCGTAGACTTGCCCGAGCCCGAGGGGCCCAAAACGACAACAACCTCGCC
>URZP01000083.1 GCA_900552365.1 uncultured Coriobacteriaceae bacterium
GACCGCGCCAAATACAAAGGCTGTCGCCAGAAGAAACGAACACCGATTCGTACGGAGGCGTGATCCCAAAGCCGCTTTCGGTTTTGCGGATTTCGACTGAAAGGTCGGGGTCGGCGCGGACGACCGAGGCTTCGTAAGGGCCGTTTGCATTGCTCCTAACGACAGCCCAATCGAGGTCGCGCGAACCAGTCTCGTCGTTTTGGACGAAAAGGGTTTGCCCTTCAAGCAGTTCGAAAAGTTCGACCACTTCGATGTCGGTGAGCGAAAGGTCACGCGCAGTGCGTTGGCGGTTGCCGCGACGGTTTCCGAATCCGTAATCAAGCGAGTAGAGAGATGAGCCGGTAAGCGATAGAGATCCGCGCTGTTCGCAGGCGCGCTCCACGAAACGGAAGAGGGCCAGGCTGCGTTTGTCCAGACGTTCAGGCTTGTGCGTGAGCGACAGCTTTTTACCGTAGGAATAGAAGGTGCCATTATGCATGCGATTGATGAAGTCGTCGAGGCTTTTCAGGACATACGAGGTGCCGTTTCCTGCAACTTTGAAGCTCAGATCCCAGTTGCCGAAGTAGTAGCGAAGTGTCGGGATCAGCTCGATTTTCCCTGCAGGTTCGTTAAGCGTTTGCGCAGATTCGCGTTCCATCAGCGCTAACAGCTCTTCGGATGAGGTGCGCGTATGTTTCTTGGCGACATAGCCCATGAACGACTGCGGGTTTTGATTGTAATGCATGGCCAGGGCCGCCGAGTGTTTGCACATGCCACTGTATTCGTATGCAGCAGGGCAGGTGCAGGCATAGTCAAGCAGCTCGCCTACGGCTTCGTCGGCAAGGATGGTGGCTTTGTAGTACCTCTTTTTGTCGGAGCTGAGCACGCCAGCCGAAAGCTCCGTGGTGCGAACGCCGCGTGAATCATTGAAGCTGACCACGGCAGAGCGAAACGAGCTGCGTCGGGAAGCGATTTGCTGAGCTCGCAGGTAGGTCTGCTGCGAGCATTCGCGTTTGATTTCTTCTTCGGGGATCATCGAACCTTCTTACAGACAGGTGATGCGGTACAGGCGCATGTCGTCCTTTGCAAGCACGACGTCGAATCCGGGCGTGTTGTCGTTGATGTCGTCCAAACCATGCCAGGCGGGCGGATAGTATTGCCCGCCGATAAAGCCTTCGGGCATATTATGACGGTGCAGGATAAGCACGTAGTTCATGTTGAGCTCTCGACATGTTTCGCGAACATCGCCGTTGAAGGCTGCTTCGTGAAGGTGATCGCGAACAAGCTGGCTCTCTTTGGTTTCAGGAATATTCCCATAGCCGTTGAACTTGCGGTAGAACGTGCGCATTCCGGTATCGCCATAAACGTAGAAGCTGCCGTCGTTCGGTTGGTTTGCCACAAGGGAATCGCCGGTCAAATGGGATGCTTCACGCGCGAATTGCATCTCGTCGGCGGTGTAGGGTCCGCGTTCGACCGAGTGCCAGGTGGCAATGGTGCCGCTGGCGCTTGTAGGGTGCGGGTCGCCGTTAAGGAAACGCTCGTTGACGTTGGGCGCAAGCGTTGTGAACAAAAAAGCTCCTGCAAGTACCAGGCATAATCCGTTGTTAAGTTTGCTCGCTTTCGATGGGTCTTCATTCCGAAGCGCCTTGTCGCAAAGAGCGACGACTACTGTCATCAGCCAATCAAGTCCAAGAATAAGCAGAGGCATGGCGGCGATCGAAGCCATGGCGCCACAGCGGAAGGGGTCGGAGTACCAGAAGCCTGAGAAGAACGCTTTCGTGCTTTCTTCGACTGCCGACATGCAGGACACCGTGATGATGCAGGTCAGCAGATAGGCGAAGAGCATCCACAGGTGCTGGCGGTCTTTGAAGGCACGGAGGATTCCGATGATGACCAAAGCCGCCGCGACGATCTGTGGAGAGCAAGGGTAGAAGCCCCTGATGTAAGCGAGATTGACGATGTTGGCCACGGCATCTTCGGCGGTTGCGAACTTCCAATGCCAGACGCCCGAATGGACAACGCCCTGCATGAATGGGGCATAGTAGGCGAAGACCCATATGCCGATGCAGAAAAGGGTGAATGCAGCGGCGAGGATTGTCGCGTGGATATGGATGCGGCCAAGGTCAAACCCGTTGGAGCTGCCAATGCGCTGCACGAACAACGGGGCAAGCAAAACTGCCATGGTGAAAATCGAATTCGGTTGGAGAAAGACGATGCCCACGCACGCTACAACGAACAGAACGACAAGGGCAATGCGGTCGCGCGGAGTTCTCTTCTTCGCTATCGAGGAAGTGATGAGTGCCATAGCGATCGGCATGCAGCAGAACGAGGCGAGGTTCGGCAGAAGCGGTCCGTATACCAGCATTTCCCAAGGAAACAGCTGGAATGCTATGCAGGCCAGCGAACCGATCGCAACCTTACGGACATCGTTTTCGAAAATCGTCGAGAAGAATGACGCCATGGCCAGGGGGAATACGATGGAGCAAAGAACGAAATCGACAGCGTTCTCGGCAAATCCGGCGCTGACATTGAACAGTTGAATCAGAACCGCGCAAAACGCCATCCATGTTGAAGGGTAAAAACCAGCGTCGGGGGTGGGGTTGACTTGTTGGTCGAGGGCGCTTTGGAATGAAGTTTGTTTAAGCGAATCGAATGCTTGCGCATCGGCGAAAGCGCGAATGCCGTTGATGTGATGCTGGTTATCCCAGGCTTGTGAGAAAGCTGAGAAGTCGGGCAAAACGCGAAGGAAGATGAAGCATCCCGCAAGGATTCCCACAGCGGCGTATAAGCACAGCATTTTTCCTGAAAGCACGGGCATGGCGAGCGTGCTTTCTTTGTCGGTATGCAGCAGTGCAAAGCAAACGGCTGCGCCAATGATCACGGGCGGTAGGGCGATAGTGAACGCGTTGCAGGGAATGCCGGCCGCGCACCATGCAAATGAGAACGTGCCGAACAGGAAGGCGCTCAGCGCAGGAGACGCGCAGACGCACCAGGGGCGGCTGAGACCCCAAGCGCGTAGAAGGAAAAATCCGGGCAGGTACAGCAGTGCGACGGCGGTGAGGCAAGCTGTTATGAAAGTAAAAGCATCCATCACTCCATAGTAGCAAATCAAAAGGGGAAATCGATTTCGCAACAGAGTGATATTTCAGTTGTTTTCACGTTTCATCAGGCATGAAGTAATAATGCTGATTTAACCTAAGCCCATAAATCACACGACGTCCATCGTCGCTCGCTTTCGTCACGACAGGAGGATCCATGGAAAAGATCGCTAGTTTCACCATCGACCATTTGCGTTTGGTTCCCGGTATTTACGTTTCGCGTAAAGATGCCGATCCGGTGAAGGGCGGTGTTGTCACCACGTTTGATCTGCGCATGACTGCCCCGAATCGCGAGCCTGTCATCAACACCGCTTCGCTCCATGCAATCGAGCACCTGGGCGCGACGTTCCTTCGTAACGACGAGGAGTGGAAGGACCGCGTGCTCTATTTCGGTCCGATGGGTTGCCGTACGGGCTTCTATCTTCTTTTGTTCGGTGATCTTGAGCCTGCTGACATCGCCGATCTCGTTCGTCGTATGTTCGAGTTCATGGCTGCATTCGAAGGCGAGATTCCCGGTGCTCGCCCTGAGGAGTGCGGTAACTGGCACGACGCCGATCTGGTTGGCGCTAAGTGGTGGGCTGATCGCTACCTTGCCAATACCCTCACCAGGCTTGACGAGTCGAACACAGTTTACCCTCAGCTGTAAGAGGGAAGCCGTTAAATAGAACAGTTAGTGGCGGGCGCGATGATTCGCGCCCGTTTTTCGTTGGCGATGTGGTATGTGATCATCCAAACAAAAGGAACCGCACTCACTATGGAGTACGGTTCCTGAAAAGATTGGGCTCTGTAACGAACTTGAATTTACCTGCGGCGCTTGTCGATCTTGCGGGCAGTGACGTCGCCGATTGCCTGAAAGGCGATAACAAGCACGATGCACAGCAGAACGGCGAAGACCATGACGTCGGTTTGGAAACGTTGATAACCGTAGCGGATAGCGATATCGCCCAAGCCGCCTGCGCCAACCGTGCCAGCCATGGCGGAGTAGCCGAACAGGGTGACGAAGGTGATCGCAGCACCGCGAACAAGCGAGGGAAGCGTTTCCTTCAAGTACACCTTGTAGACGATTTGCCAGGTGGAGGCGCCGAAGCTCTGAGCCGCTTCGATAAGACCGGCATCGGCTTCCTCGAGGCTTTGCTCAACCATGCGCGCGGCGAAGGGCGCTGCGGTTACCACCAAGGGCACAACTGCACCGGGAACGCCAAGCGAGGTTCCCACAACGAAGCGCGTGAATGGGATGAGCGCTACCAACAGGATGATGAAAGGTACGGAGCGCCCGATGTTCACGATCCAGCCGACGACGGTTGAGAGAATGCGGTTGGGGTGCAGGCCGTTCGGTCCCGTGACGACCAAAAGGATGCCCAACGGGATGCCGATGACGTACGCAAGAAGGGTGGCAACGCACGTCATGGTAAGCGTATCGATGGTGCCCTGCAAAAACAGGTTGCCATACTGTGCGAAGAAGGCGGAGCAATCGAACATGCTACTTCACCTCCAGGCTATCGAATGAAACAAGCTCGCGTGCAGCATCGCTCTGAGGGTTCTCAAGGACCTGACGCGTGGGGCCTTCTTCGACGATGACGCCGCCATCGATTACAGCGACGCGATCGCAGATGTGGCGAGCAACGGCAAGTGAATGGGTGATGACGACAAGCGTGACGCCCAGTTCTTTGTTGATTTTCGCAAGTAGGTTGAGAACTGACATCGTGGTGCGCGTGTCGAGTGCACTTGTGGCTTCGTCGCAAAGCATGATGCGTGGGTTGTTCGCAAGCGCGCGTGCGATGGCAACGCGTTGCTGCTGACCGCCGGAAAGCTCGCTGGGGTAGCGCTGCGCCTTGTCGGCCAGCTCTACGACCTCAAGCAGTTCAAGCGCGCGCTTTTTGGCGGCATCTTTTTTCTCGCCATGGATGATGAGTGGGAACATGACATTGTCGAGCACGGTGCGCTGCTGGAACAGGCTGAAATTCTGGAAGATCATGCCGATTTCCTCGCGAAGCTTTCGCAACTCGCGACCGTGATAGTCGGTCACGTCAACGCCATCGATGAGAATGCGCCCTGACGTGGGACGCTCAAGAAGATTGATGCAGCGTACGAGTGTGGACTTGCCTGCGCCCGACTGGCCGATAATGCCAAAGATCTCCCCCTCGCCAATGGTAAGGCTCACATCGTGCAGGGCACGATGCGAGCCTTCGCGAGCAAGGTAGACCTTTTCTAGATGGTCTAGCTCTATCATTTCGCTTTTTAGCTCCTTTGTAGGCGTCCCTTAGAAGACGGGGACGACTGCGCCGGCGTAGGTGTCATTGATGTACGTACGAACCTCGTCGGACGTGATTGCTTTCACAAGAGCCTTAATCTTATCAGAATCCTGGTTGCCATCCTTCACGACCAGCACATTTGCATAAGCTTCAGCGGCGAGCGAGGTAGCGGACTCGGTTGCAAGGGCCTCGGAGGTCTTGAAGCCAGCGGGGATTGCGTAGTTGCCGTTGATGCAGGCAAGGTCAACGTCAGCGACGATGTTGGGGATCGTTGCAGCCTCGACTTCCTTCAGCTTGAGGTTCTTCGGATTGGAGACGATGTCGTTTGTGGTGGCATTGATGCCGGCATCGTCCTTCAAAGTGATAAGGCCGGCGTCCTGCAGAAGAAGCAGCGCGCGAGCTTCGTTGGTTGCGTCGTTGGGAACGGCGACGGTTGCGCCGTCAGCCAAAGCATCGAGGGACTTGGTCTTGCCCGGATACAGACCGAACGGCTCGTAGTGGACGGCAGCGACGCTTGCGAGATGCGTGCCCTTCTCGTCATTGAAGTTGTTCAGGTAAGTGATGTGCTGGAAGTAGTTGGCGTCGACCTCGCCCTCTTCGGTCACCGTGTTGGGCTGAACGTAATCGGTGAACTCCTTCACTACAAGAGTGTAGCCTTCTTTCTCGAGCAGCGGTTTAACAGCATCGTTCAG
>URZP01000084.1 GCA_900552365.1 uncultured Coriobacteriaceae bacterium
GATTCCTGCATACCCGCAAAACCGTCCTCCATAAGCGCCGGGAGCGGTTCTTTGGGGAGTCGGGGCTTTTCCGATTCGGCCTTCGCCTCGGCAACGCAATCGCGACGCAGCTTCATATGCTCGACAATGGGAACATACGACAGAAACCACGCAGGCCCGCCTTCCTGCGCATTCTCAGAGATAGAGAGCTCAACGGCCTCGCCATTCGCCATTTCGATATGCGTTGGGAAGCTGATCGTTTTCGCGTTGTGCATGCGCAATGCGCCCTGGGAAAAAGCCTCACGCCAGTCGGCGCTGACAAGACTCATGAAGTCGAGACCCGGCCCATACAGGCTCGAGAGTTTCGACCTCGACGCATACGGAATGAAAGCGAGCTTCAGCAAATCGTCCGACAACTCGCCAAGAAGCCCTGCAGGAACGGGGGCTTCGACATATTTCTGCAAGCGAGCAGCGCTTGCGATGAGCTTGCGATCGGCGTCGCATAAAAGGCCTTCGTTCATCTGCTGCTCATCCATAGAGGTCTCCTTGACTCTCAATACATACCGTCGCGATTCGTTGGGTTTCGCGCTTGCGTTCGCCCAGCGTTATTCTGCCAGAAAATCGATGGCATATTGGGCGGCAAGCGCCGCACCGTTTTTCAGAACGCTTTCATCGACCGTATAGTACCCGCTGTGCTGAGGATACACCGCATCAACATCGGGGTTTCGGCAGCCAAGGAACACAAACACGCCAGGCACGATATCGAGATATTCGCTGAAGTCTTCACCTGCGAGGGTACCTTCGTAATCGCTTACCGCCTCTTCGCCGAACAGCTTTACGACAGACTTGCGGCAACGCTCGGCGCATTCGGAATCGTTCGACAGGCCGGCATTGCCTTCTTGATACGTGAGTTTCGCCTTCGCGTTGAACGCTTTCGCTGAACGCTGGATAAGATGCTCCAGGCGCTCGGGCATGGCTTTGCGCGTTTTGTCGCTCCACGTACGAATCGTGCCCGTAAGGTAGGCCGAGCCAGCCATGATGTTGCGGGCTTCGCCTCCATGGATTTCGCCCACGGTAACCACGAGGGGCTCGAAGGGGGAAATGTCACGGCTCACAAGAACCTGAAGCGCCACCACGATTTCGGCCGCAACCACCACGGCATCGACGCCTTTGTGGGGCATGGAGCCATGAGCGCTCACGCCCTTGATGTCGATACGGAACCAGTCGGTGTTGGCCATACGCTGACCAGGCGCGCATGAAATAGTTCCCGCATCGACTTCGCTCCAAATATGCGTGCCGAAAATCGTATCGACGCCATCGAGCGCCCCCGCCTTGATCATCATGCGAGAGCCAACGGAGCATTCCTCGGCAGGCTGGAACAGCAAGCGCACTTCCCCATGGATTTCATCGGTCATGCCCAAAAGAATGCGCGCCGCGCCGAGCAGCATGGACATATGGCAGTCATGGCCACACGCATGCATGACGCCTTCGTTTTCCGACGCATACGGAGCGCCCGTGAGCTCGGTTACGGGCAGGGCGTCAATGTCGCTTCGCAGCGCGATACGACGGCGCGGATTTCCCTCTGCGTCATACGCGTCGGGCGCCGTTCCTTTGATGGTCGCGATAATACCGTTTCCAGATACGCGGGTGTATTCGATGCCCATAGAGGCAAGACGCCAGCAAAGGGCATTTGCCGTCTCGGTCTCTTTCAGCGATAGCTCGGGATGCTTATGGAAATAACGGCGCTCAGCGATGATTTCCTTCTCCATGTCTGCCGCGCGTTGCTTGATTTCCTCGCTGACTTTGCAGCACTCCTGGTTGCGCTGCTCTTTCTTGGCTTTTTCGGCGCTTGACATCTCGCGTACCCTCCTCGCCCATACCGGCGTTTTACATATTTCTTATTCAACCCTAACACAAGCATGCTACGGCGGCGGTCACAAGGGCGTGAGCTGTGCTCATGATTCGTATCTTTGCCATAGTTCGCAACCGCCCATTCCACTGGCGGCTCAAAGAAGGCGCCCAACAATGAAAACTCCACGGGCGCGCTGGCCCCAAACGCAAAAATGCCGCCCCGGTTTCCCGGAGCGGCATTCAATGTCGTTTATGCGACTCGCACGTTACTCTTCGTCTTCGTCAGACTCAGCTTCGTGCTTCTCGCTCGTCTCGCCGAAGCCCAAGTCGCCCAGGCCGCCCAGCAGGGCGTCAAGTTCGCTCAGGTCGCGATGATAGCTGCGCGGCGGCAGAGCCTCGCCCAGCATTTCCTCGCCTTCGGTGTTGAACGTCGCCGGCGAATCGCCGCCGATGAGCACCGTATCGTCGGGGCTGAAGACCATGTCGAGCAGCTGGCTCATGTCGTCGTTGGACGCAGCCAGGTCGTCCTCGATGAGATAGCTCAGGCTATGCTCAGCAAGGCCGGTCTTGAGCTCTTCGATAGCCTTGGCGCCAATGCCTTCGATGCGCAGAAGCTCATCTTCGGTGTAGCCGACCAAGTCGCCAACGGTCTCGATGCCCGCTTCGCTGAACTTGTTAGCCCAACGCTGCGAAACGCCCAGGTCGTCGTAGAGGTACAGACGCGCGTCCTCGTCGGAGAGCTGGTTAGCGCGGCCACCACGGAAGCTGCCGCCACCGAAGTAGTTGCCGTAGCCACCCATGTAGTTCTCGTCGAGCGACCAGTCCTGAGGCTGGGGCAGCAGGTCTTCGATTTCGCGAAGCTCACGCGGCGCGTAATCGGGCAGCTGCTCTTCACCCTCGGGATGCACGGGAGCACCCTTGTAGGTGAGGCCGACCTTGTGGTAGCGAGGAAGACCCGTACCAGCAGGAATCGGCTTGCCGATGATGACGTTCTCCTTCAGGCCGGCGAGAACGTCGGTCTTGCCTTCGATCGCGGCGTCGGTGAGAACCTTGGTGGTCTCCTGGAACGACGCGGCCGACAGGAACGAGTCGGTAGCCAGCGAAGCCTTGGTGATACCGAGCAGCAGGGGCTGGCCCACGGGGGGCTGCTTGCCTTCTGCAATGAGTTCGTTGGCAACGCGCTCGAACTCGTGGCGGTTCACCTGACGACCGGGCAGAAGCTCGGAATCGCCGGCTTCCATAACAACGACCTTGCGCAGCATCTGACGCGCGATGACCTCGATGTGCTTGTCGTTGATGTCTACGCCCTGGGACACGTACACGTCCTGGACCTGGGCAACGATGTAGCGCAGCGTGGTGTTCGGGTCGGTCAAACGCAGCAAGTCGTGCGGGTTCACAGAACCCTTGGTGAGCTGCTGGCCAACCTTCACAGCGCAGCCGTCGATGATGCCAGGCAGCATCTGCGCGCGCGCCGAAACGACGTACTCGCGGAAGTTGCCCTCGGTGTCATGCACGGTGAGCGTTTTGGTGGTCTTGTCGCCGGTAATCTGCAGGGTACCTGCGATTTCGGCGAGCACAGCCTGGCCCTTAGGCTTGCGAGCCTCGAAAAGCTCGGTAACACGAGGCAGACCGTGCGTAATGTCGTCACCAGCAACGCCGCCGGCGTGGAACGTACGCATGGTGAGCTGCGTGCCCGGTTCGCCAATGGACTGAGCGGCGATAATGCCGACTGCGGTGCCAATGTTCACCGGACGGCCCGTAGCCAAGTCCCAACCGTAGCACTTCTGGCACACGCCATGCTCGGCGTGGCAGGTCATGACCGTGCGAATGACGACCGTGTCAACGCCAGCAGCCTCAAACGCCTTGAGCTGATCCATGCTGGTGATGTAATCGCCAGCGAGCAGATCGCCCGTGTCCTCGAGCAGGCAACGACCGATGAGGTTCTCGTCGATCTCGCCCTTCTCGTTGTGCAGCGGGTAGGGAACGCCCTCGGGCGTGCCGCAGTCGATCTCACGAACGATAACGTCCTGCGCGACGTCGACCAGACGACGGGTCAGGTAACCCGAGTCAGCCGTACGCAGAGCGGTGTCGGTCATACCCTTACGAGTGCCGTGCGTGGAGATGAAGTACTCCAGAACCGAAAGGCCCTCGCGGAAGTTCGACTTAACCGGGCGGTCGATGGTGCCACCCTTGGTGTTGCCCATGAGGCCGCGCATACCAGCCAGCTGGCGAATCTGCTTGATGTTACCACGAGCACCAGAGTCGGCCATCATGTAGATGGGGTTGTACTGGTCGAAGTTGGCAGCCATGGCCTCGCCGATTTCCTCGGTGGTGTCGTTCCAAATGTCAACGACCTGCTTATGGCGCTCTTCGGGGCTCATGAGGCCCATCTCGTAGTCTTCATCGATTGCGTCGACCTTGGCGTCGGCAGCGGCAAGCAGCTCAGCCTTGTTCGGCGGCATGGTGGCGTCGAAAACGGACACCGTGATGCCGGCCTTGGTGGCGTAGTGGTAGCCAGCGTTCTTCAAGCCGTCCAAAATGGCAGGCATATCGGAAACGTCGTAGCGGTTCGAGCACTCTTCAATGAGGCGGCCGATTTCCTTTTTGTTCACAACGTAGTTGACGAACTGATGGTCCTCAGGCAGCACGTTGTTGAAGATGATGCGGCCGATGCTCGTTTCGAAGCGCTCGCCGGCCTTCACGGTCTCGAAATCGCTGAACGATTTCGCAATCTGCATGTCGCGCGTAGCACGAACAGAGATGCGAGCCTGAATGTCTACGCCCGTACCAGCCTCGAACTCGTCGAGCGCGTCCTTGACGCTCGCGAAAACGCGGCCCTCGCCCGGGAAGCCATCGCGAACCGTGGTGAGGAAGTACATACCGATGATCATGTCCTGAGTAGGAATGGTCAGCGGGCGGCCATGAGCCGGCGACTTGATGTTGTTGGCGGACAGCATGAGCACGCGAGCCTCAGCCTGGGCTTCGTTGCCCAGCGGCACATGCACAGCCATCTGGTCGCCGTCGAAGTCGGCGTTGAACGCAGTGCAAACCAACGGGTGCAACTTGATGGCCTTACCCTCGACGAGCACAGGCTCGAAGGCCTGGATGCCCAGACGGTGCAGGGTAGGTGCGCGGTTCAGCAGCACGGGGTGGTCGACGATGACCTCTTCGAGGACATCCCACACATAGCTTGCACCACGGTCGACAGCGCGCTTGGCAGCCTTGATGTTGGCGGCGTACTCGAGCTCGACCAGGCGCTTCATAACGAAGGGCTTGAACAGCTCCAGAGCCATCTGCTGCGGCAGGCCGCACTGGTGAATCTTCAGCTGAGGACCAACGACGATAACCGAACGGCCAGAGTAGTCGACGCGCTTGCCGAGCAGGTTCTGGCGGAAGCGGCCCTGCTTGCCCTTGAGCATGTCAGAGAGCGACTTCAGCGGACGGTTGCCCGGACCCGTGACGGGACGGCCACGACGGCCGTTGTCGAACAGCGAGTCGACAGCTTCCTGAAGCATGCGCTTCTCGTTGTTCACGATGATCGCAGGAGCATCGAGGTCTAGCAGGCGCTTCAGACGGTTGTTGCGGTTGATCACGCGACGATACAGGTCGTTGAGGTCGGAGGCGGCAAAGCGGCCACCGTCGAGCTGGACCATCGGGCGCAGATCGGGCGGAATGACGGGGATGACGTCGAGAATCATGTTGGCGGGGTCGTTGTGGCCCTTAAGGAAGGCGTCCACAACCTCGAGGCGCTTGACGGCCTTCTCACGCTTCTGCTTCTGGCCATCGGTATCGGCGATGATGGCCTTCAGCTTCTCGGCCTCGCTGGGCAGGTCGATAGCGGCGAGGAGGTCACGGATGGCCTCGGCGCCCATATCGCCCTTGAAGTACATGGAGTAGTAGCGCTTCATCTCACGGAACAGCGGCTCATCGGAGATGAGGTCGCGCTCGGAGAGCTGCATGAAGGCCTGGAAGGCGTCGGAGCGCAGCTGCTTCTCGTCCTTGCACTCCTCCTCGATGTCAACGATGCCAGCGGCGATCTCGTCGGCGGAAAGGGGCTCCTCGTCGGAGAACTCGTCAAAGTTCTCGGGGTTGCCCTGCTCCTTGAGAGACTCGATCTGGCGAGCGCACTCGGCATCGATCTCTT
>URZP01000085.1 GCA_900552365.1 uncultured Coriobacteriaceae bacterium
TTCATCCAGAGCATCCACCAGCTCCTTACGGATAAAAGGCAACTGGAAATCTATGTAGTAGGCATGAGATGCCTTGACTTCGACGATTTCCGTCATATCCCCGTCAGCGACAAGCGCGCGACGCTCACCACGTACATCGCCATCAACAAGGAGATGTCAAAGGACATGCGTCAGCTGGTCTCACTATTCGTGAACACGTTCGCCCAGTACTTGTAAGCAAAAAAGGCAAACGAAAAGCGGAGGCGGACCCTCCACACCGGGTAGTCCGCCTCCGCTTAGTCCGCTGATCGCTGAAAGCGCTTGCAAGCACGTCTATCGGTTCGTTATCTCGGTTTCGCAGGGATCCCCCACCGCCATGCGAACGATTCCGCCCACGCCGCACTCCACCATGCTGTTTACTGCAGCATCCGTGTAGAACGCCATATGCTGCGTGATCACGACGTTGCCGAACTGCATCAGGTAGAACAGATCGCGATTTACCAGCGTCTCGGTGCGGTGATCTTGGTGCACCATGCCTTTTTCGCCCTCGATGGTGTCCATACCGATGGCGCCGATCTTCTGGCTTTCGATGCCCTCAACCAAAGCGGCAGTGTCCATAAGGTCACCGCGCGAGCAGTTCACCAGAATCACGTCGTCTTTCATCTTGGCAATGGTCTCGGCGTTGATGATATGACGCGTCTCGGGCAGACCAGGCAGATGCAACGTGATGACGTCGCTCTCGCGCAGCAGTTCATCCAATGGGACATAAGTGGCGTACTTCTTAACCGGTTCCTTCTCGCGGTGGTCGTATGCCAAGATACGGCAACCAAAACCCGAAAGCAGCTCGATAACCTTACCGCCAATATGGCCGGTTCCCATAACGCCCACCGTCAGATCTTTCAGCTCGCGGCCCTGAAGCCCTTCGAGCGAGAAATCGTTCACACGAGCGCGCCACGATGCCTGCTTGTACTTTCGCATGCAGATAAGAATCATCATGATGGTGAATTCCGCAACGCCGTTCGGTGCGTAACTTGCATTGCAAACGCGAATCCCCAGTTCACGAGCAGCTTCAAGGTCAATATGATCGTAACCGATGGTGCGCGTCGAAATGAACCCGACACCACGCTTCGCCCATTCCTCAAGCAACGGGCGGTCGATGCGCCCCTGCCCAAGCATGGTAACGCCCTTGAAGCCGGAAACCATCTCGACATTTTCAAGCGAAGGGATCTCGCTGGTGATCTCTACTTCGACGCCCCAACGCTTCATCTGAGCCTGAAAAGCCGCCCTTTCATCGTCGCGAACCTCAAAAGCAATGATCTTCACACCCGGCATCCTCGATCTCCCGCCACTATTCCCAAAAGTTACCTTTAGCGCACTGCATTGTAGTCGAGAAATGCGACAGGCGTGTTAACAAAGCCGTTCGCTAAGCCAACGAACGCCCTTCGCAACGCGCAAGGCAGGATCTTTGAAGTGATTGCCGGGGTTCATTTCAAATGCGCTAATCGAACCGCGATCGGCAAAAATGCGCTGGATCTTTCGCGTGTCGTCCTCAACGGTTCGAAGCAACCTGTTCGGCGTGCGAGCTTCCTTGCCGCCAAGCGAGAAATACGAAAACTGAACGACCTCATCAACCACACGATTGAAAACGTACTCCCGAAATCCGGGATACCAAAGCGAGCCCGATACGCTTGCCACGGCAGAGAACAGCTTGCTTTCAAACGAGGCCCATACCGCGAACAGTCCCGCAAGCGAGTATCCGGCTATCGCACGAACGATCTTGGCTTCCCCAAGAACAGCTTCGACGCAGGGAACGATCTCCTGCTCGAGCAAAGCCAACTGAACGGCGGCTTTTCCCGCAAAAGGAGCATCGTCGCCAAACAGCCCTTCGGACGCCCACGGCGTCATGGCGTCATTCCAAGCAAAACCCTCGATGAACACCAAAGCAACGCCCGAGACGCCGAGTTTTTTGCATTGAGCTGCGATTTCTTGCGCTTCGTTCGGTGCCACATGAAGGTACACCACAGGAAGCGCGCCGTCTTCACCATGACAACCAAGCATGCAAATACTTACGCGCTGCCCCGCCACCTCGATTGTTTCCATAAGAAGGGCTCCTTCAGTTGAAAGCCGCACCGAAGACATCGGTCGAAGCCTTATGCAATGGCCCTTTCCATCTGCAGGCGCTCGTAGCCGTCAATGACTTTGTCGAAGTAGGTTTCCGCGTACGACAAGTAAATGTCACGCCATTCACCGGCGCTTCCACCCGACGCCTCTTTCACCAACGACCACAGATACCAGCACCAACCAGCCAACGCAACGTAAGCGAAGTTATGGCAGCGCTCGGCCAACGTGGCGGGACGACCGAAATATGCATCAAGCGCATCAGAGGCTTCCTGCTCGGAAAGCTGGCAACACACGGTGAAAGTACCGAAGTCGTGCGCGTAGTCGGACATGCCCGCATACTCCCAGTCGATAAGATGCATGCCATCGTTTTCGTCCACGAGGATGTTCATCGTGAAGAAATCGTTATGCGTCAGACACACCGGGGCGCAATCGGCATTCGAATAGGCAGCAACGACAGCCGCCTTCATACGCAAGCGATTGAACGCCTCGTCGGTGATAGGACCTTTGCGCAAAAGCAAGCGCTCGTAACGGCGGCTTTCCACGTAAAAGTCGAACGTACGCTTCAGGGTTGCATCCGACTGATGCAGGTCGTGGATCATTTTCATCGCCACGGCAACCTGCTCGGGGTTGTGGGCGTCAAGCTCGCGGCAGTTCGTGATGAAACGCGAGATTTTCCAACCAGTACGCTCGTCCTCGAACACAAACGTGCCATCAAGGCCAAGCTTGAGCGCAACGCGCTGGGCGTCCACCTCGGCCTTTCGATTGATAAGATCTTCGGTGCCAATGCCGGGCATACGGTACACGAACTCGCCCTTCGGCGTGGCGAAATGCCAAGACTCGTTGGTAAGGCCCTGCTTCATGGGCCAAATATCAGTGACCTCTTCGCGCGTGGCACCAAGGATTGACTGAATGTGATCATATGCAACAGAAGGCAAGACGCATTCTTCTGCGTTAAAACCCTCTTTAATAGAAGGCGCAGTTTCACATGAGTCGTTACCGACCATGTCCCCCCCAACCAGTAAAAGAAATTAGATCAATCAGCGAGGTCCCCAACAGACATAAAACTCACCGATTTCGTTAGACTGGATTTTATGCGCCTTGTTCATTATTGTAAAGGGAGCGTAAGATTCCGAACAACCTCTTCACGCACGCCTTACATAGCCTCTTGAACACTGCGAAGCCAGCACGGTTACCAAGCTAGATGTTCGCGTATTCGCCGAAGTCAAGCACGTCGGGATAATGCTCCTTGCGCTTGTCCGCCGGCGGAAGCTGCATGAAGTCGCCATAGAACTCATACAACAGCTTTTCGGTGTTCTTGGCAATGGGGATCATGGTGTCCTCAAATGGAACCATACGAACAGGATACAGATCATCGCGCAAATACGTGCAGGAGAAACGGTTAGTATCACACACGTAGCCAACGCGCTTGGTGGAGAAATCATCCTTATAGCGAGTCATGGCATCAAGCGCGCGCTTGTTGAAATCGATGTGGCGCAGGCCGGGGAGCTTCAATATGCCGCGCATGACGTTCGTTCCCGTGCGAAGGATTTTCGCACGAGCGTCGTTGCCCGCAATGTAGGGGTTCTCGATGCCCTTCACAATAGCAAGCTTATTGTTGAACCACGCATCCCAAGCCTGGCTTTTGTACGCCTTCTCGTCGTCAGCCAGGTTGTCCATGGCGAACAGATCCAAGAAAATGCCCGAGGGACAATCCATGGTGACAAGCGCCGAATCGCGAAACTCGGTTCCCTTCAGCATCATGCGAAACGTTGCCATAGGATAGCGCGGATCGATCTGCGAACTGAGCATTTCATACTTATCGGAATGATCACGCTGAACGATTTCGGTGAGTTTGTCCAAGTCGGGGCGCGGCATGCAAATGTCGATGTCATCATCCCACGGGATAAAGCCTGTATGACGCAAAGCACCAATGGCGGCACCATACGCAACGAACCAAGTGATGTTGCTTTCTTCGCAGATCTTCGAAAAGTCCTTGAGCATCATGAGCATGACGCGATGAAGCTGACGAAGCCTGTCGTCGGTGACGAATTCCTCTTGATTTGCCTGGTCCCCCATAACAGCACCTATCTGAATAGATGAAGGCAGCCCCAACGAAGCGCCCGATTTGCAGCTAAACAGTTTATCAAGAACCCGTAAAACTGAACAGATCTGCCCCTCATGCAATTCATACAGTTTCTGTCTTGTCACCTGTTAGGTTGGGTATATACTCAGTCAGCATTTCAACACGCAAACGAAAGGACGAGCGCACGACATGAAAGAACTGCTCAAGCGCAAAGGGATCGAGATCTCCGCGCAACGCTACCTCATCGATGCTCTAGGGGCCATGGCTCAAGGCCTGTTCGCCTCCCTTCTTATGGGAACCATTCTTTCCACCCTTGGCACGCAACTTGGTGTGCAGGCGTTCAGCGATGCCGGCGCATTCGCCAAAGCTGCAGCCGGCCCAGCCATGGCGGTCGCCATCGGATACGCGCTGAAGTCGCCTTCGCTAGTGCTGTTCAGCCTGGTAGCTGTAGGCGCCGCCGCTAACAGCCTGGGTGGCGCGGGCGGCCCTCTTGCCGTTCTAGTGGTTGCTATCGTCGCAACCGAATGCGGCAAACTGGTTTCGGGCACCACCAAGATCGACATTCTGGTCACGCCGTTCGTCACCATCATGGTGGGCAGTCTGCTCTCGTACGCCATCGCCCCCGGCATCGGCGCTGCAGCCAGCTCGTTCGGTACCCTCATCATGTGGGCAACCGACCTCCAGCCCTTCCTTATGGGCATCGCCGTATCTGTCATCGTTGGCGTCGCGCTCACCCTGCCCATCTCTTCGGCAGCCATCTGCGCCGCACTCGACCTGACTGGTCTTGCGGGCGGCGCCGCAGTTGCCGGCTGCTGTGCGCAAATGGTCGGCTTTGCCGCAATGAGCTTCAAGGAAAACGGTGTTGGCGGCCTGATCAGCCAAGGCCTTGGCACCTCGATGCTTCAGATGGGCAACATCGTGCGCAACCCACGCATCTGGATTCCGCCCACGCTTGCTTCCGTCATCACCGGCCCTATCGCCACGTGCATCTTCGGCATGACCATGGACGGTGCCGCGATCTCCAGCGGCATGGGCACCTGCGGCCTGGTCGGCCCCATCGGCGTGTACACTGGCTGGCTTGCCAACATCGAGGCTGGCATCATGCCCGCCATCACCGCCTTCGACTGGTTTGGCATGCTTCTGATCTGCATCGTCCTTCCTGCTATTCTTTCCATCGTTTTCGGCAACCTGTTGCGTAAAATGGGATGGATCAAAGAAGGCGACCTCAAGCTTGAAAGCGCAGACGATATCGCCCGCGCCAACTCCGAGGCTTAATCGACCACGCGCCCAATCGAACGCAAGCGAAAGCAGGAAGCAGTGAACGGCGAAGAACGCAGGAAGAAGATAACCAGCATTCTGGTGAGCTCTGACGAACCCGTACCCGGGCACACGCTTGGGCGCGAGCTGAACGTCAGCCGCCAGGTGATTGTGCAGGACATCGCGCTCCTGCGTAGCGCGGGGCACCCCATCGCTTCCACCAATCGCGGGTACATCATGGGCGGCAAAGCTCAAGCCATCCGCATGTTCAAGGTGAAGCACAATGCCGACCAAATGCGCACCGAAATGGATGCCATCGTCGACTTGGGCGGATGCGTCATCGACGTTGCAGTCAACCACCGCACCTACGGTTTCATCAGCGCCCCGCTTGATGTCAAAAGCCGCCGTGATGTCAGTCGGTTCATCGAAGATCTGGACAAGGAGGTATCTCGGCCCCTGTCTGCTTTGACTGATGGTTACCACTTCCATCACGTCAG
>URZP01000086.1 GCA_900552365.1 uncultured Coriobacteriaceae bacterium
CCGGAAGGGTTCCCCGTGAGACATCCATCCGGCTCATGGACGGGCAGCGTCTTGACGATCACATCCTGTCTTTTGTCGATGGGTGGCAGCGATCAGTTGTGTCACGAAAAGTGGTGTAGACCCCTCCAGGGCAGCCCGGGCGACTCATAACAACCAATCTTCTGCAGTATTGCCAAACCAAAAAGACTATAGCCGAGTTCAGGGCCCTACGATTGAACTGCAGACTTCATCGAGGAAGCGCCCGGCATTCGAAAGCAGCCCATCGGGCACACGCGGAACGAGATGTCCCTCAAGCAGCGCAGCAAAACGCTCGTCAAACGTTCCGTCGTCTAGACACGAACTCGCCATCAGAAGGCCATCTGACATACCGAATAGTTCGGCAATATGCCTCATCTTGTTCCTATAATGCGGATGGTCATCCACGCACATGAATAGCGTCGGAATCTCAGAAGCCGCCGCGACGAGACAGGCATGGTATCGGTATGCGACCACTGCGTCGCACGAAAGCAACATGTTCTGACCAAGATCGTCGCTATAGGGCGCAATCTCGACACAATCGCTTATTCCAAGCTCCTCGCAAAGCTTCTTCAGCAGAACAGTGTCGAAGCTCCAGAAGTTGTAGAATGGTATCAACCTGACCGTAAAACCTTCACCCAGGCGAGACCGGAGTTTGTCAATAATTCTCGGTAGAACGCGACGATTGTGCTCGACGGTCACGTCACCCATCATAAGCACAACGCCGACGGTGTAGGAGGAGGAGTCCCGCATCGCTTTGGCACCGATTTCGCGATTTCCGAATACGATGTCTTCGCACAAACCAACTGCTGAAACATCAACACCCGCGGCTTTCAGTGCATCAATCGAATACTCGTCACGCATGGAAACATGGCGGCATCCCTGAACAACGCGCGACAGGCGGCTGGCATACTCGCTATTCGACTCAATAGACTCATTCGCACTCAAGCCGACGGCGAAAACGTCCTTCTGCCGCTTTAACATCTCCTCGCTCAGCCAAATAACGAGATTGCCGGTGTTGATATTCTTGGGATCATGGGAGAACTGTCCGTCGTCCAAAATCGCCCCGCCACCCCAAACGAGTGCGTCGTAGTACTCGGCGAGCTGACGCAACTCCCAGGTCGACCGCGGGTAGTGAATCTGATCGGCGCACGCAGGAAGCCGACTGAAGTCGTAATCAGGATCGTCCCACAACAGCACCGAGACGCGGACGCCCATACCCTCAAAATGCTGAAGCATAGTGCGCATCATGAGCTCGTCACCGCAGTTGCTCGCTCCATACCAACCGGCAAGCAAAATGCGGCGACCATTATACTCGCGATTAAGAGAAAGGTACTCAAGGTTGCAGTAGCTCGGCTTATCCTGAGCAGACTCAAGCCTCGACACGCGGTCCCGAGTCTCACCCAGGATGGACAGAGCGGCCTCCTGCGCAGCCTCTACCCTCTTGCTCGCAGATTGATCCTCCACCCTCTGCCGAATGGCCTCTGCCTCGCAACGAAGCTGACCCATCTCCTCACCAACGCAAGCAAACCTGTTTTCAATATTTCGCGTAGTAGGCGGGAGGACCGAACGAAGACCAGACTTGATGCCCATAGCTTGTTGCCTCACATTCAGTAATTGAGTAAATTAGCGCCGAACAGGGTGCGTCGCTTGTCCCGTAGATTCTATGACACACTAGCCGTGATGCTAATATAGCAGAATGCAAAAAAGCAGAATACAAAATCTCTACTTCGAAGGTGGTCATCCAGTGGGCATTGCCGACCAAAGTACAGTTTCAGCCCACATAGACAGCGGACTGAAAAAAGACATCTGCATCTTCACGCAGCTAGTTGGCAAAGACGTTAAGTTGAAGTATCGTCGCAGCTTCCTTGACGTGCTCTGGAGCGTTTTGAATCCGCTTCTATGATGATCGTAATGTCTGCCGTGTTCAGCACGTTCTTCGTGGGACTGCGCGGGAAGAATATCGTGAACTACGCTCTGTATCTTATCCTAGGTAACATCACCTTCGGCCTAATGGATGATGCGACGAGCTCGCCTCTAGCCTCGATTCTCGGCTCATCTTCCCTACTCAAGAAGGTGAAGATACATCGCACGGTCTGTCCGACCCAGAAAGTCCTTTTCGCACTTGTTAACTTCTCGTTCTCAATTAAGCGCGGAGAGACTATGGCCACGCACGCGCAGCCGGACAGCTCCACGTTCCAGGCGAAGCAGGTGGGCGACGAGCGCTTCGCCCACCTGCCCACGCCCGGCGACGTCGTGGAAGGACAGCACGGGCACGGTTCATTCGCCTGGCAGCCGTCGACAAGTGCTTTAAGACCGGCATTCCGGCGCTGCGCCGCGGCATGAAGGATGCCCGCAGGATCATCAAGGACCCCAGCTGGAAGCCCATGCCGCCCATGAAGGACGCAGAGTAGCAGGAGCCTCATCGCCCCCTACAGCCGTTGGCACACCGCGGCCACATGCTGCCCGTCAAACCCGAATCCCCAACGCATGCGGCCGACGCCAGGTCGCGGCACTCGAATCTCGTCGATGCCGCTGCGCTCGATCTCGAGCAGCGCCTGAACGGCCAGCAGCTCCAGGCCCAGCGCGTCCACACCGGGGTCGTACATCATGTTGATCGTTATCAGCGGGCGCTCGTCGAGCATGCCTATCGTGTCTGCCACGTCAAACACAGCGCCCGTGGGGAATATCTGGATATCCCAGCGATCCGCGCCACGCTTTCGCCTCGAAGCTGGATTGGTATAGCCCGGTAAGCCAAAGCAGAGGCCCTGCAAGAGCAGGTGATATGGCAGCGACGCATCTGGGTCAGTCGTACCGATTCCCGCGTCTCCAATCACATGGCACAGCGCTCGCCTCACCGCATCCTCGTCCCCACGGCACAGCCCGTCGCGAAACGCGTCGATATCTTGAACGTCCTCGGCAGCACACTCAAACCACTCAATAATTACCAGGCGCAGCACATGGTGAAGCTCGTTATTGGGCAGCCGCAGAGCACGACGGCGGTCGCCGTTTAGCGGCTCCTCAGTCATATCCGTCGTCAGAAAACCGGACAGGTACAGCGCCGTCCACAGACCATCATCAGACAAGGCGTTCGACTCCGCAGCGCCCAAACGAAGCGGAGCCTCAACGCATCCGTGAGCTTCGAGCAAATCGAACAAGACCGAAAGGCGGTCGAGATTCCAGCCGCCAACTACCCTACTCAGGCAATCGGCATACCCATACAGGTGCTCACGCATGGGCGGTGTGCAGCCTCGGTCCAGAAAGCCGATCACACGCGCAGGACTCGAGCAATATGTCCCGCCAAACCGGTATCCCTCGAGCCATTCACGCGCATCATCCAAGCATTCCTCGTATCCAGCATGGCTCAGCAGGGCCTGAACCTCAGCATCCGAAAAGCCAAACCACCGGTCACACCATGTCGAGAGCGGCGTCGCTAGACAATACGAGCAACCGCGCACAGAAAGTGCTACCTCGGCAGGGTCCGGACGCTCCCCCATCAGGCATGCCAGCCGCAACGAATCGCCCGCGGCGGCAATGGCGTCGAACAGCACGCGATCGAATAGCTCCGTCGGACCGGCGCCGGACGCGCCTCTCGCGTTCGAACGGTCCAACCACGCCGTGTCGTACCCATCAACGAGCAATACAACCTGCTCATCGCAGACCATCTCCAGCAGCTCAATGAGCACACCAAGCACCGAGTCAACCTCGTCCACGCTCGCCACGCCACGCGCAACGCGTTCGATGTGGCGCACCTTATCTCGAGCTAAATCCGGAGCCTCCAAGAGCGCCAGCAGGCGAGCGCACTCGCCCGAGAGAGCATCGCGCACGATGCCGGCAACAGCGGCGCCATGCCTCGCAGCGTCGGAAAAGTCCAGCGATATCACCGGATAGCAGGCGTACTCGTCCCGATAGCACCCGCCGTCCGCATCCCAAATCTGAGTATCGGCAAACAAACTCTGACCGGCGCGACCGACCACAGGACGCTCCAGAAAAGCCTTGAGCATCGACAAGTTCATGCTCTTGCCAAAACCCTTGGGTCGGCAGCACACCACAACGGACGCGTTACAGTCCAGCACATCGGCAATAAACATGGTCTTGTCAACCAGCATGCAGCAACCAAGAGCCTCCACATAGTCGTGCATGCCAATGGGCAAAACCGCATCGCCGGCACAGCCGATCAAACGCACGCCAAAGTCGGCAGCACAACCATTATTTGCCTGTTCAGACATCAAAACATCCCCCCCCATTTCGCAGCACGATGCCAATTGTAATGACCGCCTCGAACGTACTAATGTCGCCGCGCAAACATATCGGGCAACGGTAGCAACATGAGGCGTGAGGGGGCATAACTAATCGTTGCACAACAAAACAGGGCCCGATGCATTCACACCGGACCCCGTCCCGACTCTTTAGTTATTCAGCAACCGAAAAGCTACTCCTCGGAACCGTCCTCACCAGCAGCCTTATTCTGCTGATCGAGTTTATGCTTACCGCTCACAATAGACGTGGCGCCCAGCGTGGCCAAGCTTGCACTGGCAAGGCTCGCAATAACGATGAGGTCGCCCGTCTTGGGCATGTTACCGCCCGAGGCCTTGGTCGTCGTGGTGGTCGTAGTCGTCGTGGTGGTCGAGGTGACGTTCTTGTCGTCATACTTCTGAGCATCGGCGTCGGACCGTCTCGCGCCCGCATCGGCGGCATCGGAACCGGAACCCTGGTCAGACGCCCCCTCATCAGAAGAAGATCCACCGTTAATGCCCGCCGTCAAAGACGATCCAAGCATGGAGCCAAGCTGCTCGCTGGGAGAAGGCCTATTTTCCGTCGAGGAATCGCCGGCATTGGAGCCCTCGCTCGAACCGCCCTCAGAAGCATCGGAGCCAGAACCGTTAGAGGACCCAGCATCGGCAGAGGAATCACCAGCGCCGTTAGAAGCGCCCGTATCGGTAGAGCCAGAAGTCGAGCCGCCCTCAGCGCCGTCAGAGCCAGAAGTCGACGAACCACCAGAGGCATCGCCGGCAGCAGTACCACCAGACGTAGCCCCGCCGTTACCGGCACCATCGCTGCCCGTATCAGTCGAGGGCGCATCGGTATCGCCGCTATCGCCCGCATCGCCATCCGTACCAGGTGTCGGTGCGGCGGGAGCAGCCGGCGCCATGCTCGGACCAGGCGCCGGCGTGGGCTCAGGCTCCACAGGCGTTGCCGCAGCGGCCTCGTCCTCGGCAATGTAGACCAGGCAGTCCTTGAGCTCGTTCTTATAGCGATTCTTCCAACCCTCATGGTACTGAGGCTGACTCGAATACTTGCGCGCCACGTTATCAACCACGCTGTTCGAAAGCGCCGTCACAAACTCGCGGTCGGTCATATCGTTGGAAAGATTCGCCCAACGGAAAAAGTCCTGGCAGCCACCCGTGCCGCACATATTGGTGATACTCCACACCATGCCCTTGACGCAGTCGGCACGACCGGAAATATCAATGCCCAGAGCGTTCTTAAGCCACGACTCGGTCACCGCATAGTAGGAGTTATACGCATAGGCATCCTGCAGCGCCGAGAACTCCGCCGGATCGGTGTTGTAAGCACCCAGGAAGGCATCCTGCGCGACGCGGCCCAGCTCGGTGAGCTGGCCGTTCGCGTACATGGGGTTGCTTCCGTTGGAAATCTCGCTGCCGCGATCGATCGCGGCCTTAAGCATGCCGTACTTAGCAGAATCGTAGTTGTAGACCTGCTTCATAAACGGAATGAGCGACCATCGACGGTCGAACTGGTAATAACCCAGCGCGTTATAACCGTCGCCATACGAAAAGCCCTGGTTATAGTTGCCATGGCTCTCGTACTTGGTAAAGTACTTCATCTCGGGAGTCACGTTGACAAACGAAACGCCCTGGACCGACCTCAG
>URZP01000087.1 GCA_900552365.1 uncultured Coriobacteriaceae bacterium
ATGGAATGGGATCCGCAGGTCCAGTCTTTTTTATTGTCGGAAACATTCCAAGGCAAAAATGAAGCGTGGCGAGGCGTATGCCCCGGCCCGCTGTTGTGTTCTGGCGGAGAAGTAGGGATTCGAACCCTAGATGCCCTTTTGGGGCATACTCACTTAGCAGGCGAGCACCTTCGGCCTCTCGGTCACTTCTCCAAAGCAGGTAGATATGTTACCTGACTTCTTGATATCGCGCAATTGGAACTTTGCCGAAACAAGTTAATCGCACAAGGTCGCACATATATTACGCGATCACTTCCGCCACGGGAACGTGATGTTCGAGAAAATGACGTTCAGCGGCCACGGCAGGTTAGGAATAACATGAGCGCGCGGATTGGACACCTCGAACTTATAGTTGGGGTGGTTCTTCTTGAAACGCCACTTGCACACCAGGGTGATAAGCAAGCCAATGATCGCCGTGGCCATGAAGGTGCCCCACAACTCGGCCACGCCGATGTTGGATTCGGCAAGTGCGTACACGGTAAGCAAGCCGAACAGCACCGACTGAATGCCCATCAACCACGTGAACAGCTTGATCAGCACTTCTTTCGCTCGATTCGGCGACGAGCGGTACGTCACGACCAGGTAAACGATGCCGGCAAGAACAGCCAACACCGCCAACAGGGGGATCGTTCTGGAAAGACGGGCAAGAACAGCCATGACCAAACCTCCGATTTGGCTTTAGGAAATCACGGCCGCGCGAATGGAGCCAAGCGACGTGGATCGCGACCACCAACCGCGCTTCTGGGCCTCGGCAACGATGCGCGCCGCATGAGCAAGCGAATCGCACAACGCGAACGTGCACGAGCCGCTGCCGCAAAGAAGAACGTCGCCCGCATTGGCAATGCCATCCTGATCGGCCAGCCAAGAATGAATCTCGGCAAGCTCAGGCATAAGAGCCTCTGAAGCCGTGGCAAGGTTGTTGAACAACGCAAGATCGCCTGCGGCGCTAGCAGCCAAAGCGGCATCGATCACGTCGCCGTCAACCGGCTGACAGATCTCATCGAACGTGCCATACGCCTGAGACGTGGATACACCACCCTGCGGCTTAACCAAAACGATGCTGCTCTTTGCGGGAGCAATGGAGTGAACAAAGCGCTCGCCAACGCCGTCATAGAAGCCGCAGCCGCCGCGCAAGAAGAAAGCAACGTCGGCGCCAAGACCTTGAGCCACCAGTTCCACGTCCACACCGTAAGGGTCGAGGCCCCACATGGTAGCGGCGCCCACAATTGCCGCCGCAGCGTCAGACGAACCGCCGCCAAGGCCAGCCTGGAACGGGATATTCTTCACAATGCGAACGGTCAGCTGCTCATCGGCGGCGTAGCCAACATGCTGAGCCAGCGCGCGAACCGCCTTCGTTGCAAGATTCTGCTCGGAGCTAATTTCAGGAACCTGAAGACCGGCGCGGCCCTCAAGCGTGGATACAACTTGCAAACCCGAACCCGGAGCGATGGGCTCGCGACGCATGTAAACCATGTCATGCAGGTTGAGCGCATGCATGACGCTGGTTGCCTCGTGGTAGCCGTCTTCACGGCGAGCGCCGATCCCCAAGACAAGGTTGACCTTGGCGGGCGCGACCACCTTCAGCCAACCAGGTCGATCAACCGAATCAAGCTTCTGCGTGGCGATTGCCGTAGCAGTCGTATCGATCTCGTTCACCATTGTTGCGTTGGGCAACGTCGTTTCGTTAGCCATTGCGTTTCCTTTTCTTCTTGAAGAAGGAGCGCAATTCGTTCGCGCATTCCTCCTGCAGAACGCCGGCAACCACTTCGAAGTTGTGGTTAAGGCGCTCATCGTTGTTGATGGAGTACAGCGACCCCAAAGCTCCTGCCTTCGGGTCGGAGGCACCGTACACGCACCGGTCGATGCGGGCCTGATGCATAAGGCCCGAGCACATAATGCAGGGCTCGAGCGTGACATATACCGTGCAACCGGTAAGGCGCCAAGCGTCCAGCTCTTTGGAGGCTTTCAGCATGGCGATGAACTCGGCATGACCCGATGGATCCTTGTCGGTTTCGCGACGGTTGCAGGCTTGGGCGATAACTTTGGGCCGACCAAGAACATGCCGCCTGGTTGCAGGGTCGATCGGGTCGTACACAACCACAGCGCCAATGGGAACTTCGCCCATTTCGGCAGCTTCGCGTGCTTGATCAAGCGCCATTCTCATGTAGTCTTCATCGGTCATGCTGCCATTATATGGTATTCTTTGACTAAGTTTGGGCAACGTCTTCGATACAGACACGCCCAGCAACATACACGGAGGAATGGCCGAGTGGTTGAAGGCGGCAGTCTTGAAAACTGTTGAGCCGCAAGGTTCCGTGGGTTCGAATCCTACTTCCTCCGCCAGCATTTAACAGCGCTCGCGTTTCGCGGGCGCTTTTCTTTTGCTCTGAAAGCGGTGACAGGTGAGGTATCGCGTGCGCAACGTTAACTGCGGCGATGTGAGCCGCATGTGCGACCTTGCTTGAGGTGGGCACGCGCGTTGGCGACAGGCGATGTGAGCCGATGCCAAACGGGTTATAATGGGGAGCTGATTTTCGTTTAGGGAAGCAGGCAATGACGGGGCAGTTCTTACAAAGGTCATCAGCAGGGGCGAGTCGCGCAACGCGCGTGGCTTTCACGCCTGCGCTCGCTGTCGTTCTGGTGGCGCTTTTGGTGTTCTTCGCCCTCTTGTTGATTCCGGTCTCGGCCGAACGCGCCTATGCCGCGCCGTACGAGTACTCCCATGTCAGCATCAACGCTCAGGTGCAAACCGATGCCAGTGTGCGCGTGGTTGAGCATCGCGTTCTTTCGTTTTCGGGCGACTGCGATCAGTATCAGCAGGAGTACCACGGCCTGCAGAAAAACCAGCAGCTGGTCATCAACGACGTCCGTATTGCTCCCGTCGACGAACTGGGAAACGTCGTTGGCGACTGGCAGCGTCTTTCGCCTGTGGCATTTCAGTCGGAATGGCGACGCACTATGCCGTCTGACAAGCTTGCCGAGCTAACCCAATCCGGCTCGTATGCGTACGACATGACCAAGCACATCACGCATATGTACTTCCCCGCGCATGCCGGCGACAACATCGTCGTCGAGTTCGACTACTCCGTAGTCAACGGCGCTCTGGCTTATAAGGATGTGGCCGACGTCAGCATCAAGTACGTTGGCGATTCGTTCCAAGCCGACTCGCACGACGTGACTTTCACCATCACGCTTCCTGTGCTCGAGTCGGTTCAGGCGGTGCCGGGGAAGAACGTTTACGCATGGGGCCACGGCCCTGAAAACGGAACGTTCGAGAATCAAGGCGCGGCGGTAGTGTACACGGATGAGTTCGTGAAGGCGGGGCAGTATGCCGAAGCTCACGTCGTGTTTCCGTCGAACTGGCTTAGGAACATTTCGGGAAGCGATTCGCGTCTGCACCGCGACGAGATGCATCTGAATTGGATCCTTAACAACGAAGAGGGCTGGCAGGACCGATTCCGCTACGGCGCCATCACCGACGACCGCGTCAGCATCGTTTTGGCCGCCGTTGCCCTGCTCGCGCTGTTCGCATCCCTTGCTGCGTGCGTGCGATTCAGGAACGAGCCGCAATCCCTGGTCGATGCCAGTGCCGAAGAATCGGTTTCACGCGGCCGTGATTTGCTGCGCGGAATGCATCCTGCGGTTGCCGTTCGTTTGAGGGAAGGCGGCAGGCAAACCGATCGGGAGTTCGCCCTGACCATTATGAGCTTGTGTGATCGCGGGGTTCTGAGGGTTTCGAGCGCTGCGGCGGAAGGTGCCGCAGCAGAAGGCGAAGCTGCCGATGAGGACTCTATCAAGATCAGCCGCGCTTCATTCGACCTCTTCGATGACGAAGCCGATCAGGCGGCTATGGCCATCTTCGATGCGGTTGCCAACGACCAAGGCGATGTTGTCTTGCCGCATGCAGCTCATGCCGCGATTGATGGCCCTGCGTTCCTTGAGGCTGTTCGCACGTGGGAAGCCGCTGTCTCGCGCGATTTCAACGCTCAAGAGTTTGTCGACCTCTCTGGCGCTGCTTGGGGTAAGCGCCTTCGCCGCTTCGGCGTCGTGCTCGTTTTCCTTGCACTTGTCGCACTTGTGGCTACCACCTGCATTCTTGCCGCAGCGCTGCTTGTCGTCGCGTCCTTTGCCGTATTCGTCGCTTCTGCCGAGACTAAGCGCTTCACGCAGAAGACTGTTGACGACCTTGCGCTTTTCAATGCGTACGCCGATGCGCTTGTTGAGAAGGACGAGTTTGATCAGCGAGAGATTCTTGATGCAAGCGTGTTGGGTTTAAGCGTGAACTGTGATGGATCTTGCAACCCCGACGCGGTTACGGACGCCGTCGAGCGCGCGATCCCGTCGTTCTTCAAGCTTGCTCATCGCAGGCAAAGCCGAATCGCTGCTGCACTTCGCGATATGCCCGGTCGCTTCAAAAAGAATAAGTCCAAACGATAAAATGCCGTTTCAAGCTGGTGGCTTTCACGCCGCGGGGCTTAGAATGGACGGAGCCGCTGTTTCAGCTGATTAAAGAGCCACCGAATAAGGAGAGCCATATGGCCGAAGAGAAGAGCAACGTCGTTCTTATCGGAATGCCCGGTGCGGGCAAGTCCACGTTGGGCATCGTTCTGGCCAAGATCATGGCCCTGAAATTCGTCGATGCCGACCTGGTTATTCAGGAGCAGATGGACAAAACCCTGCAGACCATCATCGACGCGATGGGTCCCGACGGTTTCATTCAGATTGAGAACGAGATTTTGTCCGATCTTGAAGCCGAGGAAACCGTTATCGCAACCGGCGGCAGCGCTATTTATTCGGATGAGGCAATGAAGCATCTCTCCGATATCGGCGTTATTGTTTATCTTGAGATCTCTTACGACTCGTTGAAGGGTCGTTTGGGCGACCTGCAGGAGCGCGGTGTCGTCTTGAAGGGCGGCATGGGCATGAGCCTGCGCGAGCTGTACGACGAGCGCAAGCCGCTGTACGAGAAGTACGCTGACATCGTCGTGAACGTCGACGACCTCAACATCACCGCTGCAGCCCGCAAGGTTGCCTGCGCGCTGGATCATTGCGAGGCTTTGGCATACTAAACGAAGCGCTGCTGCGCGTTTCGAAATGGGAGGGTCACATGAAGATAACCATGATGGGAACCGGCCACGCAATGGTGACCGAGAACTACAACACGTGCTTTACCATGCAGAACACCACGGAGCCCGTCGCGGCAAACGCGTCCGAAGGACAGCTGCCTCCGGTTTTCCTGGCCGACGGCGGTGGCGGCAATACCATTCTTCGCAACCTGAAGCGCGCGGGCATCAAGCCTTCACAGATCCACGACGTGTTCGTCAGTCATCATCACATCGACCACATGACGGGAATTCTTTGGGTGGTTCGTGCCATTACCAGTGAGATGTGGCGCGGTTCATACGAGGGCGAAGCGCGCATTTACTCGCACCCAGAGCTTTCCAAGCTGATGGAGGATCTCTGCAAAACGGTTCTGGATAAACGCCAGGCATGCTTCATCGGCGATAAGTTGAGGTTCATTCCGGTTGAGGATGGCGACACTGCCGAGATCATCGGTCATCAGGTGACGTTCTTCGACTTGGGCCCTGAAAGCAAGGTTCACCAGTTCGGTTTCCAGATGGTGCTTGAGGATCCTACGCCCTGCTCGATATCGCGCAGACGGGAATTGTAGAGATTATCCAACTTAATCTGGTTGAACGGATCGTTGGTA
>URZP01000088.1 GCA_900552365.1 uncultured Coriobacteriaceae bacterium
GAACCCCGATTCTTTGACAAGCGGGTCGATTGACTTCAGAAGCTCACTACCTATGTCCATATAGGTACCGCCGTTGTCGTAAACGACCTTGAAGCGCGCATAGTCGCTCACAAATGCCCATTTACCTGCCTTGTAAGCGTCCCGGGCATAAGGGCACTCATCAACGTCAAAGTTCGATTCATCCCATCGGACAATCTCATAATCCGGCATAAGCTCCTGCCAGCGCTCAACGTTTGCCTGAGCTTTTTGCGGTAGGGGCTTTCCTCCGAACCAGCAGTAATGCAGCACCTTAGGCGTCAACGGTTCCACCTCCAGCAAGCTCCTCATAAACACCTACAAGTTCAGACACGACAGCGCCGAGGTTGTAATTCTCGCGCACCATGTCGGCACCCGCCTTCGCAACGCGGGTGCGCTCATTCTTATCGCGGCATAGTGTCACAATCGCCTCCACTAGGGCATCTATATCATCGACGGGAACGAAAACGCCGGTCTTACCGTCCTCCACGATGTCACGCACGCCGCCCACGGGGGTCACAACGACCGCCAAGCCGTTCGCCATGGCCTCCAAGAGCCCCATGGGGAAGGCCTCGTTCTTGGACGGCAGACAGTAGATTGCGCACATGTCCAGCAGCGCCTGCTTCTCCCGCGAGCCGACCCATCCCAAGATCGAGCACGCGTCCTCGCAGCCCAGCTCGGCAACAAGCGCCTTCGCACCCTCCACGTCGCCGTCCGCACCGAAATATGCTCGAATACCAGGCACGATCTCCCGCGCCCTAGAAATCGCGCGTATGAGTACGGTGGCGTTCTTGTTGTCATCGAAGTGTCCCAGAAACAGCACCGTGTTCGGCTCCTTGTGATCGTTTACATCCTCGGGGACGTGGATACCGTTGGGAATCGTAACGACATTGTCCGAACCTGATATCTCGGAGGAGAAGTACTCCTTCCATGAGTCGGAAAGAGCGACCACTCTATCTACCGCCGAGAAAACCCTGCGGTAGTCCGACCTGGTCTTCTCGGGCGCATTCGCGTAGGTATCGCGAAAGAGGCCGTCGTGCACGTGCAGAATTGTCGGCACACCGGCATCGACACCTGCCATGGCGAAGAAACGCTCCCGGGCGAAGCTGTTGCCGCCGCCCATGTGGACGTGCAGCACGTCGAAGCCCCTCAAGTGTCGCTTAACCCACGCCAGGGCATAGACACCCTGCGCGAGCTTCTTAAGTTTGCTCCCCTTGCCTGTGCACGGCAGAAAGGTAATGTCGCAGCGGTCCTCGATGCCAGCCTTATAGTAGTCGTTGATGACGGTCGCGATACCGCCTTGCTCGTTGCGTGCGGGCCCCACCATGAGGACCTTAGTGCGCCTCTGTATCATCGGCCACCACCCCGGTAGGCCATGGCAATCGTTGCGAAGCACGCCTCCCTGTCGAAGCCGGCGGCGCGCATCTTTTCCGCATACGAAGGGCGCTCTTCAATACGATACCTATCGATACCCTCGGCGATACGCCGCGCCCAGGTGGAAGGCGCCTCGTCGGTGGACGCGAATAAGATTCTGTCAGTGATGGACAACTCGCGAGGAAGCACGTCGGAGCCGTATATGGGAAGACCTTCAGCCTGCCCTTCGATGCCAACGAAGGGCAGGCCCTCAAAGAGGGAGGGCAATAGCAGTGCGTCGAAAGCCGAATAGTAGGCGTCGCTTTCCGAGGTCCTCGATACCTTTATGAGCGAGCTGCCCAGACCGAGTCGCTCGGCCTCAGCATCACGTTCGACCTCCATGTCGCCGCTGCCAACCATGCAGAAGCGAGCCCCGGGAACGAGCTTGCGCAGCTCGGAGAACACCTGAAGCTGGTAAAGCGGATTCTTCTGCAGGGCTATGCGGCCGATGCTACCAAGCAGGAACTCGCCGTCAGCCACGCCGAGCTCGCCGCGTATGTTTGCGCGCTTCTGCTCAGAGAAGGCGAACCTAACGAGATCAATACCATTAAAGTAGACGTTAAACGGTTGTTTGCCAAATAGATATTCGCCAGCGTTCGCCGAGCAGGCCCACAAATCGGTCGGCGCGTCTGAAAAGAGCGACGCACAGGCTGCGCCCACGGCCCTCTTCAACGGGTTACCAGAAATCTCGGCCCCCGCGTTGTGCGAGTGGATTATGCGACGGGGGATCCCCGCTTTCTTTGCAATGTCAGCAAGGAAGAAGGCACTGCCGTTGCTTGCTTGGATGTGCACGACGTCGTAATGACCCTCCCGCATGACCGAAGCTATAGAGGAGCTTTGAGCGAACATGTCCTGCACGCGTTCGGAACTCAGAACCGGCCCGATCTTGATGCAGGCAGCATCGGAGTCGACGCGGGTGGTGAGAGACATTATCGCGTAGTCGATTGAACCCGAGGTCTCAGACACCAGCTGCTCGAGAAAGTTCTCAACGCCACCGTCCGGGTACCAACGGTTCACTAGGAGAAGCACGCGTATCTTACCCACGGTATTCACCGTCCGCCAGTACGTCCGCGATCCGCTCGCTCGCATGCCCGTCACCATAGGGGTTCGAGGCGCGGCTCATAGCCTCGTACTCAGCCTGATCGGAGAGAAGGCAACTGAACTCACGGTAGATGACGTCCTCCTCGGTGCCGACGAGCTTCAGCGTGCCGGCGGCCACGCCCTCGGGGCGCTCAGTTGTGTCGCGCATCACGAGCACCGGCTTGCCCAGGCTAGGCGCCTCCTCCTGGATGCCGCCAGAGTCGGTGAGGATGAGGTGGCTCGCGGCCATGAAGTTGTGGAAGTCGAGCACCTCGAGCGGGTCGATGATGTGCAGACGGTCGAAGCCGTCCAACTCCTCGTGCGCCGCCTTGCGGACGAGCGGGTTCATGTGGATGGGGTAGATCGCCTTGGTGTCGGGATGCTCCTCCATAACGCGGCGGATGGCGCGGAACATGCGGTGCATTGGCTCTCCCAGGTTCTCGCGGCGGTGCGCCGTGATGAGGATGAGGCGCGAGCCATCCGCCCACTCGAGCTCGGGGTGGGTATAGCCATCGCGAACGGTGGTGCGCAGGGCGTCGATGCCGGTGTTGCCGGTGACCCAGATCCTGGACTCAGGCTTGCCCTCGTCGAGCAGGTTCTGCTTGCTCGCCTCCGTGGGGGCGAAGTAGTACTCGCTCACGATGTCGACCGCCTGGCGGTTGAACTCCTCCGGCCAGGGACTGTAGATGTCGTGCGTGCGCAGCCCCGCCTCGACGTGGCCCACGGGGATCTGAAGGTAGAAGCACGCGAGGGCCGCCGCAAAGCTGGTCGTGGTGTCGCCGTGAACCAGAACCACGTCGGGTTTCTCGTCCTCGAGGACCGCCTTGAGCTTGAGCAGAACGTCGCACGTAACGTCAAACAGTGTCTGGCCCGGCTTCATGATCGCAAGGTCGTGGTCGGGAGTCACGCCGAAGACGCGCAGCACCTGGTCGAGCATCTCGCGGTGCTGCCCCGTCACGGTCACGACGGTCTCGAACTCATCCGTGCGTGCCTTCAGCTCGTTGACGAGCGGGCACATCTTGATCGCCTCCGGGCGGGTGCCGA
Organism: uncultured Coriobacteriaceae bacterium; assembly: GCA_900552365.1. GTDB lineage: Bacteria > Actinomycetota > Coriobacteriia > Coriobacteriales > Eggerthellaceae > UMGS1502. The sequence goes on from URZP01000088.1 coordinate 3,553, forward strand.
AGACGAGCATTACTTTCTTCTTAGACATTGGCCTTGCTCCTCTTTGACTCCTTGCGGAGAAGCATGTAGAAACGGGTGTTACCGACTAGATAGCGCTTCACCAGGCGCTTAGGCTCCTGCATCATGCGGAAGAGCCACTCCAGGTTCGCGCGCTGCATCCACATCGGGGCTCGCGGGATGTTGCCGGAGACAACGTCGAACGAGCCGCCCACGCCCACGAATGCGCCCATTGCGCCCAGCTCGCGGAAACGCTCGATCAGGCGCTCCTTCTTGGGCGAGGTAATGCCTACGAAAACGATGTCGGGTTTAGTCTGCTCAACCTCGGCTATCACGGCGTCGAACTCGTCGTCGCCGAAGTAGCCGTCACGGTAGCCAGCGAGGACAATGTTGGGATACCTCTCGGACAGTACCCCTGCGGTTTTTGCGACCACCTCGGCCTTGGCGCCCAGCAGGTAGACCCTGTGCCCCTCGCGCTCAGCCAGTCCGCACAACTCCCACATGAGGTCGATTCCGGCCACGCGCCCGGGCAGGTCCACGCCCAGCTTCCTGGCGGCCATGACCATGGACGCGCCATCGGCATTCACGATTTCGCATCGGCGCACGCATGCGTCCATCTCTGGATCGTCGCGCATCTGCAGCAGCTTGTCGGCGTTCACGCCGATTAGGTGGGCGAAGCGCCCCTCCTTGATGAGGGCGTCGGTCGCCTCGACGGTCTGCTCCATCGTCCATGGGTCGACGGGTGCGCCCAAGATTTCAATTCGCCCGGGAAGAACAGCCCTTGAACTGGCGTCTTCGTGTTTCACTCTTGTCTCTTTAGCAAGCGCCATTTCCGCTGACAACCTCAATCACTGTGAGTAGGATTATTTTCAAATCGAAGAAAGCGCCTCGTTTGGCGATATATTCAAGGTCACGACGGACCATTCCGTCGAATCCCGTCGAGTTGCGCTCAGTGACCTGCCACCAGCCGGTAATGCCTGGTTTTACTGCCAGACGCTGCAGGTCGTACTCGGTGTACTCCGCAACCTCGTTGGGCAGCGGCGGGCGCGGGCCCACGACAGACATCTGGCCCAAGAACACGTTGAGGAACTGCGGGAACTCGTCGATGGAGTGCTTGCGGATGAACCGGCCGATCCTGGTGACGCGCGGGTCCTCCTTCATCTTGAACATGGCGCCGGCGATCTCGTTCTGTTCCTTGAGCTCCACCAGGCGCTCGTCGGCGTCCTTGTACATGCTTCGGAACTTCCACATGCGGAAAGTGGACAGGCTGCCGTCGGGGCGGGTCTGACCAACGCGGATCTGACTGTAGAAGGGGTTGCCCTCGCTCTCCAGACGAATAGCTGCGGCGAGCACAAGGCTGGGTACGGCGATGACGGCCAGCACGCAACCGCTGAACACGATGTCGAAGGCGCGCTTAACGGCGCGGTAGATCAGGCGCGAACGATCCCAGTCCATGATGGACTGCATGGCCTTGTAGCGGCCGGCGCTCTCGCGCCGGCCCATGGCCTGAGCGATGAGCGCCGCACCCGCAGGCGCATCCGTTGCAAATTGAGTTTTATCCGACACGCTCTCTTCCAACACTTCTTCCCCAGATCGGGGATCCTCCTAGATCTATACAGCGATTGCCTGTAGTTAGACGATCGCCTTTTTAAGGTTGCGCATTGCACGTTGCTCGGCTGAAAGCACAGCAAGGCCAACACGGGTGGTTACGCGTCGGCCGCACAAGTTAAGCTCCAAAAAGGCGGTGCTCTTGCGTCTGTTAATGGTTTTGATAAGGCCTTCGTGGCCCAACAGCGGACCAGCCGTCACTACAACCTGATCGCCGTCTTTTAGGGCCTCGCTCATGGGCACCACACGGTCTCCCCTATTGGTAAAATTGCCAATGAACTGGGTCTCTTCTTTTGCCAGCGGAACAAATTGACCGTCCTGGGATAGCACCCGTGCAAAGTCGTCCATGCGCAGCAAATACTGTTGCACGGTACGGGGGTCTGCCGTATCGCAGATGAGATAACCGGGGAACAACGGCTTGGTCGTGTTAACCCATTCGCCGTGTACCTTGATTTCGGTCTGATATTGGGGATAAAAGAGCTCCTGCAGGGCGCCAGACGGCACCACACGCTCGATGCGCTCGCGCATTACGTCTTCGCGACCGTTAATGACCTGAATCACATACCACACGAGCAC
>URZP01000089.1 GCA_900552365.1 uncultured Coriobacteriaceae bacterium
GGGTCTTCTAGGTTCGCAAAACGGGAAATTCTGTGCAAGAACGCGAGCTGACAGGTTTGGTTGCGGTCGCAGCCGCTAAGACCTGCGGTTTCGGTTGCGGAAAGTCGCGGCGGTCCGTGCCCGCTTCTGTCAAAATCCGGCGCGTTTGTTGTGGAAGGCTGCGACATGTGCCCGCCAGCGGTGCTTCGTCGCGCACTTCAAGGATGTTCTTCCAGAAACGCTTGGGCATATGCTGTCGACGGAGCTCGGGGTGGTAACGAGCTGGGATGGAGACAGCGTCGTAGAAACGTTTCCAGGCGCTTTGCATAACAGCCTCGTCACTGGAGTGAGCGGGAAGATCAAGCTCATTTGTTTCGGCCAGAACCCAGCTTTCCCCATCGTAGATGCCCGCGATGTTGTGAACCTCGTCATAGATGACGAACTGTTGGGTATTGAAGCGGGCCGAGAACCAGTCCATCAGAAGCGGTACCACGTTGGCGTTGGGATTACATTTGGCAAACCAAAGGTCGTTATCGAAGTGCTCGAATCGCAGGAGCTCTTGCATGAAATGACGTTCATTGCGCACTGTGTGATGCAGTTTCAAAACGGGGCCGACAATGGGGTCCGTCAGTTCGTTTCGAATGTATGCGTTTTGCTTGGCAGGGCGGCTCATGATAAGTCGAATAAGCCGATAGATAGCTGTTCCTGCCTGGGGATCGTCGGAAAGCGACGCATCAAGGATGATCTCCCACGCTATTTTATTCGATTTGCGAATGACTCCTTTGCGAACACGCTCGGCATGCTGAGTATTTGTTTCGATGTAAACCACGCTTTGGTCAAGGCGTAGCTGAAAGGACCCCTCGCGAATGATGTCTTGCGGGTTTTCGTGATTTGCGTACGCAAGGAACACGGCTGACAGCAATCCTTCGGTCGACCCGTCATAGACATAGGCGATGTTGCTGACGGGAAGAATGTTTGGCGTTCCATCTTCCTTGCTCATGCAGGCACCTTCTCGCGGTTCGGCCCTTGGAGTGCGTTTTGCCAACCGAACAGCCCGTCGATGGACGTTGCTTGGGGAAGCGCGGGCTGCGCGTGCGAAACGTTTTGCTGGTTGGGCATAGCCGTTTGCTGCTCGCTGCGTTTGTCGCCGACCCCGATATTTGCGCGACCAACCTCGTCCCCGAACAGGCTCATTTGTCCGGGGAGCGTTTTCGCGGCGCGAGCGCCGTGTTTTCCGCCGCCTATAGGTTCCGCGATTTGCGCGCGTATGGTGGCAGGGTCGAATTGCACGCCAGCGCCCATGTACTTGCCGTTGCACGTTATGAAATAGCGCGCTCGTTTATAAGCGATGCCAAGTTTGCGGAGCTCGTTTTCGCGCAGACAATTGGTTCGGCGCGCGCGAATGATAAGGCGCGCCCCTCGCGGGCCGATACCAGGCACGCGCAAGAGCAGTTCGAGCGGGGCGGCGTTCACTTCAACGGGGAAGACGTCCAAGTGATTGATGGCCCACCCGGCCTTAGGGTCGAGGTCAAGCTCGAGGTTGGGTGCGTCTTGACTGATGATTTCCGACACGTCGAACTGGTAGAAGCGCAATAGCCAATCGGCTTGGTACAGTCGATGCTCGCGGTTGAGCTGAACTGCATGGTTTTGCGGCAGGCGCTCATCGCCGCTGACGGGCAGGTAGGCGCTGAAGAACACGCGCTTAAGCGCGAGCGATTTGTACAAAGCTTGCGACAGATTGAGTATTTGGAAGTCGGATTCGGGCGTTGCGCCGATGATCATTTGAGTTGACTGACCGGCTGGCGCAAAAGCCCTCGAGCGCGTTTTGGGGCGCTGCGAGGGGATGTAGGTGTTTTTCTTTCGGGCGAGCCCGCGAGATTCGGCATCTTGTGCGATGTTGTCGCGAATCTGACGCATGGGTTGTATAAGTTGCTGCTTGTTCTTTTGAGGACATAACAGGGCAAGGCTTTTTTGGCTGGGAAGCTCGAGGTTCACGCTAAGCCTATCGGCCAAATGCCCAAGTTGGTCGACAAGTTCGGGTGAGGTGCCGGGAACGGTTTTGGCGTGGATGTAGCCGCGGAAGCCGTACTGTTCGCGCAGAAGCTTGAGCGTTCTGATCATGAGCTCGGTGGTGTAGTCGGGGTTGCGAATGACCCCCGAGCTTAAGAACAGCCCTTCAATATAGTTGCGACGGTAGAACCCGATGGTAAGGTTAGCAAGCTCTTCGGGGGAGAACGTGGCGCGACGGACGTCGTTGCTTGCACGGCTGACGCAGTAGGCACAATCGTAAATGCAGACGTTGCTTTGGAGTACTTTCAGAAGTGTGATGCAGCGACCGTCTGGCGTGAAGCTGTGGCAGCAACCTGCGCCCATGGAATTGCCCAGCTGACCCTTCTTCGAGCCGCGCGACAAACCGGACGAGGTGCAGGCCACGTCGTATTTCGCCGCGTCGGCGAGTATGTCGAGCTTTTCAACCAAATCCATGAGAGCACCCAAACTTCGTACGTCTGTTCGTTTATTCTATGCGAACAGACGTACGAAGTCAATGGGCGTCTCTTGCTCTGCGTCAACAGAAAAGCGACCCGATTATCCGGATCGCTTTTCTGTTGGGCTATTTCGCTTCCTTGATGATGGGCGCGACGGCGTTTTTGTCGGTGGCCGCGGAATGGCATCCGTTACGCTTGGCGCAGCCGGCGCAGGCGCTTTGAACGTAGGCTTGGTCGCCTCCGCCACAGCACGAACCGACGTGCGGCCTGCTGCTATCGCCGTGCTTTTTGAATCCGCCGAAGAAATAGCATTTGATGGCAATGAAGGCCCAGATCGCAATGGCGATGATAAGGATCCAGCTGCCCAGGCTCATTCCTGCGATGTATGGCATGGTTGCTCCTCATGTGTACTCGCTTCTTATTAGCCTATGCTAACTCGCTGCTTGTTTTAGTCAAGCGACTTTTTACGAACGCCCAGATAATCGCACGGAAAATCGCACGAATTCAAACGAATGGGAAAGAGGCATCGACTTGCGCCGATGCCTTTGTGTAAGACGCGCATTTTGCGTTACAAGTCGATTTCGACTCCGAACAACGAAGAGGGGGGCAAAACTACGTGAAGAGGGCGCGACGCCCGACAAGGGATTGACGTCGCGCCCCTATGAGGAAGGAATCCGCAGGCTGTGTAGGAGTGGGAGAACGCCAGCCTGGGCTTCTCGTTTTGCGGAGCTACGAGCTATTTGGGGACAGCTCGCACGCAAACGTGCGGTGGTTACAGCATCCCCCATTTCCGAGTGTACTCGGTGTACAGCACGAAGTCGGATCCATTGAAGCCTGCGGCTTCAAGTTTCGGGAGAATGTCCTCGGCGCTCATCGTGGCCGTTTCCAAGAACACGCCGTCTTTGCGGGGCGAAATTTCCCAATCGTCGTGAAGCTCGGTAAGGAAGTCGATGATCGCGGCGCTGCGCGTCATGCGATTGTTCGTGTATTCGGCAAGGTCGCGAACGGTTTGCGCATCAACGTCCTGCTTCACGAATTTCTGCCAGGGCGACTTGTCTTTGGTGCGCCACTCGCCCGATTCGAAAAACGGAAGGAAGAAGCAGGCTTCTTGAATGCAGGTCTCTTTGACGTTCTTTCCGATTGCGAGCATGTTCGTTCCTAACCTCGATTCGATTGCGGTTGCAAGCGAGAAACGCGTTCTCGGGTCGATCCTATTCGGGAGGGAGATGCTGTGCAGGGGAAGGAACCGATCGGGATCGACGGACGTTGTCCAAGTTCATCGTGTCTCGCTTGCAGCCGAATCGTGCGATTGAATAGCGGGGCGCAAGCCCTATGAGCGGGCCTGCGCCCCGGTTGCCTAGTCGAACGCTTGCGAACCAAGCTTCGTTTTCGACGGCTTCAGCGGCCAAAGCTGCTTACATGCCGACGGCCGTCCAGTAGTCGTTCAGGATGACGGTCGAGAACAGGAAGCCGAGTGCGACGTTCACGACAACGCCAGCGGTGAATGCGGCGACGGGCTTCCAACCGGTAGCGGCAAGATCCTTGAAACGGGTGGTCATGCCAATGCACAGGAAGCAAAGGACGAATGCCCAGCCGCGGAGGTTCTTGATGGGCGAGACGACGGCCGAGTTAATGGCGCTTGCGTCGCCTGCGGAAACGCTGAGGTTGACAACGGTGATGATGATCGAGGCGATGAAGAAGCCCAGGACGAACTTCGGGAAACGCTCCCAGATAACGCCTGCGGACGGCTTCTGCTTTTCGCCGCCGTTTTTCTTGGCTTCCCAAAGGGTGACGGAAATGATAGCCAGGATGAAGGCCCAGATGCCGACGAAGATGTCGCGGCCGACGACCTTCATAAGGGTGAAGGTCGTCAGGGCGCCGTCGCCGAACTGAGCGGCGGCTGCGATGCCAGCGGCGTCGGCGAACTCGGAGGTGCCGATCCACGCGCCGGAAGCGCCGTCGGAAAGACCCAGAGCGCGGCAGACGATGGGGAGTAGGAAGACCATGATGGTTGCCCAAACAACGACCATCGAGATAGCCATGGAGACGTGGTCCTTCTTGGCGTTAACAGACGAGCCGATGGCGATCGAAGCGGAAACGCCGCAGATGGAGCCGCCTGCGCCCAACGTAGCAGCGAAGGGCTTCTCAAGCTTGAAGACGTGCGCGCCCACGAAGTAGATAACCAGGAAGGTGGAAACGGCGATCACGGTTGCCTGGCCGAAAGCGACCGGGCCGGACTGAAGGATCAGCGTGAAGGGAAGGGTGGCGCCCATGAAGACGATGCCGGTCTTCACGTAGAACTCGGTGCGCATGGCTTCGTCGAACCAGTCGGGGATCTTCACGAAGTTGCCGATGATCATGCCGACGATAAGGGCCATAACGGGTGCTTCAAGGTTCAGGGTCTTCGCAACGCTCCAAGAACCAAGGATCTGCACGATGACTGCCATGACGAACAGCAGGGTGAAGCCCTTAAGGAAGGTCGAAACCTGATGCCCCATGATCTTCATTGCGCAGCTGAACACGGTTGCGAGCACTACGAAAAGAACAAGGGCTTTAGGAAGGACCGGGGCAACCAGTGCGGGCATGTCCGCGAAGTTGGTGTACGAGGGGATGGAAACGGACAGCCATTTCAGATTGCCGCCTGCGGCCCACACGATCAGGCCGATGACGATGGTGGCCAAGCCGATCCATACCGCCCAGTAGTCTTCCTTCAGATAAAGGGCTTTCAGGCCAACGCCGTTCGTCTTGGTGTTATTCGCTGGCATATCGTACCCCTTTCTCTCATTCGAATACGTTTAATGTCGGTGGTGCTTCGCTGCTCGTCGGGATGCGCCGAAGGTGCTTGTTGTTCTTGCTAAACGATTCGATCGAAGCGCATTTCGGCGAGCATGCAGTTGCGAGATTCTGGCCGATTTTTCGAGTTTAGTCCCCTTTCATCTCGTTGTTAAATTCGCTCGCCCCCGCATCGGTGAGAGAGGCTGCGAGGGGGTTTGGCTTTTCGCTGCCTCGTTGCGGTTGCGTTTGCATGGCTTGATTTTGGCGTGTTTTCCGCCCCGCCGAATCATCAGGTTCTCGCGATTCGTGTCGTTGAACAGGCTTTCAAGTAAATCATCAGAAACTGGTGATAGAATGCGAAACCGCAGGTTAATAGACTGGTGATT
>URZP01000090.1 GCA_900552365.1 uncultured Coriobacteriaceae bacterium
GTGAAGGACCGTAAATCGTACGAACGCAAGGTTGTCTCGCAGATGATCGGCATTTATTGTCATGATAAGCATGGAACGCCGAAGGGTTCGTTGTGCCAGGAGTGCTCCGAACTTAACGAGTTCGCTCATATGCGAATCGAGAAGTGCCGCTATGGAGCGCAGAAGACGTTCTGCTCCAATTGCCCCACTCACTGCTATCGACCCGACATGCGCGAACGCATTCGCGTGGTCATGCGTTATTCGGGGCCGCACATGTTGCTGCACCATCCTATTGCGGCCATCCATCACCTGTATTTAACTAAGCGCGAAAAGCGAAGCGCGCGTCAGCAATAGGATGCGCTAGACTGAATCTATTGGTTTATGAAGCTGCGTAACGGAGGTCAACGTGATACGCATCATCACCGATTCGGTGGCGTCCATTCCCAAGGCGCTTGCTGAGGAACTCAACATCAAGGTTGTGTCGCTGTATGTCAATCGCGATGGCGTTGAGTACCGCGATGCCGATATGGATCATGACGAGTTCTATCGCGACATCTATGACATGGTCAACAACATCCCGATTTCAAGCCAGCCCTCTCAGTTTGAGATGGAAGAAGCTTTCGAGGAGGCTGCCGAAGCCGGCGATTCCGCGCTGGGCGTTTTCCTTTCCTCGCGCATGTCGGGAACGTACGACGCCGCTGTCAGGGCCGCCCGCATCGTTGCTTCCCGTTACCCCGATTTCGAGTATCGCCTGGTTGATGGTATGAGCAACAGCTTCGATGAAGCGTGGCCTATCATGGAAGCGGTAGCTGCGCGCGACGTTGGAGAAGACCTGGACAGCTGCGAGAAGGCCGCTTTGCGTGCCATTCCGCGCACGCGTTTCCTGTTCGCCCCGGAAACGCTCACCTTCCTTCATAAGGGTGGTCGTATCGGCGGCGCTGCTGCGCTGCTGGGCAACATGATTCAGCTTGCTCCTATTCTTACCGTGCGCGATGGCGAAGCTACCACGTTCGCCAAGGTCCGCTCTCGCAAGAAGGCGCTTGACAAGATGGCCGCGTCGTTCAAAGCCGATATCGATGCTTATGGTTTACGAGACGTCGTCGTTCACTACATTGGCGACAAGGAGCCTGCGGTCAAATGGGCGAAGGAAGTGATTTCCCCCATGGTTGGCCGCACCGTCGGCGTGGTTCCGGTAAGTCCTGTTATTGGCCTTCACGTTGGTCCTGCCGTTGGCATTGCCTACGAGTGCGAGAAGCCCATTCCGGGCAAGATAACCCATGGTGTTGACGAGTCCATTGCGCTGCGTCTTGCTGCTGCTTTGAGCGAGCGAATCGAATCGCGCCTTCCCGACTTGCCCGATTTGACCAAGCTCAAGTCACGCATCCTGCACGATCTTGAGCGATAAAGATCAAGTATCAATGGCGTTTTTATTGCAAGCCGCGAGCCTATTCGACTCGCGGCTTTTTGTTGCTTGCGGCACCGTTCGCGTCGAAGATCGATTAAATCCCACCGAAACGGTAGACAACGTACGCGGGAATGGTCATACTACACCGAGTAAATCGCAAAGATGAAGAACGCTGGTTCGCTCGATAGGCGAACTAAGGCGCATCCGCTTTGGCGTATGCGCCTTTTTTGCGCTCTTCATGCAAGTAGGAGGTACTCATGTCGGTAGATGTAGCGGTTCTCGGGCCGGTCATCGCAGTTCTCGCGGTTATGGCCGCGCTTCTAGCGGTGCTTAAGGTTTTGAAGAACAAGGGTAAGAGCTTTACGTTCCGCGTGTTCACGGCTCTTGGTTTGGGCGTCGTTTTCGGTGTCGTCATCCAGATGACGCTTGGTCGTGGCACCGAAGCCGCGAAGGTTGCACTCGATTGGATCTCGCTTGTCGGCAGCGGCTATATCTCGCTGTTGAAGATGCTCGTCATGCCCCTGATCTTCGTTGCCATCGTCGGCGCCTTCACTCGCACGAACGCAACCGAGAACCTGGGCAAGATCGGCGGCAGCGTTCTGGCCGTGCTTCTGGGTACGGTTGCCATCGCCGCCGTGTTCGGTTGGGCAACCATCGCGTTCTCCGGTTTGGCAGGTGCCGACTTCACGCAGGGCACGGTCGATGCAACGAAACTCGACGCTCTTGAAACGCGTCAGGCCAAAGCAGCTGCTCAGACTATCCCCCAGACGCTTCTTTCGTTCATCCCCACCAACATCTTCGCCGACCTTGCAGGCGGCCGCTCCACGTCGACCATTGCCGTCGTTGTTTTCGCTGCCATTGTCGGTGTCGCGTATTTGAAGCTGCGCGACCGCGATGACAAGCAGGCTTCTTTCTTCAAGGACCTTATCGACAGCTTGTACGGCATCATCATGTGCATCGTCAATATGGTTGTCGGTCTTACCCCGTACGGTGTTCTTGCTCTTATCACCAACGTTTTGGCTACCAGCGACTTCGCAGCCATCCTCGACCTTGGCAAGTTCATCATTTTCTCGTATGTCGCCATCATCGCCATGTTTTTGGTTCACTTGCTTATCGTTGCAGGCAACCGTCTGAGCCCGCTGACCTACGTGAGAAAGGTCTTCCCGGTGCTCAGTTTCGCGTTCGTCTCGCGTACCAGCGCAGGCGCAATGCCCCTGAACATTGAGACCCAGTCCAAGGCTTTGGGCGTTGACGCCCCGACCGCCAACTTCGCCGCAAGTTTCGGTATGTCCATTGGTCAGAATGGCTGTGCGGGCATTTATCCGGCCATGATGGCCACTCTCATTGCGCCGACCATCGGCATCGACGTCTTCGATCCCACGTGGGTCGTCGGCCTTGTCGCTGTCATCGTCATCAGCTCCTTCGGCGTTGCCGGCGTGGGCGGTGGCGCAACGTTCGCCAGCCTTATCGTGCTGGGCACTATGGGCCTTCCCATCGAGATCGTCGGCCTCATGGCTTCGGTTGAGCCTCTTATCGACATGGGCCGTACCGCTCTTAACGTCAGCGACTCCATGGTTGCAGGCATCACTTCGTCAAACTTCACCGGAGGTCTGGATCGCCAGATGTATGCCGATCCTAACGCTCGTGTCAACGGCATCGAGGACTTGGATGCTTAACACGCACGCAGCCTAGGCGCAGGTTTCCTGCGCGGGTTTGAAAATGCTGTTGCTTTTCGTGCGCGTTCCCGGCAAGGGGAGCGCGCACGTTGCTATTTCTCGAGAAAATCTTTTTGTTTTGCTCTTGCAATCTTGAAGAATTCCGTTATCTTGAGATCGTTTGTCTATCAATGAGAATGGATTGGGAAAGAATGGCAAAGGAAAAAGCAAAAGCTTCCGACATGAAGCACTATTCGGGTTTGGCCGTTTTCTCGGCTGCCATTGGTCATGCGCTTGATGGCCTTGACCTGATGATTCTCGGCTTCGCGATGTCGGGCATCATGACGACGTTCGCAGTCGATCAGACTACGGCTTCCACGCTGACCACCATCACGCTTGCAGGCGCGTTCCTGGGCGGCTTGGTCTTCGGTCATTTTGCGGACAAGTTCGGCCGTATCAAGGTGCTCACGTACTCGGTTATCTTCTTCGGTGTGTTCACCCTGGGCTGCGCGTTCGCGCCGACTTTCGAGATTCTGGCTCTTTGCCGCTTCCTTTCCGGCATCGGCATTGGCGCTGAGTTCGGTATCGGCATGGCAATTGCAGCCGAGGCTTCCAGCCCTCAGAACCGCGCAAAGGCAACCTCCGGTGTTGGCTTGGGCTTCCAGGTTGGCGTTCTTGCCGCTTCGCTCATGAGCGCCCCGGTTCTTCTGAACTTCGGTTGGCAGGGCCTGTTCGTGGTTGGCTTCATTCCCGCGATCATCGCCATCATCATCCGTGCGTTCGTTCCCGAGCCCCCGATCTTCGAGGAGCACAAGGCTTCCGGCAAGCAGCATGGTAAGATCTCCGACTTGTTCAACTCGCCTGAGCGTATCAAGTTCTCCATTGTCATCATCGTTCTGTGCACCGTTCAGAACGCCGGTTACTTCGGCATCATGACGTGGCTTCCGAAGTACCTGAACTCCGAGCTGGGCCTGAGCCTAACCTCCACTGGTCTTTGGACCGCAGTCACCGTTGTCGGCATGATGATCGGCATCTCCGTGTTCGGTTGGCTTGCCGACCGCGCTGGCCGTCGTCCCGCATTCTGGACCTTCCAGATCGGCGCTGCAGCCATGGTCATCATCTACAGCCAGCTGAAGGATCCGACTGCGCTTCTGTTCGGCGGCTTCTTCATGGGCATGTTCGCTAATGGCATGATTGGCGGCTATGGCACCCTTATCGCCGAGCTCTATCCGACCGAGCTTCGCGCGACCGCTCAGACCGCTCTGTACAACACCGGCCGCTTCATCGGCGGCGGCGCTGGCCCGGTTGTCATCGCCGCAATCGCTACGGGCAGCGGCTTTGCGTTCGCCATTGGCTGCGTTGCCTGCATCTATGCCGTTGCGTTCATCGCCATGTTCTTTGTACCCGACAAGAAGGGCCAGGCTCTGGAGTAGGACGCTGCATTCATAGGTGCGCTTTCAAATGAAAAAGAACCTCGCGATCGAGATCGCGAGGTTCTTATCGTTTACGGGGACATTATTCGTTTACGCTTCAAGCAGCTTGGCCGTCAGGCGGGCGCAACGATGCGCCGATTCGTCTTCAAAGGCGCGGTAGTCAACCGTAGAGGTGCCATCGGCCTTGTCGGAAATGGCGCGCACGATGGCGCAGGGCACGCTGGAAAGGTAGCATGCTTGGGCGATGGCGGCGCCTTCCATCTCGCAGCAACGCGCATCGAAGGTGGTGGTGATGCGTTCTTTCTCGGCGGCATCGCGAACGAAGCGGTCGCCCGAGGCTACGCGGCCGGAATGAGTGGTCGCGCCGATTTCTTTCGCGGCTTTCGCAAGGGCGTCTTGAAGTGTTTTGCTGGCAGGGAGGAAAACGGGTTCGATACCAGGGGTTTGACCGGGCTTGTAGCCAAGGTTCTCGACGTCCATCAGATGATTGACGGCGTCGGTGGCAATCACGATGTCGCCGATTTCGATGCTGTTGTCCAAAGATCCGGCAACGCCGGTGTTCACGATGGCGCCAACTTTGAATCGATCGATGAGAATCTCGGCGCAGATTGCGGCGTTTACCATTCCCACGCCGCATTTCACGACGATGGCATGCGATCCTTCGATAGTGCCTTTCATGAATTCCATGCCGGCTGCAACTACCGTTTCGACTTCTCCCGATTCCAGCATCATTTGCTTGAGCAGGGAAACTTCAATATCCATTGCTCCGATGATGCCGATCGGTGCGTTCTCGGTGAATTCCATGTTGTGGGACCTTTCGATTCGGATGTTCCAGCTTTCTAGCATGCTGAATGGTTTATGCTCGGTAGTGATACATGATACGACCTGCATCGACCGAACGGGACCTACATCCATGACTAAAACTGTTTGCGCCGAGAGCGCAGATGAAGAGCTGCGCTCGAACGCCGATGGCAATGCCATGCATCGCGCCGATTCCTCAATGGAAAAGAAGGACGGCGACAAGCTTGCCAACTATTTGACCATGATCGGCCATTTGTGCTGCGACGTGAATCAAGGCGCGCTTGCCGCCATCTTGCCTTTTTTGGTTGCCGGGGGAGGATAT
>URZP01000091.1 GCA_900552365.1 uncultured Coriobacteriaceae bacterium
GGCATCGCCTTCACGATTCTCAAAGCCTCAGCATCCAGTTCTGGATCTACAGATTTTGCAATTCGGGCTTTGGCAACCCCTCCAGCCTGATCGGCAAGACCGAGAAGATCAACTTCGAGGTTGAGATCCTTCAGCTCAAGGTCCGCAAGACCCCCGAGCTCACCGACGAGTTCGCTAAAGAGAAGCTCGGCATGGATTCTGCCGCTGAGGTTCGCGAGGAGCTCACCACGCTGCTCACCAACCAGAAGAACTCCTTCATCCCCCGCTTGAAGGAAGAGCGCGCTCTTTCCGCTCTGGCCGAGCGCCTTCAGGGCGAGGCACCTGCAGCCCTCGTCGAGCAGCAGGAGTCCGCATTGCTCCAGAACTTCTTCGGTCAGCTTCAGCAGCAGGGCATCACCTTCGACGTCTACCTGCAGTCTCAGGGCCTCTCTTCGCAGCAGTTCCGCGACGACGTGAAGAAGCAGGCAGCCGACCTCACCAAGCAGGATCTTGCGCTTGATGCTTGGGCCGCACATGCCGGTCTCGAGGCAACCGACGACGACATCATGATCGAGTTCCAGAAGAGCGGCGCTCAAGATCCCGCAGCCTTGAAGAAGGAGTGGGAGGAAAGCGGTCAGCTGTTCCTCGTCCGCCAGGGCATCCTGCGTCAGAAGGCTGCCGTCGACGTGACCGACAACGCTGTCGTCACCGAGGAGAAGCCGAAGGAAGAGAAAGCCAAGAAGGCCAAGAAGGCTTCCAAGAAGGCCGCCGAAGACAAGGCCGAGTAATTCGTCTTCATGCATTGCATGAGCGGGCGTGCCTGACTTCGGGCGCGTCCGCTTTTTTTCCATCTGGTAACGTCGCCGTTGCTGATCTTGCGCCCTGTGGCGAAGCGGACAACAATGAATTCGTTGCCTTGTGTTTATCAGCGCGCATGGCCTGCGCGAACGTAAGAAAGAGAGGTTGGCATGTCGAATATCAACAATGCGTTGATCCCCTATGTCATCGAGCAGTCGCCCCGTGGCGAGCGCAGCTACGACATCTACTCCCGCCTGCTGAACGATCGCATCATCTTCCTGGGCGAGCAGATCGACGACAACGTCGCCAATTCCGTGGTGGCGCAGCTCCTGCATCTCGAAAGCGCCGATCCCGAGAAAGACATCTCGCTGTACATCAACTCCCCGGGAGGATCGGTTACCGCAGGTCTGGCCATTCTTGACACGATGAACTTCATCAAGCCCGACGTCTCCACTATTTGCATGGGCTGCTGTGCTTCCATGGCTGCCGTGCTTCTGTCCGCTGGCGCCAAGGGTAAAAGGCTCTGCCTGCCCAACTCCATGGTTCTTATCCATCAGCCTTCCGGCGGTGCCCAGGGCCAGCAGACCGAGATCCAGATCGTTGCTGACTTTATGTTGAAGACGCGCAAGCGCCTCAACCAGATCCTTGCCGACAATACGGGTCAGAGCCTCGAGGCCATTCAGCGCGACACCGAGCGCGACAACTACATGACGGCTCAGCAGGCGCTTGAATACGGCTTGGTCGACCGCATCGTCGAATCCCGTGCTGCCCTTGCAAACGTGAAGAGCGAATAGGAAAACAACAACGTGAGCGACAATAAAGACGATTTCAAGAACGACGAGATCGCATGCGCTTTCTGCGGGAAGCACCCCGATCAGGTGCATGCCATGATCGCAGGCCCCAACGGCATTTACATTTGCGACGAGTGCATCTCGGTTAGCGCCGAGGCCATGATGCGCGATCTGGGCCTGCATGTGCCTTTGCCCGCGCAGGCGCAGAAGAACGCTGAGCAGATGCTTACCATGGAAGGCGAGCCCGTCGACGACGGCGTTCCCACCCCCGAGGAGATTCTTGCTCAGTTGCCCACGCCTCATCAGCTGTACGACGAGCTTTCCGAGTACGTTGTCGGGCAGGAAGCCGCTAAGCGCGCGCTTTCGGTTGCTGTGTACAACCATTACAAGCGCATCAGCCTGGGCGAGGACCTCGATGATGGCGTCGAGCTTGCGAAAAGCAACATCATGCTCATCGGTCCCACGGGTTCGGGCAAGACGTTGCTTGCTCAAACCCTGGCGCGCACGCTGCGTGTTCCGTTCGCCATCGCTGATGCAACCACTCTCACCGAGGCTGGCTACGTCGGCGAGGACGTTGAGAACATCCTTCTGAAGCTTATCACCGCGGCCGACTTCGACATCCCGCGTGCCGAGATCGGCATCGTCTACATCGACGAGATCGACAAGATCGCCCGCAAGGCCGAGAACCTGTCCATCACGCGCGATGTCTCCGGCGAGGGCGTTCAGCAGTCGCTGCTGAAGATCGTTGAGGGAACCGAGGCTGCCGTGCCCCCGCAAGGTGGACGCAAACATCCTCAGCAGGAACTTATCCACATCGACACTACGAACATCCTGTTCATCCTTGGTGGCGCATTCGTCGGCCTGTCCGACATCATCGCCGAGCGCACGGGCAAGAGTATCGTCGGCTTCAACTCCGAGATGCCCGAAAGCATGAAGAAGAGCCAGTCCGAGCTTCTGAAGAAGGTCCTTCCGGAGGATCTGAACAAGTACGGCATGATCCCCGAGTTCGTCGGCCGCATCCCGGTTGTTACCTCGCTTGAACAGCTTACCGAGAAGGATCTGATGAAGATCCTCTCTGAGCCGAAGAACGCCTTGGTCAAGCAGTACACCAAGATGTTTGACTTCGAGAACTCCAAGCTCGTCTTTACGGAAGAGTCCCTTCGCGCCATCGCGCACGAGGCCGTCGAGCACGGTACCGGCGCGCGCGGCTTGCGCTCTATTTGCGAGCGCGTGCTCATGGACGTCATGTACGATCTTCCCGAGCACAAGGGCGAGCCCACCGTCGTTACCGTTTCGGCTAGCGACATCACGGGTGAAACCACGCCCGTCATCGAAAAACAGGCATAGAGACATCGAGCGCAGGAAAGGGCGACCATGTCCGATAACGATCAGCAGAAGGGCAAAGTCGATTACGACTTCGCCGCACACGAAACGCCGCTGTTCCAGGCTTGGAATGACGGCGGGTATTTCCGTCGCAGCCAGGGTAGGGGCGATTTCGCCGATCACCCATTCACCATTGTCATCCCGCCGCCGAATATTACCGGCATGTTGCATATGGGCCATGCTCTGAACGACACCATTCAGGACACCTGCATTCGCCACGCGCGCATGCAGGGTCGTCCCACGCGCTGGATCCTGGGTACCGATCACGCCGGCATCGCCACACAGACCAAGGTTGATAAGAAGCTCGCCGAAGAGGGGATCTCCCGTTACGAGATCGGCCGCGAGGCATTCATTCAGGAGTGCTGGAAGTGGCGCGAGCGGTATGGCAACACCATCGTCAACCAGATCAAAGGCATGGGTTGCTCGTGCGATTACGAGGACGAGCACTTCACCCTCGACCCCGATTACGCCAGCGCCGTTCGTCGTCTGTTTGCCGATTGGTACCATGACGGCATCGTTTATCGTGGCAAGCGCATCGTCAACTGGTGCCCGCATTGCGGCACCGCAATCGCTGACGACGAGGCCGAGTACGTGCCCGAGAAGGGTCATCTGTGGCACCTTCGCTACCCGTTGGTCGAGCCTGTTGATGGCAAGGATTACATCGTGGTTGCCACCACGCGCCCCGAAACCATGCTCGGCGATACCGGCGTTGCGGTTTCCCCGAAGGATCCCGAGGCGTCAAAGTTCGTTGGCGCAAAGGTCAAACTGCCCATTGTCGGCCGCGAGATCCCCATTTTCAGCGACTTCTACGTCGATGCTGACTTCGGCACCGGCTTCGTGAAGGTCACTCCTTCCCACGACCCCAACGACTGGGCAATGGGCGAGCGTCACGACCTTCCCAAGATCAACATCTTCGACGCCACGGCGCATGTGGTCGAGGGTTACGGCAGGTTCTCGGGCCTTTCACGCGACGAGGCGCGCGAGGCCATCGTCGCCGAGTTCGAGGAGCTTGGCCTGCTCGATCACGTTGAGGATCACGATCACTCCGTCATGACTTGCTACCGTTGCCATACCAAGCTCGAGCCTTGGGAGTCAGAGCAGTGGTTCGTCTCGGTCGACGGCCTTAAGAAAGAAGCGGCCCGTGTGGTCGAGGACGGTGAGATCCAATTCCATCCGGCTCGCTGGAAGCAGGTTTACCTTGACTGGTTGGCCAACCTGAAGGATTGGTGCATCTCTCGCCAGCTGTGGTGGGGTCATCGTATTCCCATGTTCTATTGCGATCATTGCGGTTGGCAGGATGCCAGCGTCGAGGATGTGCATGTGTGCCCTGAGTGCGGTCACGAAGTCCGTCAGGATACCGACGTGCTTGACACCTGGTTCTCTTCGCAGCTTTGGCCGTTTGCCACCATGGGCTGGACTACTGACGGCAACGACGCCCCCGAGCTCAAGGCCGCATACCCCACACAGGTTCTTTCCACGGCTCGCGACATCATGGGCCTTTGGGTTGCCCGTATGGTGATGTCGTCCATGTACTGCACGGGCAAGATCCCCTTTGAGCATGTCATCATCCATCCCACGGTCATGGGTGCCGACGGCAAGCCCATGAGCAAGTCGCGTGGTAATGGTGTCGATCCGCTTCGTCTTATGAAGGACTACGGTGCCGACGGCATGCGTTTCGGAATGTTGATGCAGGTTACCGGTTCTCAGGATCTCAAGTTCAACGAGGCGAAGCTCGAGAGCAGCCGTAACTTCGCGAACAAGATCCGCAACGCCGCTCGTTTCGTGAACATGCACCTTGACGGCTACACGCCGGGCGCCCCCGAGCCCACGACGCCCGCTGACCAGTGGATCTTCAGCCGTCTGGCCAAGCTGGTCGCGCGTTTGGATTCCTTGTACGAGGACTTCGAGTTCGGTGAGATCACCCGCGAACTGTACACGTTCTTCTGGAACGAGTTCTGCGACTGGTACATCGAGTTCTCGAAGGCGAGCCTGCGCGAGGGCGCCGATCCGGTTGCTCGCCTGCAAACGCAGCGCAATCTCGTGTTCGTGCTCGATTCAGCCTGCTGCATCCTATCATGCCGTTCGTCACCGAGGAGATCTATCAGGAGCTTCCGTTCGATCGCTCTAAGGCCGACTACCTCATCGGCGCCGCGTGGCCCGTTGCTGCCGACCTCGCCAAGTACCAAAACGACGATGCCGAACGTGCCATCGATATGGTATGCGAGACGGTTACCGCCATCCGCGCGACGCGCGCCCGTTACCACCTGTCTCCTAAGACGCCGCTTGCGGTTTTGGTCAAGGCAGACGCCGGCGATGCCGATCTGCTTTCCGCTCAAAGCCAGCTTATCGAGGCCATGGCCAACACGGAGTCCTTCGGCGTTGCGTCCGATGCTCAAAAGCCGGAAGCTTCAACTGTGGCTCTTTGCTCGGGCTTCGAGGTGTTTATCACCCTTGCGGGCTTGGTCGATTTCGAGGCAGAGCGTGCGCGCTTGACCAAGGAACTTGCTAAACTGGAGGCCGATTGCGCCAAGCTTGATAAGAAGCTTTCCAATCCGGGCTTCTTGGCGAAGGCCG
>URZP01000092.1 GCA_900552365.1 uncultured Coriobacteriaceae bacterium
TTCCGATCTAAGCCTTTTGCAAGAGCAGGCAACCTATCGCGATGTTCAGCGAGCAAGCGATCGCGCTCTCGAGGAATCGCGCGCCGCAAGAAAAGCCTACCTTGACAACCAGGCGGGCATCCTTGCGCAGGAGCTTGAGGAAGGATCTCCCTGCCCCGTTTGCGGCTCGCAAAACCATCCCCGCAAAGCTTCCCTTGTCGAATCTGCGCCTTCTAAAGAAGAAATCGAACGGCTCGAACAGCTGTCGACCAGCATGCAAGCAACCGCAACCGAAGCTTCAGCCGCATGCGCACGCGCAAAGGCACGTTACGAGGAAAGGCAAACCCGCCTGCTATCTTTGGAAGAGCGTTTCGGCAAACGCGATGATCTTGACGCCGCTGCAGCAAAATTGAAAGAGGAAACTGCGAAGCTCACGACCGAATGCGCCTCTTTGGGCGATCCCGAAACGCAAGCGAAAAGGACAGCGACGGAAATCGAGCGCGCCCAAAACAGGATCGAGAAGCTCAAGCTACAGCAAGCCTCCCTCGATCAAGAAGCCACCCACACCCAAACTCTTTCAGCCGTTGCGGAAAGCAAGCTCGCAGAAAAAACCGCGGAGCTTGAAAGCCACGGTCGCACAGACAAGCAGCAACTTCACGCGAACATCGACACCCTGGTCAAACGCAAAAACCAACTTGAGGAAGCATCGCACGGCGCCAAGCTCGCGTTTGAGGCAGCGCGCAGCAAAGTGGTAGAGGAAACAGGAAAAGAACAGGCGCTTCGTTCAGAAATCGCACGCATCGACGCACTTGACATAAAAAAGCTGGCAGCGCGCAAAGAAACCCTTCAGAGACAACTCGAAGCGATCGCCAACGAATTGGAGCCGTACGAAAAACGAATAGCCGTTAACGAGCGGGCGCTTTCGAGCATCGAAAGGGAACTCGAAGAAACCGATCGAACCCGCAAGGAGTACGGGGAGCTTTCCGTTCTCGCCGACGTGGCGTGCGGCACGTTGAAAGGGTCGCAGCGAATATCATTTGAAACCTACGTGCAAACGATTTACTTCGACATGGTGATCGCGGCATCAAACGCTCGCTTGGCCTTGATGGCGGGCGGGCGTTTCGAGCTCAGAAGAAAAGCAAGTGCCACGCTTTCGGGAAAAACGGGGCTTGATCTGGATGTGTTCGATAGATACACCGGCAAGTCGCGCGATGCGTCGACATTGTCGGGCGGTGAGTCGTTTGAAGCGTCACTTTGCTTGGCTTTGGGGCTCTCCGACGTCGTTCAAAGCCTAGCGGGCGGAATCCAGCTTGACTCGATGTTCATTGACGAGGGCTTCGGGACGCTTGACGATGAATCGCTTGCGAATGCCATCAACATGCTCGCCGAGCTTTCGACTGGCAATAGGCTTGTCGGAATCATCAGTCACGTGGACGAACTGAAAACCGCAATCAATCGGAAGATCGTCGTGAAATCGGGTCCGCAAGGGTCATCACTCGAAGTGATCGCATAGAGACGAAACGCGTAAACACCGCGCCCAGCGCCGATTAGCAAACGGAAAATACGCGACTGCCAAGTTGAGCGGTCGTTTGAATAGCAAGCAGCAAACAAACGACCGCCCGAATCACCAGGCGGTCGTTTGGCCTTGCACCTTAATTCAAAACGTATTATTCAGAAATGGTCTTCGTTGAGATGATGTTGTTCGGCGAGATGAGCACCGCAGCAATAGTCCCGCGATCGCGACGATCCACCACATAAGCGTTGCTCTTCTTCAACTTATGCGACGAGGAAGAGGAAGCCGAGCTTGAGGCGGAAGAAGCGGAAGAAGACGCCGATTCAGCCGAAGCGGCCTTTTCTGCATCAAGCGCAGATTTTGCCTCCGTTTCCGCGCGCGCCGCATCGGCTTTCTTCTCGATCTCGGCTTGCTCGGAAGCAGTCAAAGATTCGACGTTGTCTGCATTCTGGCCATCTTCGGTTGCCGCCCCGCGAGGCTCATCGTCAGCCGATTCTCCCTCGGCGGTTTCTTGATTCTCAGACGACGAGTCACCCTGCTCATCGGACTCGATAAGCTCATCCTTTGGGGATTCGCCAAGCTGCAAGATCACATCGACGCCATCAACCGATTCAAGATATTCGTTTTCAGAGTACTCCAATGCCACGACGATATCGACATGACGCTGGGCGAAAAGGGCTATCTGCCGATCGATCGAAAGATACGGCGTGTCCTTATCTACCGGCATGAAACCGATGCGATACCCGTTATGCAAAAGCACAAATGATTCCGCGTACCTGAAACCGTTGGTACGCAGCGAAAACACGTTGGCACCCTTGTCGCCATACGACTTCTTGGTGTCCGCCAGCAGCACCGTAGACGAAACACGGGCATCAGCCATCGGTTTGACGGGGGCTGCCTGCGGCGTGTCAGTGCCCTCATAGAGCACAACCACGTAGCCATCCATGTTTCCCACAGTGTCGTCGATGGTGGTTGCCGCCAGGTTCCACTTGTGACCGTTGGTCAGGTAGAACCCGAAGAACCCAGCGCCGCCCAAAAGCAGCACCATCAAAAGCACCAGGGCGATTATTTCTCGTTTTCGCTTATCCATAGCCGTTGATGATACTACTTGGCGAGGATCTTCTTAAGGAACGCACCGGTATAACTACCGGGAACCTCGGCGACGTGCTCGGGAGTTCCGTACGCCACGACCGTGCCGCCGCCGTCGCCGCCCTCGGGACCCATATCGATGATACGGTCAGCCGACTTGATAACGTCAAGGTTGTGCTCGATGACAAGCACGGTGTTGCCGGCGTCGACAAGACGCTGAAGAACCTCGAGCAGCTGACGGACATCCTCGAAATGAAGGCCCGTAGTAGGCTCGTCCAGAATATAGAACGTTTTGCCCGTCTGACGTTTCTGGAGCTCGCTGGAGAGCTTGACGCGCTGCGCCTCGCCACCGGAAAGCGTCGTTGCAGGCTGGCCAAGCCTGATATAGCCCAACCCGACATCGTGAAGCGTGTCGAGCTTTCGCTTGATGCCCGGGATGTTCGTGAAGAACTCGCGCGCCTCGTCAACGGTCATATCAAGCACCTGCGAAATGTTCTTGCCGCGGTACGTAACCTGAAGCGTCTCACGGTTGTAGCGATCGCCGCCGCAAACCTCACAGGGGACGTAAATATCGGGAAGGAAGTGCATCTCGATCTTGATCTGGCCATCGCCCTTGCATGCCTCGCAACGACCGCCCTTCACGTTGAACGAGAAGCGGCCCGGCGAGTAACCGCGTGCCTTCGACTCGCTTGTCGAAGCGAACAGCGCGCGAATGTCGTCCCATAGTCCGATGTACGTTGCGGGGTTCGAGCGTGGTGTACGGCCAATGGGGCTCTGATCGATGTTAATCGCCTTGTCGATTGCCTCAAGACCGGAGATCTTGCGATATGCGCCCGTGCGCTTGCGCGCATGGTTGATCTGGTTGGAGAGGATCGGCGCCAAAGTGTCGGTTACCAGGGAGCTTTTACCCGAACCCGAAACACCTGTGACAACCGTCAGCGTGCCAAGCTCGATTTCGATCGAAACGTTCTTCAAATTGTTCTCGGAAGCGCCGACCAGCTTGATCTTGCCTTTCTTCGGGTTGCGTCGTTCTTTCGGAACGGCGATTTCCTTCGCGCCCGAAAGGTATTGTCCGGTAATCGATTCAGGATTAGCCATGATGTCTTCAGGTCTGCCTGCGGCAACAACGTAACCGCCTAGCTCGCCGGCACCAGGGCCCATATCGACCACGTAATCGGCAGTGCGGATGATGTCTTCGTCGTGCTCGACCACGATGACGGTGTTGCCCAAATCACGCAGACGTTGCAACGTGGCAATGAGCCTTTCGTTGTCGCGCTGATGCAAACCGATAGAAGGCTCGTCGAGAATGTAAAGCACGCCCATAAGGCCGGCGCCGATCTGCGTGGCCAAACGGATACGCTGCGCCTCGCCACCGGAAAGCGTGGCGGTAGCGCGCTCAAGCGTCAGGTAGTCAAGACCAACGTCCACCAAGAACTGCAAGCGCGCGATGATTTCCTTGACAATGGGACCTGCAATGCGCTCATCGGCCCCAGAGAACGACAAACCCTTGAAGAATGCGAGCGAATCGCGAGCGCTGAGGTTGCAGACGTCGAAGATGGACTTGCCGTTGATGGTGACGGCAAGGATTTCGGGCTTCAGGCGCTTTCCGCCGCACGTAGGGCACGGAATGGTTGAGAAATACTGCTGGTACTTCTCACGTTGCATGTCGCTTGAGGCATCGTGGAGCTTTTCCTCGATAGCTTTAATAGCGCCATGCCACTCGATGTACCAATAGGTTTCGCGGCCGTCGACGGTGTGGTAATCGACACGAACGCGACCTTTCACGCCATGCAGAATGCCTTTGCGTACCTTTGCGGGGAGGTCCTCCCACGGCGTTTGGTCATCAGCGCCCAAATGGTTCGCCACGGCGTTGATAACCTGAGGAAAATAATTACCCGACTTGAACGGCGCAATGGCGCCTTCAGAAAGAGACAAGGTCTTATCAGGGACAAGAAGGTCGGGGTCGACCTCCTCGCGACTGCCGATGCCCGTGCAATCGGGACAAGCACCGTATGGCGCATTAAAAGAGAAATCACGCGGCTGAAGCTC
Organism: uncultured Coriobacteriaceae bacterium; assembly: GCA_900552365.1. Taxonomy (GTDB): domain Bacteria; phylum Actinomycetota; class Coriobacteriia; order Coriobacteriales; family Eggerthellaceae; genus UMGS1502. Next base: position 4,631 of record URZP01000092.1, read on the forward strand.
GTCCATGGAGTGACCGTGCTCGGGGCATGCAAGCGCAAGCGAGAAGACGTGCTCACCCGGGCCAAGACCGCCTTTAGCACCCGACGAGACCTTGCTTTCGCCAAGCGGGTCGCCGTTCTTGTCGAGCAGCTGCACCAGCACGCGTCCCTCGGCGATGGTAGTGGCAAGCTCAACTGCTTCCGCCACGCGACCGAGCGACTGGGGCTTCAGGACCACACGATCGACAACGACGTCGATGAAGTGCTTGATCTGCTTGTTCAGCGTGATTTCTTCATCCGTCAGACGACGGACCTCGCCATCGATGCGAACACGAGCGAATCCCTCTTTGGTAAGATCTTTGAACAGCTTCGTGAACTCGCCCTTGCGACCCGCCACAACAGGAGCCATGATCATTGCGCGCGTACCTTCGGGGGCAAGGCGCATGATCTCATCGGTTACCTGGTCGGTTGTCTGCTTCTTGATTTCGCGTCCGCATTCGGGGCAATGGGGAACGCCAACGCGCGCGTAAAGAAGACGCAGGTAATCATAAATTTCAGTAGTGGTGCCCACAGTGGAGCGCGGGTTGCGCGAGGTGGTTTTCTGATCGATTGAGACCGCCGGTGAAAGGCCGTCAATGCTATCGAGATCGGGCTTGTTCATTTGCCCCAAGAACATGCGCGCGTAGCTGGACAGGCTTTCCACATAGCGGCGCTGGCCCTCGGCGTACATGGTGTCGAAGGCCAAGCTTGACTTGCCCGAACCCGACAAGCCCGTGATAACGACAAGCTCGTCACGCGGGATTTCAAGATCGATGTTCTTCAAATTGTGCTCGCGAGCACCCTTTATGACGATGGACTTCTGCCCCAT
>URZP01000093.1 GCA_900552365.1 uncultured Coriobacteriaceae bacterium
GCCCCCATACGGACCTGAACCGTACGCGTCTGCCAATTCCGCCACACCCGCATGCGCTATCTGACGATAACGAATTGATATGTTACCGCAGCTTTCTGATTCATGCAAGAGAAATTATTTGATCGCGCATACTTTTTGCAAGGTCTCGTATTTCGCAGGTTCAGAGCGTCGGTTGATTTGCGATATCATTTCAGGGAACGCGCTGGTCCTGATGGCTTGCATCGCGCAACGCAGCCGCATGCAACGCCGGTCCACCCGCGTTTCGCCCTGTCTGAAACGCACGCTGATCGAACTTGAACGAAGGGGCAGGCCGCATGGCCAAAGGCAAGCTCATACTCGACCGATATCGCCTGCTTGGCGAAGCTGGCGCGGGCGGCTATGGCACCGTCATGGTGGCGAAGGACCCGCGTATCCAGCGCAAGGTCGCCATCAAGACCATTCCCCTTACCGAAACCGACGCTCTTCGCGCGGCGCTGCCCGGCGCAGATGCGGTTGCCGGTTCGGCTGCGATCACTCACGGCTTGCCTTCCGACGACCTTCCCGACGACCCCGACGTTCAGGCGCTTGCCCATATTCCCGGCTTGGACGAGGCGCGCACTGCCGCGATGCTATCCGACCCTCATATCGTCACGGTGTACGACGTGGAGGTTCGCGGACAAACTGCCTACTTGGTGATGGAGTATATCGAGGGCATCACGCTTTCCAAACTGCTGCGCGATTACGTTGATTACGTGACGCTCGACATGATCACGGCGGTGTTCGACGCGGTTGCGGGCGCTCTGAAGAAAGCCCACGCGCATCGCGTGCTTCACCTTGACATCAAGCCCGACAACATCCTTATCAACAAGGAAGGCCAGGTCAAAGTAACCGACTTCGGCCTTGCGACCCTGGTTGACGCCTCGGGTGTGGGAACCACAGGTGGCGGAACCGTCGGCTACATGCCGCTTGAGCAGATGCGTCGTGAAGAGCTTGACGTGCGCACTGACGAGTGGTCGCTTGCCTCTGTCACTTACGAGATGCTTGTGGGGTCAAATCCGTTTACTGCCTCCGACTTGGCTCACGCCGATCAGGCGATAACCGACGCTGAGCTGGTTCTTCCCTCGCTTTGCTGGGACGGCTTGGACGAAAGCATCGATGACGTCCTGTTCTATGCGCTTGCTCCTAACAAGGAAGACCGATACGAAACTGTGTTTGACTTCCAAGAGGAAGCTGACAAATTCCTGGGAGATGCTGAAGAAGGCGTCATTCAATTGAAATACGTCGTCGCCGACGCCCTTGATGCGGCCCGTGCCGCCCATGACGGTGAAACCGACGTGATGGATCCGCTGCTTTTGCAGCAAGAGAACCAAAATTCCGAGGAAGAAAGGAAGGAGCGATCGGGGGCTCGCGGTTCCCGTGCGTCGCAGGTCGATCAGGACCAGCGCGCAAGGCAAAGCCAGCGCAAGCCTCGCGCCCCGAAAGTCCCCATGAAAGACAGGCTCACACCTTCCGTTCAGAAAATCCTTTCACGTGTATTCGGCGCATTGACCAGCGGATTTTTGGGTTTCCTTGCGCTGGCGAATCTGCCGTTCTTCGCAGGATGGGACAGCGGCGCCTATGCCGCCACGGCCTCGCTTACCCAGCTGGGCAGCGGCATCTTCGCATCTTCGTCGCCGCTGGTGTTCATGCTGGTCGTGTCCTTGGTGTTTGCGGTGTTGGGTGCGGTCGTTCCTCATGTTGGGGCGCTGGTGGGTTTCTGCTCGGTTTCCCTTACGTTCGTGATGGGCGCCAGCCCGCTAGTTGGCGTCATTCTGTTGGCGGCAAGCATTGCGTGGTGGTTCTTCGTCGGCCGCGTGGGAATTGCCGAGCCTAACGTCGCTATGGCACTGCCGGTGGTGGGCGCCTTTGGCTTCAACGCGTTCCTTCCTTTGGTAGCGGGCACGTGCCTTCGCCCGCGCAACGCTTTCATCACGCTTGCGTATGCGGCGCTGTGGGCGCTGGTTTTGGGCGCCTGCGGAACCGGCAACATGATGGGGTGGGAGGCGCTCCTTTACTGGAATTTTGCGCAGGTCGATGTCTCGCATCGCCTGCTGGCCATGCTTGCGGCACCTGCTACCTGGTGCACTGTCGTTAGTTGGTTGGTCGCCGTGGTTGCAGAGTCGGCGTGCAATTCGAGGGGGAGCAAGCCTCTTGCTGTGCTCGGCGTGGTGCTTGCGGCCGCCTTGTTGGTTGCGGGCGCATTCGCTGCAGCGTGGTTTGAGACGGGCATGGTTGGCATGGCGGCTCCGGGGCCCGGCTTGATCGTTCCCATTGCCGTTTCTGCTGCGATTATGCTGTTTGTGGTTGTCGTCCTCCGCAAGTAAAGCATGTTGGATTCCCAAGACCATTTTGGCCTGTAGGCGCTGGACGCTTGTTGGAACGGTGTTGGGTGTCGCTCTTGACTTGTAAACTTTCCCCATCGATCGGTGTAATGCGGACTATACTTACCGCCAAGATAACTTTTGCGAAAGCACTCGATGAAAGAAGGACCCGATGACCGATCAGACCACCGATCTTCCCGCGCTGTACAAGCGCGAAGGCGACTACATCCCGCGCGTTGCTGCTGTTCATGACCTGTGCGGTTACGGCAAGTGCTCGCTTGGCGTGGCGATCCCCGTTCTTTCCGCGGCAGGTTGCGATGTCTGTCCCGTGCCGACCGGCCTGTTCAGCAGCCACACGGCGTTCCCTGGCTTCTACATGCACGATACCACCAATATCCTGCAGGACTACATCAACGCGTGGAAGGGCATCGGCGTTGAGATCGATGCCATTTACAGCGGCTTCTTGGGTGCGCCCGAGCAGGTCGATCTGATTCGCGAGCTGTATGCCATGTACCCCAACGCGCTGCGCGTGGTTGACCCTGTTATGGCTGATCACGGCAAGGTTTATCCCACCTATACGCCCGAGCTGTGTGCCGCTATGGCCGAGCTTGCCGCTGGTGCCGACATCCTTACCCCGAATCTGACCGAAGCAGCCATCATCTTGGACGAGCCCATCGGCGATGATTGGGCGGGCACCGACATCTCTGATGAAGAGGCCCATCGCATCGTTGCCGCACTGGTTGCCAAGGGCGCCAAGCATGTGGTGCTGAAGGGCATTCAGCGCGAGGGTGAAAACGTCATCCGTAACTTCGTCGGCGGCATCGATTGCGAAACCCACGAGCTTTCGAACGAGTACCTGCCGTACATGCTGCACGGCACCGGCGACGTTTACGCCTCGTGCTTGCTGGCAGCTATCATGGCCGGTCGCACGCTTGAAGAGGCCGTTCGTTTCGCTGGCGACTTCACGCACGACGCGATGATCGTCTCTGCGAAGCAGCCCAACTTCCAGGAGCGTGGCGTTTCTTTCGAGCTTCTGCTTGGCAAGGTCAGCGACCTGCTGAAGTAACGGCATCCAACAGCCAACAACAACGAAAAAAAGACCGGCGTCGGGGGACTCCCTCGACGCCGGTCTTTCTTCTTGGTTGTTGCGCTGCGGTGCCTGGCGCGGTTTTCGTGTTCGTGGGTTACTTGGCGCGACGAACGGTTGCCTTCTTGATCTCGGGCTTCTTCTCATCGACGGGGGCGGGCTTGGCCTTCGGCTTAGCGGGTGCCGTTTCCTCTTTCTCCTCGTCGTCATCGTCGTCGAACAGCGACCACTCGTCGTCGGTTTTGGGACCGCGGTCCTTGTAAACCGAGCGGGTCTTGCGTTCCATGATGACGCAAAGGATCAAGCTGATGACCAGGCCAGCGGCAACAAGAATGCCGATGCCGGTGTAGGTTTCGAACAGGAAATGGTAAATGGCGCCTGCGTCCATGTGGCCCGCCTTATCGTTGCATTGCCAATGATTCTTCTGATGTCCGCCGCCCATCTTACCATTCTTGGCAACGCTCGGGTTGCTGCCGTCTGCCGCTTTCGTGCGTTCAGCGCAACTTTGCGGGTGGGACGTGATCCAAGGCGCTATACTTCAACAACATATCTGCAATCGTTTAACCAGCTAGTGGGATCGTCGTCGGGTCAAGCCGCAACGCGGCAAAACCGGGCGCCCGGTCCAAAAAGGAGCCTCATCATGCTAGACCTTCGCTATGTTCGCGAGAATCTCGAGGAAGTTGCCGCTGCTACCGAGAGTCAGCACGCTTCCTTCGACAAAGAGGCTTTCGCGAGCCTTGACGAAGAGCGTCGTCAGGCAATCGTGAAGGAAGAGGCCCTTCAGGCCGAGCGTAATACCATCTCGAAGCAAATCGGTCAGCTTCTTGCTCAGAAAAAGACGGAGGAAGCCGAGGCTGCCAAGGCTCGCGTCGCCGAGATCAAGGACGAGCTTCCCCGTGCGACCGCCGAGCGCGAGGCGATCGACGAGAAACTGAACGACATCCTGCTGCGTATCCCGAACATCCCGTCCGATACCACGCCCGTCGGCGAGGACGAGAACGACAACCCCGAGGTTCGTCGTTGGGGCACCCCGCGCGACTTCGAGGCCGAGGGCTTCAAGATGAAGCCGCACTGGGATCTTGGCGCCGACCTGGGCATCATCGATTCTGAGCGCGCCAGCAAGCTTGCTGCAAGCCGCTTTGTCGTTCTGGCTGGTCAGGGTGCTCGCCTTGAGCGCGCCCTCATCAACTTCATGGCCGATACGCATACGTCGCGCGGCTTCAAGGAGTGGTGGCTGCCGGCCATGGCCAACGAGAAGACCATGACGGGCACCGGTCAGCTTCCCAAGTTTGAGGAGGACATGTTCCACACCCGCGAGGGCCTGTACATGATCCCCACCGCCGAGGTTCAGCTTACCAATCTGCATGCCGGCGAGGTTCTCGAGGCCGCCGATCTGCCGCTTCATTACTGCGCTTTCACCCCGTGTTTCCGCGAAGAGGCTGGCAGCGCCGGTCGCGACACCCGCGGCTTGATCCGCGTGCATCAGTTCGACAAGGTCGAGATGGTCAAGTTCGCCAAGCCCGAGGAAAGCTACAACGAGCTTGAGCTTATGGTCAACGACGCCGAGTTCATCTTGCAGCAGCTTGGTCTTCCGTACCGTGTTATCAACCTGTGCACCGGCGACCTGGGCTTCTCGGCCGCAAAGACCTACGACCTCGAGGTTTGGCTGCCTTCCTACGGCACCTACAAAGAAATCTCTTCGTGCTCGAACTGTGTCGACTTCCAGGCGCGTCGTGCGAACATCCGTTATCGCGACCCCGAGAACTTCAAGGGTACGCGTTACGTCCACACGCTGAACGGCTCGGGCCTTGCGGTTGGCCGCACCATGGCTGCCGTGCTCGAGAACTACCAGCAGGCCGACGGCACCGTCAAGGTTCCCGAGGTGCTGGTTCCCTACATGGGCGGCGCCGAGTACATCACGGTCCAGAAATAGTTTTGAATGGCCGATCAGGTCGATAAAAACAGCGAGGTCGGCAAAGAGGCCG
>URZP01000094.1 GCA_900552365.1 uncultured Coriobacteriaceae bacterium
ATGCCCCACACGATGGGGTGGTCGGGCGCTTGCTGGCGTTCTTCGATTTGACGAAGGCGCACGCCTGCGTCGCGAGCCGCCGATGCCAGCATCTTCTTGAATCGCTCGGTGTCCATGAAGTGACTGCAGCTGCAGGTGGCAAGGTAGCCGCCGCGCGGCAGGATGCGCATGGCGCGGTAGTTGATGTCCTTGTAGCCGCGCGTTGCCGCTTCAATGCTGCGGCGGTTCTTGGTGAACGCGGGCGGGTCAAGGATGATGAAATCGTAATCGCTGCAACGTTCCTGCTCAAGCTTGGTTAGCAGGTCGAAGACGTTGGCGCAGGTGAACTCCATGCGGTTCTCTACGCCGTTGAGCTGCGCGTTCTTGCGGGCCTGATCGACGGCAAGCTGTGAGATGTCCACGGCGTTCACGTGCGCGGCGCCGCCAAGCGCGGCGTTCAGTGCGAACGAGCCCGTGTGCGTGAAGCAGTCCAGCACGCGCTTGCCCTGGGCGATTTTCGCCACAGCGCGGCGATTGTACTTCTGGTCAAGGAAGAAGCCGGTTTTCTGCCCGTTCTCGAAGTCAACGAAATAGCGCACACCGTTTTCGTTGATGGTCACGTTGGTATCGGATTTTGGAGTCGACGCGTTTTCGTCGTAGCGCGCCCAGCCTGTGGTTTCGGGCAGCCCTTCAAGTTTGCGCGAGGAAACATCGTTTCGCTCGTAGATGCCGCGGATGGCGATGCCGTCTTCGGCGAACACAGCAAGCAGCGCGTCGAAGATCTGCTGTTTGTGCACTTCCATGCCAATGGACAGGACCTGCGCCACCAAGACGTCTTCGAATTTGTCAACGATCAGCCCGCCGAAGTCATCGGCCTCCGAAAAGATGACGCGGCAGCTGGAGGTGTCTTCGCCCATGGTTGCCTTGCGGTGATCCCAAGCCCAGCGCACTTTGCGCATCCAGAACGCGTCGTCGAAGCGGTCGTTGGCGTTGCGGGTGATAAGACGGATGCGGATTTTGCTGGATTGCGAGATGGTGCCCGAACCCAGGTAAGAGCCCTTGCGGCTTACCACGTCGACGATGCTGCCGTTTTTCACCTCGGTTTCGCCGGGCGCTGGGACAAGTTCGGTTACCTCGGCATCGTAAACCCAGGGGTGGCCGGCGACCAAGGCACGTTCGCCTTTGGGGGTGATGGTGGCGCAGGGGTAGGGGCGGGCGTTCTTCATGGTGGTTCCTTTTGAGAAGCGGTTGAACGTGTTGAGGCTAAGGCGTGAAGCAAGTTTGCTGTAAAGCGGTTGGGTTCGTGTTGGCCTTCTGACACAGCCAGATAAGAAACGCGGCGCGTTGGGAATCCCAATCACGCCGCGCAAGAAAGCCGAACTATGAAGTTACAGCAGACGGAGGTTGACTTCTTTCAGTTGCTTGCCGGTGACCTCGGAGGGAGCGCCGGTCATGGGGTCGGAGGCGCTGGAAGTCTTCGGGAAGGCGATGACGTCGCGGATGGAGTCCTTGCCAGCCAGAAGCATGACCAGGCGGTCGAGGCCCAGGGCGATGCCGCCGTGCGGCGGAGCGCCAAGCTCGAGTGCGTGGATAAGGTGACCGAACTTCTCTTCGATGTCGGCATCGGAGAGGCCCAGACGGCGCAGGACGCGCTTCTGCAGCTCGGGATTGTGGATACGGATGGAGCCGCCGCCCATCTCGAAGCCGTCCATGACGATGTCGTAGCTGTAGCTGCCGCAGGTCAGCGGATCGGTTTCGATCTTGTCCCAGTCGGCTTCGGGGATCATCGTGAACGGATGATGCTCGGCAGCGTACTTCTTCGTTTCCTCGTCAAGCTTGAACATGGGGAAGTCGACAACCCACAGCAGCGCATGGCCGTTGCGCTCGATGCCAAGCTTCTCGGCCATATGAAGGCGCAGGGCGGAAAGGACGGCGCTTGCGACAGCGTAGGTGTCGGCGGCGAACAGAAGCAGGTCGCCGGGCTGAACGCCGGCAGCTTCCTTGATGGCAGCGTGAACTTCGTCGCCCAGGAACTTGATGATGGGGCTCTTGCCGGCAAGCTCGGTATCGGTGTCGGTGTAGGCGATCCAGGCCATGCCCTTGGCGCCGTTGGCGGCAGCCACATCGGCAAGCTTCTCGATGTCGCCACGCGACCAGTTGCCAGCGCCCTTGGCGTTGATGCACTTGACCACGTTGCCGGCGTCGACGGCCTTGGAGAAAACGCCGAAGCCGCAGCCGCGGACGATCTCGGTGATGTCGACGAGTTCCATGCCGAAACGGACGTCGGGGCGGTCGCAGCCGAAGCGATCCATGGCTTCCTTCCAAGGCATGCGCTGAAGCGGGAACTCGTGCTTCACGCCGGCGGCCTCGAGAACCTCCTGGAAGACGCCTTCCATAAGATCCATGACGTTGTTCTCTTCGACGAACGACATCTCGATGTCAACCTGGGTGAACTCGGGCTGACGGTCAGCGCGCAGGTCCTCGTCGCGGAAGCAACGGGCGATCTGGTAGTAGCGCTCGATGCCGCCGACCATCAGCATCTGCTTGAACTGCTGAGGCGACTGGGGCAGAGCGTAGAACTTGCCGGGGTTGGGGCGGCTGGGAACCAGGTAGTCGCGAGCGCCCTCGGGGGTGGAGTTTGCCAGAATGGGCGTTTCCACCTCAAGGAAGCCGCGCTTGTTAAGAGCTTGGCGCATAGCCTGGGCAACGGTGTGGCGCAGCTTGAGGTTGGCGTACATCTCGGGACGGCGAAGGTCCATGTAGCGCCACTTCATACGGGTGGTCTCGTCGGTTTCAATGCCGTCTTCAATGGCGAACGGCGGGGTGACGGACTTGTTCAGCACCTGAATGGACGTGGCCAGAACCTCGATCTCGCCGGTGGCCATGTTGGGGTTGACCATGCCCTCGCCGCGCTCGCGCACGGTGCCGGTGAAACGCAGCACGTCTTCACGGCCGAAGTGCTCGGCCAGGGCGAACTGGTCGGCGGGGACGCAGTCGGGGTCGACGACTACTTGGGTGTAGCCTTCGCGGTCGCGCAGGTCGACGAAGATAAGGCCGCCGTGGTCGCGGGTGTGCCAAGCCCAGCCGGCCAGCGTGACTTCGCGATCGACGTCTTGTTTGCGCAGCTCGCCGCAGGTGGCGGTATGCATGCAGAACTGGTTCAGGTATTCCGTCATTCTTGTTTTGCTCCTTGTGTTTCGCGTCTTTAAACGAAGACGCACTTCAAACCTGTTTAGTTTACCTCAAAACCTCGTGCACCATGGAAAGATCAACCTCGCGCTCGTCGTGCGTGGCCATGTTGCGAAGGGTTGCCGTACCCTTGGCCACTTCGTCGGGACCCAGGGTGATGATGTATTCGGCCTCAAGCTTGTTGGCAAGCTTGAACTGGCTTTTCAGGCTGCGTGCCTGATGCGACATATCGCAGGCGATGCCGGCGTCGCGGCACTTCTGGATAAGGGCGAAGGCGTTGGCGCGCTGGGCGTCCTCAACGCAGGCCACGAACAGCTTGCAGCTGGGGGGTGCCTTGAACTGCACGCCCGCGGCTTCCAGGGCGATGGCGCAGCGTTCGAAGCCCAAGGCGAAGCCGAAGCCCGGGGTTGGGCGGCCGCCTACTTCCTCGCACAGTTTGTCGTAGCGTCCGCCGCCGCCGATGGCGTTCTGGGCGGAGTTGCTGTCAAGTGCCTGCACCTCGAAGACGGTGCGCGTGTAGTAATCGAGGCCGCGGACCAGCTTGTGGTCCTCGATGTAGTTGATTCCTGCGGCGTCAAGGTAGCTTTTCACGGTGGCGTGATGTTCCTTGCAATCGTCGCACAGGTAGTCGGTGATCTTGGGAGCCGCGTCCATGACGTGCTTGCAGCTCTCTTCCTTGCAGTCGAAGGCGCGCAGCGGGTTGATGCTGGCGCGCTCCTTGCAGGTTTCGCACATCTCGGATTCGTGCTGCGCCATGTATTCGCGAACGGCCTCGCGGTACTTGGGGCGGCAGTTCTCGCAGCCCATGGAGTTGATCAGCAGCTCCATGGATTCGCTGGGGATGCCGATGACTTCGTAGAAGCGCATGAGCATGATGATTCCCTCGGCATCGATGGATGGCTCGTCAGCGCCCAGGCACTCGATGCCCACCTGGTTGAACTGGCGGTAGCGGCCCTTCTGCGGACGCTCGGCGCGGAACATAGGGCCTGCATACATCAGCTTGACCGGTGCGGAACCTTGGGGAACCAGGTCGTGCTGGACGACGGCGCGGACGACGCCGGCCGTTCCCTCGGGACGCATGGACAGCTTGGACTTCTCTTTGATATGGCCGCCGCCAAGCAGCGTTTCAAGGTTCTTGCCCGAGATGGCGGTGAACATCTCCTTCGAGACGACGTCGGTTGCCTCGCCGATGCCGCGCACGAAGAGCGTGGTTTGCTCGATGATCGGCGTGACGATGGGCTGGTAGCCGTAGGCGCCGAAGACGCGGCGCGCCGTTTCTTGGAAGTGGTTCCAGAACGCTGCCTCTTCGGGCAGCATGTCCTTGGTTCCCTCGGGAAGTTGAATTGCCATATGGAATACCTCGTGATCGATGGATCGTGGTCGTGATTTTGATCTGCCTGACCTTGGCTTTCGCCGTTGCGCGGGTGCGCGTGCGGGCTAGGCTGCGTCTTGCCGATCGCGATCACGATAGAAACTGTTTCATTCTAAAGCAAAACCCGCAGACGTGCGGCAATCTGGCGCGATGGGAAGAGAAATCGCACAGGGCGCCGAGCCGCGGCGGGGCGCCCATTCCGGCACCCCCGCACAGATAGCCGCTAGGTGCGGCGCCTGTTGTCAGATGGCCGCCGGCCGCTCTGGCTGCCGCTAGGTTCGGCGTCCGCGCAGACCCCAGCGTCCGCGCACAGATTTTCCCGTTTTGCGCGATTCCGTTGCAAGTTCCCGGTCGCCGTGATTGAACGCGTGCCTCCCTGAACTGGTGTTTCTTCGGAAGGGGTTCAGTCGTTTGGCGAGGAGCTGCTAGCAGGCGTCTTCGAGTGCCTGAAAATCGCGCAAAACCGTCGGATTTGTGCAGCGCAGATGGATAATGTGGCGCGGTCTAGCGAGGCGGCGAGCTGGGCGACGTGAAAGCGCCGGAGCGTTGCCGTTTTTAGACCGGGAATGTATCACGTTTTTCGGCGTGGTATTCGTATTTCGAGAGAGGTTTGCGTCGTAAAGAAAGGCTCTGTTTTTGGAAGACATCGGATGGTGTCCTCGGCAAACCTTAAGACCACGTTCGAAACCGCTATACTCCTTCTGGGGTATAGCGGTT
>URZP01000095.1 GCA_900552365.1 uncultured Coriobacteriaceae bacterium
ATCTTTCAGGCCGTGGACTTGGCGGATCCGTTCCTAATGATTGGAACCTCGGTTTCGCTCCCGGCAACCAGAAGCTGGTCAATCATCTTAGAGGCAAGGGCTTCCAGTTCAACGACATGGTCGAAGCGAACGTCGCTGTTTCCAGAAACGGGCGTTATCAGGATCGTTTTTACAACCGCGTTATGTTTCCCATTCGCGATCCTCAAGGCGAAGTCATTGCTTTCGGCGGTCGCGTAATCGGTATGGGCGAGCCAAAGTATTTGAACTCGCAGGAAACGCCGTTATTCCACAAGTCGCGCGTGCTCTATGGCTTGGACAAAGCAAAGGCATCGCTCACTTCAACCGGCATTGCCCTGATCACCGAGGGATACACCGACGTTATCGCCCTGCACGAAAGCGGTATCACGAATGCCGTGGCAACGCTTGGCACGTCGCTGACCATGAATCATATTCGATTGATTTCGCGTTATGCTCAGCACAAGATCGTTTATCTGTTCGACGGAGACGCCGCAGGTCAAAAGGCAGCAGACAGGGCATTGCAGTTCATAGACGAAAGCATGACCCCCGAAGCTGGTCGGAGCAAAATCGAGCTATGCGCTGTCACGCTTCCCGACAATCAAGACCCGGCTGAATACATGGCCTCTCATTCCGCCGACGATCTCCGTCAGCTCGTTCACGATGCCAAACCTCTTATCGAATATGGCATCGAGCGTCGCCTTGCCAAGCACGATTTGTCTTCAGCGGAGGGACGAACCGCAGCGCTTACCGACGCGCTTTCCATCCTTGCGCCTATCAAGAACTCTCTGTTGGCAAAGGATTACGCTGTTCAAATCGCTGGTCGCGTTCGAGCCAGGGAAGATGATGTCCTCGCCCGGCTTTCGCAGCTTAAAGCGCCGCGCAGGTTCGATGAGGATGACGCTCCCCAAAGTGGGTTGCGTGGCTCACTTACCTCGCAGCAGGTCATTCCCAAGGCCCCCGCCCATCCGAACTTGTCTTCTGCTGAGGTGAATCGCCGTCGGTTCGAGGGAGAGTTGCTCGGGTTATGCGCTCAAAACCCGCTTCTTGCCCTTGCTCATGCCGACTCGCTTGCGCAGACGCAATGGCACGAGGACATCCATTCTCGTTTGGCTTTCGCCATACTTGATGCGCTTGCGGCAAACCCTGCCATCACGCCCGCCGAGCTTGTCTCGCGCATCTCAACCGATATTCCTTTGGCGGCGCGCATTCTGACCACATCGCGCAGCGCTTCCGATGACGAAGAGGCGATGGCGACGTATCTTGTTGAAGAGCTTTCAATCGGTGATATGGAGGATTCCATCAGCCAATTGCGCATGACCTTATCTGCAAATGACGGCCTCGATGCTGAAGAGCGGGAAATTCTGTTCCAAAGCATCGTCAGCATGCAGAAAACATTGACTGACAAGAAGCGCGCACATAAGGCTCCCGTGTTTTACGAATAAGCTGTTATCAGCCTTTCATGAAGTGCGATTGCCTTGTGGGGCGGGCGACCGTTATGGGGTTATAATTTTCTGGCCTTCAACGGGCGATATTTGATAAATTCGGGATGTTCTCGACTATAGATGGGATATTAGAGTGATCAAGATCGTGGAGTCGCCGGAGCGTCTTTCCAAGCAGATGGCCAACATCATGTACAAGAACAACGGCGTCGGCCTTGCCGCTCCTCAGGTTGGTGTGCTTAAGCGCATTATCGTCGTCGATTGCGACTGGGATGAAGAAACGCGCGATCCCATCGTTCTTCTCAATCCGGAAATCGTAGAAATCAAAGGTGAGCCCATCACCGATGGCGAGGGTTGCCTTTCTATTCCCGGAATCACCGTTCCTATCACTCGTCAACCGTGGGTTCGCGTTCGCTATCTCGATCTTGAGGGCGAGTTGTGGGAGATCGAAAGCGATGGTCTGCTTGGCAGGTGCCTGCAGCATGAGATCGACCACTTGAACGGTAAGACGCTATTCGAGAGCTGCTCGCCGGCCGATCGCATCGCTGCTGTCACCGAGTATGAGAACGCAATTGCCGCAGGTGCCAAACCCGGCGATACGTCCATCTAGGCGGGTTCGATGAAGATCCTGTTCATGGGCACGCCTGATATCGCGGCACAAGTGTTGTCGGTATTGGCGGATTCAAAACACGAGGTTCTCGGTGTTTTCACTCGTCCCGATTCCGTATCGGGACGTGGAAAGAAGCTCCTTCCGTCTCCAGTTAAGGCAGTCGCACTCGAGCACGGGTTTCCCGTTGACGAGTTCAAGTCTTTCAAGGACGGTTCTGCATTCGAGCGAATCAAAGAGCTCAATCCCGATGCTATCTGCGTTGTGGCTTATGGTGCGCTTTTACCCGAAGAGGTTTTGGAACTTCCGCGTTTCGGATGCATCAATGTTCACGCATCGCTTCTTCCGCGTTGGCGCGGTGCTGCTCCTATAGAGCGCTGCATCCTTGAGGGCGATGTTGAAACGGGTGTAAGCATTATGCAAATGGAAGCCGGTCTTGATACCGGTCCCTATTGCGTGCAGCGTGCCGTTTCGATCGGTGAGAAGTATCATGAGGAACTCTCACACGATCTTGCTGAAGTCGGAGCAGAGGCATTGGTTTTTGCCCTCGACCAAATCGAGGCAGGTACGGCCAAATGGAGCGTTCAGGATGATGCGCTTTCTAATTATGCTGCAAAAATCGATAAACACGAGCTTTATCTCGATCCTTCGGACGATGCAGAAATCACATGCAGGAAGGTCCGCGCTTCAAGCGATGCCCATCCTTCCCATGCGGTGATCGAAGATCGTAACGTGACTGTTTTGGCGTGCGAGATCGCTTCTGTCGAAGACGCCCAGTATTTCGAAGGTCTTCAGCCTGGTCGGGCGGTATTCAGAGCAAAGAAGCTGTTCCTTATGACCGGTAACGGCGCGGTTCGGGTTACCGCACTTAAACCCGAGGGAAAGAAAGAAATGGACGCCCTGTCATTTTGCGCAGGGATTCAAGGTGCTAAGAACAAAATCATGACTTGGGGGGCTATGTAATGGCTGATCAGCCAAAGAGCAATTACGACGGCAAGAAGAGCGGCGGATACTCGTCCAATCGCGGCCGTGAAGGTGGCAAGCCTGGCGGCTACAAGGGCGGCGCAGGCAAAGGTGGCTACAAGGGTGGTCCCGGTAAGTCCGGCGGCTACAAGGGTCACGGCGATTCCAAGAGTCGTCCTTATGGCAAGCGTGATGGTGAGTCACGCGATCGTCGTGATGATCGTCGCGGCGGTTCCGACTTCAAGAAAGGTTACAAGAAGCCTTACGAGCGCGACGATAGGCGCGGCGGAAAATTCGATGGCAAGAAGCGCGACGACAAGTTCAACGATCGCAAGCGCAATGATAGGTTCGATCATAAGCGCGACGATAAATTCAACGACCGCACGCGTGATGACAAGTTCGATCGTAAAGGCAAAGGCGGAACCGGTCGCGATTTCAGCAAGTCCAATCGTGATGCCAAGTTCGGCGACAAGCCCCGTTCCTCCAGTCCGCGCGGTAATGGCAAGCCCGGTTTCAAGCCGCAGGACAACAAAGCCAAGCGCGTTTACAAGAACAAAAAAGCATTCGATCAGCAGAAGGTGGCCGCCATTATGGGCACCGATGCTGCTCCCTATAGGGGTGAGCTTGATCCGAAGAGGGGAGAGCGCTCCAATATTGCTCCGGGCAGGAAAACCCGTGAACTTCGCGAGATCGCTCAGGATGAAGAGCGCATGAGGGATGAGGAAGTTCGTCGTGAGCGCGAGAAGCTCGACGATGAGACCCTGCCTATGGAGAAACGTTTCTACAAAAACGAAGCTAGCCCGGCACGTCTTGCCGCTCTTGACGTGACTCGTGCTGTCCGTAAGCGCAACGCCTATGCTCACGACCTTATCGAGAGGCGTATCGATGCTTCTGATATGTCTCAAGCCGATCGCGCTTTCGCTACGTTGCTCGTTCTTGGCGTTGTCAGCACCAGCGGCACTCTTGACGAGATCATCAACCGCGGTATGCGCAAGCCCACCGATGCCTTCGACGATGTTCGCGACGCGCTGCGCATCTCCACGTATGAAATCATCTTCTTGGGCAAGACTCCGCATGCTGCTCTTGACCAGGGCGTTGAACTCGTTCGTGCGGTTTCCCCCAGCGCTTCCGGCTTGGGCAATGCCATCCTTCACCGCATTCTCGAGATGAAGGATTCGTTCCCCTTTGGTGATCCGAACCATGACATCGAAGCGCTTGCACGTGTATATGCATTCCCCGTATGGCTTGCTCGCAAGTTGGTTGAGGATCTTGGCGCGAAGGAAGCGGCTCTGTTCATGCGCGCATCGAACGACCCTGCTCCGCTGTTCATTTCCGTGAATTCGCTTAAGGCGACTGACGCCGAAGTAGCCCACGTGTTCGAGGCTGCAGGCGCCACGCTTCGTCCCGCGCTCATTGACGAGAAGGAAATCGTCGGTTGCTACCACGTGTCCGATCCGCGTGCCATCGCCGACGAAAGCGTTCGTGCTTTGTTCGACGAAGGCAAGATCCTCGTCAGCGACGCAGCAGCTCAGGCGGTCGCAGGCGCTTTGTTTGATAACGCCATGCCGTCAACCGTTCTTGAGGTTGGCGCTGGCCGTGGTACGAAGACGGTCCTGATCCAGAGCGATGCTCAACGAATCATGGGTCATCAGGTTGAGCTCACCTCGCTTGATCTTCACGAGTTCAAGGTAAAACTGCTCGAGAAGCGTGCAGTCGATTACGATGTACAGTTGAAGCGGGTTGTTTGCGGCAATGCAACCAGGCTTGACACGGTTCTGCCTTATGAGACTTATCAAACCGTGTTCATCGACGCTCCGTGTTCGGGTCTAGGCACCCTTAGGCGCCACCCTGAGATCCGCTGGCGCGTTAAGCCTGCTCATATCCAAGAGCTTGCCGACACCGGACTCGCCATGCTTCGTAGCGCCGCATCCCATGTTGAGATGGGCGGCCAGTTGGTTTACGCCACGTGCACCGTTGCCTATGCTGAGAACTATGGTGTAGTAAAGCGCTTCCTTGAGGAGACGGAAGAGGGCAAGGATTTCCGTCTTGCGCAGCAGAGTCAGCAGCACTTACAAATGATGATTTACAGATTATCGAGCTGGATGAGAATGATACCTTCACGGGTGAT
>URZP01000096.1 GCA_900552365.1 uncultured Coriobacteriaceae bacterium
CCCTGAACGTTGCCGTTCTCGTACATGTCGAGCATGCCCTCGAGGTTTGCACCGTCAGCGAACACCTTGATTGCCATGTGAGGTCCTTTCGTTTACATACGGCCGATAAACTGCAAAACACTTTACCTATGTTTATCAAGGCGCGAGCTGCGGGTTTTATCTTCTCGACGAACGGTTTTGCAGTTTTACCATTTTTATATCGACACCCCAGCGGCAAAACGTTTTTCTGGTCATCGCGGTTGATTCCGTGCGCGGCGCAGAGACGACGCTTTGTCAACACGTTTTCATAACCACTCCAAACCAAAAGCGGTGACGCCTCATTTGAGACGTCACCGCTTCCGTGTAGGAGCCGGTTATCGGAGCTCCGCCCGATTAGGGCTTAACGTACGCCTGGATTACTCTTCCTCAACGTGATTGATCACAGCACCCTTGGTGTGGATGAAGTTGGGGACGAAGGCGACGACCAGAAGGACAGCGAGAATCGCGTAGACACCGGTGGTACCGAAGGCCTCGGCAGCGCGGCCGAGCGTAATACCAATGACGGAGAAATCGAAGTCGCCGAACGTAGTGTTCTTGAAGCCAAAGACGTCAAGAACGGGCAGGAGCAGGGCCGGGGCAAAGGTGATGAGCAGGCCGTTGACGAAAGCGCCAAGAGCTGCGCCCTTGCGACCGCCGGTAGCATTGCCGTAGATGCCTGCGGTAGCACCGCAGAAGAAGTGGGGAACCATGCCCGGGATGATGAAGATGCCCAGGGTAGCGCCCACGATGAACATACCGACCACGCCACCGATGAAGGAAGCGACAAAGCCGAGGATGACGGCGGTGGGAGCATAGGGGAAGAAGACGGCGCAGTCGACGGCGGGGATGGCGCCGGGGATCAGCTTGTTGGAGATGCCCTGGAAAGCCGGGACCAGGTCGGCGAGGATCATACGAACGCCGTTGTAGACGATGGTGACACCAACGGCGAAGGACAGGGCACAGGTCAGGGCATAGACGATTACATTGTCGCCGCCAGCGGTCTTGGTAACGACCGCAGGATCTGCGATGTAAGCGGCGAAAGCGGTAACCAAGTAGAAGAAGGCCATGGTAAGAGCCGTGGAGATGGTGGTGTCGCGCAGGAAGGAGAACTTCTCGGGAACCTCGATCTTCTCGGTGCTGTTCTCCTCGGCGTCCTTAGCAAAAAGCGTACCGACTGCAGCGGAGATGTAATAGGCGAGTGAACCGAAGTGGCCCATGGCGATTTCATCGCCATCGGTAACCTTCTCGGTGAAACGCTGACCAACGGCGGGAAGCATAGCGCTCACGAGGCCCAGGAACATGCCACCCACGATGACAAGCTGGACATCCTGGAAGCCAGATGCCTGCAGAACGGCAGACAGCAGGCAGGCCATAAACATGCTGTGATGGCCCGTCAGGAAGATGTACTTAAACTTGGTAAAGCGGGCAATGATAATGTTCACGACGTAGCCGAGAATCAGGATCATCATGGTCTGAACGCCGAGGACGCTCTGAGCCATCGAAACGACGACCTCGTTGTTGGGCACGACGCCGGTGATGTGGAAACCGGTCTCGATGAAGGTACCCAGCGGAGCAAGGTTCTCCTGAACAACAGCGGCGCCGGCAGACAGCATGATGTAACCCAGAATGGGCTTCAGGGTGCCCGTCATCACCTTGTGGGCAGGACGCTTAAGCGCGACAAGGCCCACAAAGGCAAATAGACCCATGATCCATGCTGGCTTGGTCAGAATCGATTGGATAAACTCAAGTATGGGAAGGATGGCTTGCATCTGCGCTTCCTTTCTCTCTAACGTGGGCGCGTTTCCCTCTTCCACAGGGAACCGCCCTTTTTTGTGCCGCTTTAGGCGTTAGCGGCGGCCGCCTTGATTGCCTCGAGGGCGTCTTCGCGGATCTTCTTCTTGTTCACATAGCTGCGAACGATCACAACGTTGCCGTGGAGCTCGGGAGCGAGTTCCTTAACGGTGATGAACAGATCCGGATTTGCGGAAGAAGCACCGTTCAGGTCCATAGACTCAACGTCGGCCTTGATGCCCTCCTCCTCGCAAAGCTCCTCGACTTTGCCAGCGAGCATCAGGCTAGACCCGATGCCGTTTCCGCATACGGTGATGATATGCATGGCAACCTTCCTCTCCTACACGTGACGGTTTTCCGTCTATCCAAAAGCGGCGACGCATCGCCGTGCCATTAAGGCCTAAAAGAATGAACGCATGGTCTCCAAAACCTGCTCGGGCGTATCGCATGCGCTGAGCTTGGCAACGCAGTCTTCGTCCTCGAACATCTGCGAAAGCTCCGCCAAGCAGCCAAGATGAGCCTTGGGGTCGGGTGCGCAAATACCCACGAGCACGTGAACCGGATCGAAATCCTCGTGTCCAAACGCAACGGCAGGGTCAAGCGTGACGATACAGATTCCCGCTTCACTCACATTGCCATCTGCCTGGGCGTGGGGCATGGCGATGCCCTCTTCCAAGACCATATAGGGGCCAAATTTGTGAACCGATGAAATCATGGCGTCAACATAGCTCTGGTCGCATTTGCCAGCGTCTACGAGCAACTTACCGCATGCCCTGATCGCTTCCTCCCAGTCGGAGGCCTCGACGTGGCAGGCAACAAGCTCGGGTTTAAGAAGATCGGTCAGCATGCTCGTCCCCTACTCCTCGGGCAAGATATGAAAACCAAGCGCCTGAACGTCGCGGGCAAAGCCCTTGACCGTATCAAGCGAGTACTCAAGCAAATCTTTCCCGAAATTCTTGCGCTTGGCAAGAATGGCATTGGGGACCGTAATGATCTGGCATCCAACGGACTCCGCCTGGAAGATATTGAGAACCTCGCGCGTAGACGCCCAGAGAACCTCGGCAGCAGGCTTAACGGCAGCCTTCTTTACGGACTCCGCCATGAGGGGCAGCGGATCGACGCCGGTATCGGCAATGCGACCGGCAAAGATGGACAGAATAGAGGGGGTCTCGGCAGAAACGGCATCGACGAACTCGTCGACCTGCTCGGGCGTGAAGATAGTGGTGACATTCACCTTGATGCCGTCGGCAGAAAGGCGCTTGACCAGCGCGGCAGTGGACTCGCCCTTGGTGTTGAGCGCCGGAATCTTAACATAGACGTTGTCTGCCCAGGTTGCAATCTCGCGAGCCTCGGCCTCCATACCAGCCTCGTCATCAGCGAAAACCTCAAAAGAGACCGAGACATCGGTAATGTGCTCAAGAACCGTCTTGGCAAAAGCGCGGTAGTCGGTCACGCCGCCGGCCTTCATAAGGGAAGGATTGGTCGTGAAGCCCTGAACGTTGCCATTGTCATGCATGTCAAGCATGCCCTCGAGGTTAGCGCCGTCGGCAAACACCTTGATCGCCATGTTCGGTCCTTTCTCATTTAACGCTATTGCTATCGAAAGCCTTCTTCTTTGTTTCAAAAGCTTTCGGTTTTCTTTTATAAACCATTTCAAAAGCTATCGAAAGATCAATTGTCAACTTTCCGTGAACGGTCGAATATCGGGTGTGAACGTGCTTCTTTTGGGCGGCGCCTTCAGAATGAGACTCTTTATAGCCCGTCTACGTGCAAACTATCTACTACGCATGCATTTGGGACATGCCATTCCGTTCATTCGATTCATTCGAATTTGCCTTGTTCTTTTCATATCGATACGTTATATTTCGATTACGAAAGGCGCATCTTTTGCCTTTTGTTCAAAAGGAGCGGCATATGGCATCTACTTCAGACCTTTCACCGGCTGAGCGTCAGCGATTTATCATGAATTGGCTGGCCGAAAAGCCAAATATCTCGGTATCCGACATCGTTCGCCGTTTTTCGGTTTCGGAAGTCACCGCACGACACGACCTCGTCTCACTGGAATCCGAAGGCAAGCTGCGTCGCGTACGCGGCGGAGCGGTATCGCTTTCTCGCTCCAACGCAATCTCGTATCCCGAGGAGCGCATCAATGTCCAAGTCGAGGCCAAGGAGGCCATCGCCGCAACCGCAGCAGCTCTTGTTGATGATGGCGATGTTCTGGTAATTGATATCGGCACCACAGGCTTTTACTTCGCTAAAGCCCTCATCGACAAGCATGAGATCACCATTATCACCGGCGATCTTGCAATCGCGAACTACGCCAGCTTCAATCTCCCCAATGCTTCGGTAGTGCTGCTGGGCGGCTCCGTGCGCAAGGGCCACCTCTATCTCGCGGGCGCACTAACGCTCGACTGCATGAGCAAACTACATGCCGACAAGGCGTTTGTCAGTGCCGACGGATTCCACCCCGACCACGGCTTTACCGTCGAGCACGACTTCTCGGCCATGATTAAGCATATGTACCTGACCAACTCAAACCAGGGCTATATGATGGTTGACCAGGGAAAGTTCAACAAGACCAGTTTTTATCAGTCCGCGCAAATCGATGACCTCGATGGCATCATCGTTGATGGAGACGACGAGGGCATCATGACGGCGGCGATCGAGAGCAGTCGCAGTCATCCCAAGCTCTATATTGCAAAATAGCTCAAATGGCCGGGGCGCCCCACTGCGGGCGACCCGGCCATTTATTAGATCAACCCAAAGTGGCGCATGGCGGTGACGGTACCGTCGTGTGCGACATCGTCGGTCACGTAGTCGGCGACCGCCTTGACCTCGGGCATGGCGTTGCCCATGGCCACGGCTGTCTCGACGGCGGCGAGCATGCCCAAGTCGTTGCCCGAATCGCCGAAGCCAAAGGTGCGCGCATTTCCCTCGCGGCCCAGATACGCCAGCGCCCGCGCCACGCCTACGCCCTTGTCAATGCCCTTGGGGCTCAACTCGCGATTCTGGCCACCGGTGTTGCAGGCCTCAAAATAGCGCCCGATAAAGCCGTCATCGTTGGCTACGCGAGCCAAACTGGGCACATTGAGGCATACCTTGCCCACGCGCAGACTGCCGTCGACGCGCATTTCCTCGGCGCTGTGCACCACAGAAGTGCCGATCAGAGACGACTGCTCAACACCCGCGGGTTCCAGGGCAAAAGTAGC
>URZP01000097.1 GCA_900552365.1 uncultured Coriobacteriaceae bacterium
AGAACTGCACATGGGGCAGTACGAAATTGATGAAGATCAGCCGCAAGTCCCGATTCTGCATCGGCAAATCCCTCGTCGATCTCAGTGACAAGTCTGATGGTCGGCCTCATGAACTAAGGGCGATCAGTGTCCCGCCCAAGAATCTTGCCGGGCATGATATTGCCATACCTGGAGACGGGCAGGCCCATGAACAAGAGCCCATCAGTGTTCCCACTTGATGCCTTGCTCGTCCATAAGCGCGGCAATATCATCTTGGACATGCTGCATGTCCTGGTCGATTGCCGAGATGCGTTCGGCACATTCCCTCAACCGACCGCGAATGTCGTTCAATGCCGGGCTCTGGGAATCGAGCACCCATTGGTTCTTGTAGCGCAGGGCATGCTCCAGCGAGCTCCAGAAGTCCATGGCAATGGTGCGGATCTGCACTTCAACGGGGATCATCTGCTTGGAGTCCATGAAGAACACGGGGATGCGCACAATGACGTGTAGGCTTCGGTAGCCATTGGGCTTGGGGTTGGCGATGTAATCTTTGATTTCGACGATCTCAAGGTCGTCTTGGCGCTTCAGCATTTCGACCATGCGGTAGACGTCCTGGATGTACGAGGTGATGATGCGGATTCCCGCAACGTCCATCAGGTGCGCCTCGACGTTCTCGACCGTGGGGTTGTAGCCGTAACGGACGATTTTCTCGTACATGCTGCGCGGCGACTTGGTGCGCGACTCGATGTGGTGGATGGGGTTGCGGTGGCTGCGTACCTGCAGGTCTTTATCGATGATCTCGAAGCGGACCTTCAGCTCGCTCATGGCCGCGTCGTACTTGCGGATATGCGGCAGGATTTTCGACGCGAAGGCCTCGTACGGGTATGCCATCTCGATTTCGGGAGGAACGGAACGGGGTTTAGAGCCGGTGACGTGCTCGACGTTTTTGGCGACCGACTTCACAGACATTAGGCGCATCTCCTGTTCGCGCGCGTTGCACGCGATAACGGTTTCGATTTATGGCGGCGCCCGCAAAGCGAGTCGCTTGCGGACCGTGGGTTCCCATTATACTGGGAAACCGGATGCGTTAGGCAGCGTCTTGTCCACGGTTTGGGAACGGCTCTGTCAAAACGGCACCCTATCAGGGACGATAAGGGGAATACCCCACAGAAAGGCAGAGCATGGGCATCCAGAAGGTAACGGCATTCGAAGACGAGCGACTAGATGTGTATGCTCGTTTGACCGATCTGCAGCTTCGAAGCAGGATCGAGCCCAGCAAGGCCATCTTCATCGCCGAGACCGTTGAAGTGATCGGTCGCGCGCTGGATGGCGGCAACATGCCGCTGTCGCTTCTAACCGAAGAGAAATACCTGCCGCAGCTTGAGCCGCTGATGGATCGCCTTCAGGTTGCGAACCCCGATGCGCCTATTTTCGTTTTGCCCGAGGACGAGCTGAGGAAGCTCACCGGTTTCGAGTTGACGCGCGGCGCTTTGGCCGCATTTCGTCGTCCGCCCGAGCGCAGCGTTGAAGAGGTCGTGCGCGATGCTCATTTGGTTGCGGTGCTCGAGAACATCCGCAACCACACGAACGTGGGCGCGATCTTCCGCTCGGCCGCAGCGCTTGGCGCCGATGCTGTGCTGGTCTCGCCTGCATGTTACGACCCGCTGTACCGTCGCGCCGTACGCGTTTCCATGGGAACGGTTTTCCAGGTGCCCTGGGCGCGCATCGGGACGAACCCGCACGATTGGGCGCGCGATGGCGTGCCGCTTCTTCACGATTTGGGGTTCACCACGGCGGCTATGGCTCTTGAGGACGACTCCATCTCGCTTCGCGACCCGCGATTGGCCGAGTGCGATCGTTTGGCGTTGGTGTTCGGCACCGAAGGCGACGGCCTTGCGCCCGCAACCATCAGCCGCTGCGACTACACCGTGCGCATTCCTATGCGTCACGGCGTCGACTCGCTGAACGTGGCCGCGTCAAGCGCCGTCGCGTTCTGGCAGCTGGCGCGATAGCTAGGTCGATCGGCTGATCCTGCCGACCATCGTTGCAATTTGCCGTATTCGTGTTAAAGAATCGTAATAACCGCCGTTCATGCGCTATTCTGTCTGGAGCACAGAGCATCGCGTGCGCGCGGTGCGTTTTGCAAGGAACGTTTCAAACAGAAATGAGGGATTATGTCTAAGAAGAAATGGCTCGCGCTTGTCGCCGCCGGCGCTCTTGCCGCTGCTCTGGCGCTTGTCGGCTGCGCTTCGGGCAATTCGGGCTCGGGCAGCGCAAGCGGCTCTGCTTCGGCTAGCGCTTCTGGTTCTGCCAGCGCCTCCACCGAGATGAAGCTTGTGAAGGAAGGCAAGCTGCTTATCGCTACGTCGCCTGACTTCCCGCCGTTCGAGAACCTTGAGAATGGCGAGATGGTTGGTCTTGACATTGAGATCGGCAAGGCTGTTGCCGAGAAGCTGGGCCTCGAGCCCGAGTTCGTTAGCTTGCAGTTCGACAGCATTCTCACTGCTGTTGCCGCTGGCACCCAGGCTGACGTCGGAATCTCCGGCCTCACCGTCGACCCCGAGCGCGCCAAGACCGTTGACTTCTCTGACAGCTACTACGTTGACGACCTGTCCGTTGCCGTTATGAAGAACAACGCCGACATCACCGCCGACAATGCCGATGAGGCTCTGAACAAGGAAGGCGTCGTCATCGCCGTTCAGTCCGGTACCTCGGGCGAGACCTACGTCAAGGAGAACTACCCCAAGGCCACCGTTCAGCCTTACGGCAACTCCACCGACGCATTCGCTGCTCTGCAGTCCGGTCAGGCTAACGCCGTGTGCACCAACAAGGCCGTCGTCGAGCGTATGCTTGCCAACGCCTACACCGATGCTCAGGTCGTTAAGTCCATCGCCACCGGCGAGGAGTACGCTGTCGCCGTCGCTCAGGAGAACAAGGCTCTGACCGCTGCCATCAACAAGGCTCTCGAGGAGCTTCAGGCTGACGGCACTATCGATGATCTGGTTGCCAAGTACATGTAACACCGCAGCCCGATAGCTTCGGATTTACTTGAGTGGGGCAGGTCGCGAAAGCGGCTTGCCCCACCTTTTTTATGCCCGCGGGCAGGAAGTGCCTAAAACACGCCTTTGACGTGGTAAAATTCGCAACGTAAATGGCGGCTTATAGGACAAAAATGGGATCTCACCTGGTGAGATCCCATTTTATCTTCACCCTATTATATCAAGGCTGGAATCCGAGCTGGGGTGAAGGCGCGCTCGGGACAGCCATCGCCTTCGTCATCATTATGAAACCGACCCAAATCCGACCTCCCTCGTCCGGTGGCGATGCGCTGCTAGTTTGGCCCCGCCCGTATCAAAGTTTTGCCCCATTGCAAACGCCGCGTTTCCCAACTTCATGAGCCGTGTGTGGCAATTACACGCTTCGTTGCGCCGCCGACTGTTTACGAACTGAAACCGTGGCTATAATGAAAGTTCCTGCGTTCATTGCGGGCTTTCGTTGTTGTCGACCTATTTAGACGGGTTCTTATGATGTTCAAAACAAACCGTGCGGTTTGCAAAAAGTCGGTTTCGCTGCTGTTCGTTGTGGCTCTGGTTGCCTCGCTGGTGCTTCCGTTTGCTGCTTCGTTCGTTTCCCCTGCTTCGGCATACGCGCTTGACGTTCAGAAGTGCACGGCGCGCCCCAACTCCGATTCCAGCAGCGATGTTCTGGGCGGCGTGGAAACGCGCATCACCTGGGAGGCTCAAGCGGATGCCGACGAGTCGCTGGCTTCCATCTCGCTTACCCTTCCCGAGGGAACAACGTGCTCGATCAACAACGCCAAGGCCACGCTCCTTACCGGCGATGACCTTATGACCCGTGTGAACTTGAAAGCAACGTTCGTTCAGGACGGTCAGACCGTCATCGCATCGTTCGGCGAGCCGGGCCAGGCCGGCGGTTATTACCGCATCGAGCTTTACGGCGTCATGTTCCCGCAGAACGGCGGCAATCAGCAGCTTACGGGCGCCTACACGCTTACCGACGGCACGGTTGAGAAGATCACTTCCATTCCAACCATCGCGGTTAAAAGCACCACCTTCGTTCAAGCTCTTTCCGACTCGCTTGCTCAGCAGGAATGGGTGAAGGCCTGGAACTCCAACACGTTCCTGCGTCTGTTCTTGAACCCGCCCATCTTCGTTTCCAGCCTTCCCATTGTGCTGCAGGGTTTCTTCATGGCCGTGGGCATCGTTTTGGTGGCGTTCCCCATTGCCATTCCGCTGGGCCTGCTGCTTTCGTTCATGCGCATGTCCAAGTTCGCCATCCTGCGCGGCTTGGGTTCGCTCTACGTTAACGTGGTTCGCGGCACCCCGGTCTTCCTGCAGGTGTATATCGCGTTCTTCGGTTTGCCCTTGGCCGGCATCAACATCCCGTCGTTCCCGCTGGGCGTCATCGTTTTGGCTATGAACTCGGCTGCGTACCAATGCGAGATCTTCCGCGCGGGCATCCAGTCCATCAGCAAGGGTCAGTTCGAGGCTGCTCGCTCGCTTGGCATGAATGCCGCGCAAACCATGGCGTACGTCATCATCCCGCAGACCATCCGTCGCGTGCTTCCCACCATGACCAACGAGTTCATCCTGCTGTATAAGGACACCTCCATGCTGGCCGCCGTCGGCGTTATGGAGCTGGTCATGTACGCCAAGACCATCGTCGCTTCCACGGGCTCCATCACCCCGTACATCGTCGCGGCGCTGTTCTACCTGGTGCTTACCCTGCCGCTTGCCAAGGTTGTCGGCAACCTCGAGCGTCGTCTTGCCGGTAACGAGACCGGCGGCAAGAAGAAACGCGACAAGAAGGGCGGCAAGCGCAAGGATTCCGGCTTCGTCGACGCCAAGATCGAGGGCAAGGACGAGCCCGGTTCCGGTCTTGAGGTTTCGCCCGAGCGCTTCTCGAGCATGTAAAACTAGCTCCCATATCCCATATCTTGTAACGGCAGGACCGAGCATGACGTTTTTAAGTTCAGCCTTGACACCAAAGCTTTCAAGCGTCTGAATC
>URZP01000098.1 GCA_900552365.1 uncultured Coriobacteriaceae bacterium
AGGCGGGCGAAGGGCATCCAGACCATTGCGGTACAGCGAGCTCATGAGCTGATACTCACCGGTGTACCCGTTGTATAGCGCGTCGAAAAAGTACTGGACCACAGGCGTCTCCTTAGATCTTGAATCAAACGTCTAGATTCTAGCGTTGCACCACACGCGATTACTAGAGGAACTTCTAGTTTTGAACCTTCAAGTACGGAGCGACCGTCGCCGAGCATTCCTCAATCATTACACGCGCACGTTTGAAAACCGTTTCGCGCAGATCTTCATCTTCCAAAACGATTTGAGTGATAAGTGCCTTTGCCAGCTGCAGCTCGTTAAGCCAAGGCTCGTTTTCCCACAGGTCTTTAAGGCGATCCGTGGCATCGAGCACCTTGTTGTATGGGTCATCCGGCAACGTGGCAAGCGCCCCTTCTTTGTTATGACGAACTTCCCATACGAATACGCAAGCGGGGTTTTCGACCTGGGTATGCGCTTTCGTCGAGCTGTTCTCGAGCCTCGCCGATGCTTGAGGATCGGTTCGCGCAAGATAACCAGCGCGACTCGGCAAGGCATCAACAATTGGACTGGTGATCTCAAGGATCTCCTCGGCGTACACGCGATACGCGTCGCATACGTCAAACGGAACCCTGCGCTCAGCCTGAACCAATTCGCTGTCCTTCGCCTTACAGGCTGCACGTTCGCGAGCAGCGTTTGCGCAAGCGATACGTTCGCTCAAGCTTGCTCGAACATTAGTGTCGTTCATGCCCTTCCCTTCCTTAAGCAGCGACGTCAGAGCCGTCATCGAAGCCACCGACGCTGAACTGGGAATCCAACCACAGTTCTTCTTCATCGAAATCAGGCAAAGCGGTAGGATCTACCATCTGGTAAACCCACGTCGGCTCGCCAACCTCGCCAAGGTCGAAATACCCTGGATGATCCTCGATCTTGTAGCCGGGTTCGCATACGCCGCGATGCCCGCGCTCGAACAGCCACCAGTTGTCAGCGGGGGTCTCAAGAAGCGTCGTAGCCGTCTTGTTTGCGCGCAGCGAAAAATAGCGCGCCGTTCGTTCATCCTGGAAGCCCAGCACCAGATGACGATCGCAGTTGCCGATGATCGAGTTCGCAACTGCCTGGTTGTAACGCGCCTCAAGCTGGCTAACCGTCTGGCAAATGATGGTGCAGCTGACCTCACGGCTGCGGATGACGGAAAGCACGTCATCGAAATCCGGCAACGTCAGGTTCGCGAAATCGTCAAGCATGAAGCGAACGGGAACAGGCAACCTGCCGCCTTCGCACTTCGCGTCCGCGAAGTCGCACAAGCTGGAAAACGCCTGACGAATGAACAAGCTGGTCAGCGGCGCCAAACTGCGATCCATGTCATCCATGGTCACGAACAGCACACGACGTTCGCGGCCCAAGTCGCAAAAGTCAATCTGGTCCACCTCGCGAAACGACGCAAGAGCGCCATCGAACGTAAGCGGCATCAAATTCGCAGCGATAATCCCCATGATGCTGGAGTGCATCTTCTCGGCACGAGCCGTGCTCTTCGCACGACGATACAACGAGACGGCATAGCTTTCGGGATCTTGCCTGGAAAGGTCGGAGAACAGCGCATCAGCATTCCCTTCGCACGCCTGTTCATAAACGCTTACGACCGACGCCATGTTCCATTCACGATCGGGAAGCGCCTCGAAAACATATGCGATATAGCTTGCGACGTAATTGGCCGCCGCACCCGCCCAAAACGGGTCGTCGCCCATCTCCGAGCGCGGGAACAGAGCACTGGCAATAGAAATGATGTCCTGAGCAAGAGGTCGCCCCTTGTGCCAACGGACATGATGAAGCGGGTCGTACCCAATCGTGCCTTCCATCGTGGTGAAGTCAAGGCAGTCGACGGTGTAACCGTGTGCGCTCAGACACGGCCCCATTTCACGAAACAAGCGGCCCTTGGAATCAAGGACAACGTAAGAGCCTTCGCATTGCAAAAGGCTGGGCTTCAAGAAGTTGCGCGTTTTGCCAGAACCCGAGCAGCCAAGAACCAATACGTTGTTGTTAAGCCCGGTTACCCAAGAGTCCATGCTCTCGGATCGCGTGGAGGTAAGGATAAGCTCGCCCGCATAAGCGGCGCGGCTGTTTTCGGTGGAGTTGTTCATTGTTTATCTCGCTCTCTGCGGATTGGGTTTTCGTCCGCTTGCTGATGAAATCGAAATGTCTATGACACGACTTGGACGCATCGCGGCAGCGATAAGGACGGCCGAGTCCCTAGAGCTTCGTGATGATGCGGTCGGCAAGACCCGCTTCGACGGCCTCTTCCGCCTCGAAATAGGTATCGGTGGCCGTAAGCTCGAAAACGCGGTCGATAGGCATACCGCTGTGACGTGCGATAACGCCAGCAGTAATGTCTCGGATACGCATAAGATCGTCCGCCCTGGCCTTCACGGACAGCGCATTGCCACCGGCACCGGCGCTGATAAGCGGGTCGTGGATCATGACGCGGCTATGCGGCAAAATCTCGCGATCGTCCCCCGCAATGAACAGCAATGCCGCCATGCTTGCAGCTATACCCAAGCAAACGGTTCGAATGGGGCAGCTTACAGCCTGCATGACGTCGTAAAGAGCCAAGCCGGACTGGACTTCGCCACCAGGACTGTTGATGTAAAGCGTGATGGGGGTCGTGGGATCTTCGCGCTGAAGATACAGCAAGTCACGGATAACGACCGCACACGATTCAGCGTTCACCGAGGTCATAAGCTCGAGCTGGCGCTTTCCCAGCATCTCGTCCCTAATATCCAGACGATTAAGACCTTCTGCGGTTTCGCGAATGATTTGAGGTTGATAAACGAACGTATGCTCACTCATTATGAGCTCCTTCCGAGGGTAAAAGACACAACACCAACAACACGATGGAACAGGCGCACAGACGACGAGCTAGCATGAGCCGTCATGCGCATACATTTCCGTTATGAAGTTGTGGTTTGGAAAATCTGGTACCTGGCAAGTAGCACCAGCAACTCCTCTATAGGCGATAGCACCTATTTGCCGGGAGGCGGGTCTTGCGACCCTCGGGTGAGACACACTCTAGCATTCGCCACAAAAGCGCGCAAGTGTCAAAATCAAAAAGCCTCAAGGAGTCGAAACCCCTTGAGGCATAGCGTCGAGATCGCGAAAGGATGAAGCGAGCGAAACGACAGAAGCACCGAACCGCCCCACAAGAGCTCGTTCGATGCCCCTGAGTCAAAACCCGATCGGTTCCCGCACTCTGAAAAACTAGAGATCTTTCTTTTGAAGAATACGAATGCTGATCATGCAGCTTATTGCATAAATCGCCGATGAGATTGAGATCAAAATGATCAGCGAAATTATTGGATGCAGAACCACCCAACCACCAAGCCTGCTAAACGCTTCGGGCAATGCAAACCGGGAAGCGACGAGGACAAGGCACCCGACAAGCATGAACGCATAAGAGATATAACGCGCGCCTTGCGTGCTGCCGAACTTAATTGAGAACGGCTGTGCAAGGGATACCATCCCCAACACGACAAACATCGAAGCCACGCATGCTGCAAAGATCTCGAAAGCCGGGGCCTTTTCTATCGCCACGCCGAAAAGCGGAAACAGCGAGATGCATGCCGTGGTGAGGGCGAACATAACCACAGCTGCAATTGCCGAGCAGATGAGTATCGTCATATAACGCCCGATGACAATATCACGACGTGAAAACGGAAGCGCGCATCGATAACGTAGCCAGCCATTCCGATCGTCGTAGCCAAGCAGCGAGAACATCACGAGCATTGGAACCATTGCGCACGCCGCAGATGCCCCCGCATACGAACCCATTCCGAAGCACATGAATATGCACACGATCACACACATGACGCCCAAGGATACAGTCATGGTGCGCATGATTGCCAATTCGGATCTCACAGAAGCCAACATTAGCGGCCCCTTTTCAACATGAAATGCAGGTAATCGCCAACGCTTGCGCGGTCGCAAGCGATTTCGGGAAACGCCTGAACGAATTCAAGGCGGTTAGGCACGAACACATCGCAGTTGAATTCATGCTTCATCACGCGCGAGCCCGGAACGCATTCGAGGATTTCCTCAACCTGCGCAACCGTACAGCGCGCAATACCAACCGTATCGGTGATGGTTTCGCGCGGCACATCGAAGACGATTTGGCCTTCATTGATTCCCACCACACGGTCGGCGATGCGTTCCAGATCGGTCGTGATGTGACTTGAAAGCAGCACGCCTCGATCCCCCTCGGCCACAAATGCCTGCAGCATATCCAAAATCTCGTCGCGCGCAAGCGGATCAAGACCAGCGGTGGCCTCATCCAGAAACAGGAGGTCAGCGCCGTGCGATAATGCAACCGCGATCTGCAGCTTCATGCCCATACCGCGAGAGAGCTCCTTTACCTTCGTTTTCGAATCAACGCCGAACTGCTTGATAAGCAAGCTGAACACCGAATCGTCCCATTGCGGAAAAGCAGGCTTCAGGCATGTCACCACCTGATCTATGCGCAATTCCGAGGGGAACGGGCACGTGTCAAGAACCAGACCTATTCGAGCACGGACGCGACGCTGGATCTCGTCGGGGGAACCGACACCAAACGGCTCGCCGAAAAGAGCGATTTCGCCCACATCAACATGTTGCAGGCCTAAGGCCACTCGAATCGTCGTCGTCTTGCCTGCGCCATTGGCGCCCACAAAGCCCACGATCTCGCCCGGTGCGACCGAAAGGCTTACGTCGCGCAACGAAAACGAATCGCTTACCTTAAGACTTACGTGACGTATATCTAGAAGACTCGTCATGAGATTCTCTCTTTCCCAGCGTCCTACTCGAACTCTTCGCCTGCAACCAAATCAAGCATTTCGTGCAACTCCGCACGCGAGACGCCCAGCTCAGATGCCTGTTTTACCGCTTGATCAAGCAATCCCTCAACGCGCTTCAACTGTTCTTCGCGCAACATCTCGTGATTCCCCGTG
>URZP01000099.1 GCA_900552365.1 uncultured Coriobacteriaceae bacterium
CGTCTCGAGGATGCTGGCATAGGGTTTGAGGGCGTCGTACATTTCGGTCTCGGGGGCGGAAAGGTAAACCGTCATGGAATCAAAGCCAAGCTCGGTCACGCCTTTCACGCAAGTAAGCAGCGGCTCTGCATCGCAGGGGCCGACGACAAGGCGAAGCGTGGTCTTCTTTACGTTCTCAGTTGCCATTAAAGGTGCCTTTCTATTGGGGCTTTCGTGTTGGCCATGCTTTTGAGTCGATTCAATACCTTACGCTAACTAAGCGCGTCGCGCAATTTTTGAAGCGGATTGCGAGACGAGGAAACGTCTTCGCCAAGCTCGCGCGCAAGCGATTCGAGGATCTCGCGTTGTTTCTTGTTCAGCTTCCTAGGGATTTCGACCGAAACATGCACGTACAGGTCACCGCGGTTGGAAGACTTGAAGCGCGGCATTCCTGCGTTTTTAACGCGAACGACCTGATCGTTCTGGCATCCCTCGGGAATGCGGACTTTAACCTTCTCGTCGGGCAAGATACCATCGATTTCAACCTCGCATCCAAGAGCGGCTTGAACCATGGAGACGTTAGCGCGAGCGTGAAGGTTGTCTCCGTCGCGCTCAAAGAACTCATGCGGCTGGATGCGGCATGTGACGATAAGATCGCCCGTGGCGGCACCGCGGACGCCTGCTTCACCGAATCCGGTAACGCGAAGCTGTTGGGCATCCCTGATACCAGCCGGGACCTCGACGGTAACACGCTGACGATCGGGGACGCGTCCCTGGCCCTCGCACTCGGGACACGCATTCTCGATGATCTTGCCGGTGCCTCCGCAGTGCTTGCATGTGGAAGTTGATTGCATGTCGCCCAAGAAAGTGCGCTGGACGGTAACAACGCGACCAGTGCCGTGGCAATCGGGACAAGTGGCTTCATGTCCGTTTTCGCCTAGGCCATTGCCGCCGCATTCAGGGCACGGCGCCAGGCGATCGTAAATGATTTCCTTCTTAACGCCGCTCGCGGCTTCTTCAAGAGAAATGCGAAGGCCAACGCCCATATCGCGACCGTCTTGACGTACGCGGGCGCCACCGGCTGCCCCGCCGCCAAAGAAGCTGCTGAAGATGTCGCCCATTCCTCCGAACCCGCCGAAGATATCATCGAAGTCGACGTAACCGCTGCCGCCGAACGGACCCTGTCCGCTTGCCGCACCGGGAATCGTGCCAAACCGATCGTATGCAGCACGTTTGTTGGCGTCAGAGAGCACGTCGTAGGCTTCGTTAAGCTCCTTGAACTGATCTTCGGCGTTTTCCGCCTTGTTAACGTCGGGGTGGAGTTTGCGAGCTTGGCGTCGGAACGCCTTTTTAATCTCGTCTTCAGTTGCATCGCGGGAAACACCGAGCACTTCATAGAGATCTTTTGCCATTGAAGTCGTTACCTTTCAGTTCTCATCCGAACCTGCAATATGCGGTCGGCCTTAGTCTTCATCAAGGGCCGAGCTGGCCATATGGACGGCCTTAAGCCCCCGTGAGTAATCCATTCTGGTTGGTCCGCTGACGGCGACCACTCCCTCGTTCTCGCCGCGACCGTAACGGCTGGCGACAATCGAGACACCCGAAAGAAGCTCTGAGCTGTTCTCGGTGCCGATTTTGACGATGGGCATATCATCGGTGGAGCATTCCATGAGTTCGAGAAGAACCGTGTCGTCGTCGAACGCCTGAATTACCGGAAGAAGAGATTCCGATCGACTGAACTCGGGTTTCTTCATAAGTGAGGACATTCCCAGGCGATGGGAATGATTCGAGTCCGAATCATTCAAGCAGTCGAGGATCTCGTCGACGACAAGCGCTGTAAGCGGATCGCCCGCAGCGTCGTTTTTTAGATGCGTTGCAATATCGAAAATGCGGCCGGTTTCGCTTGACCGCGCGCAGAACGCGTTGTTCAACAGTTTTTGAACGCGTGACAATTCGTCAGCGGAAACTTCGTCTTTGAAGTCGATTTTGCGATTGAGGACATCTCCCGATTTGGTGACGATGACGATAACCGCGTGATGCGCATCAAGCGAGATCAGAGTGATTTGGCGCACTTTGCGCTCTTCAATTACCGGAGCAAGAACAATGGAAAGGCAGTCGGTAAGATGCGAAAGGGCTGCTGAAGTTTGCTCCATCAGGTCATCGAGCTCGCGTGCGCTGTTCCTAAGGTGTGTGACGGCCGCCCTGGAGCGTTCGTCATCTTGCACCACGCCCGAAGAGATGAGTTCGTCTACGAACGCGCGATAGCCGAAATCGGTGGGAATACGACCCGAAGAGGTGTGGGGCTGTGAAATGTATCCCTGCTCCTCGAGGGCCGAAAGCTCATTGCGAACCGTAGCGGGACTTACCCCAAGCTGATAGCGCTCGGTAAGAGTTCTAGAGCCAACGGGCAATGCACGTTCTACGTACTCTTCGATCAGCGCAGAAAGAACACGCTGACGACGATCGGATAGCACTGCCATCACCCTTCCCTGTTCAAAATGTTTGCGAATCTGCTGATCGGTTATAAGAACAGCACCCGTATTCTAGCAGTATGGATGTGAGAGCGCTAAGCCAGTCGGTTTCAAAACGCTATTTGCACCGAACCGTTACCTAACGGCACTTTTCGCGTCCAGTGACAACAGATTCGCTATGCAAGCGAAAACAGCTCGCCGTAAAGCTCGTTGCCGCAAAGCCAGCCTTTCTCAGTTGGCGCAAAGCCCTCGTCGGTGCAGGCAACCAGTCCCTTGTCTTGCAGCTTTGCGAAGGCTTGATCCACGCCGTTAAGGTAGAGTTTCGCCTGATTGACCCGTTCATGAGAAATGCCACGCGTCATACGCATCCCAAGCATGAGATCCTCAGCTTCTCGTTCGGGGCGGCTGAGATCGTCCGTCACAACCCCGTCGGTCATGCGCATGCGGCGTTCATCGTTTTGGGTCATAGTAGCGGCGCTTCTACCGAATCCGATGTAGGGCACCCCAGTCCAATAGGCGATGTTGTGCTTGCATTCATAGCCAGGCTTGGCATAGCTTGCAACCTCGTAACGAGCAAAGCCAGCCTCGGAAAGAATGCTCTGAGCTATTTTCATATGACGAGCCTCGACATCGTCGTCTGGTTCGGGGATGAGGCCTGCCATCACGTCGCGGTAGAACGGAGTGTGTTCCTCAATGGTGAGCGGATAGATGCTGACATGGGTAACGCCCAGTTCGATTGCGGTTTTCACGCTATCGGCAAACGATTCGTCCGATTGCCCTGGAATGCCGCACATCAGATCGACGCTGATATTCGTGAATCGACTTTGCGCGGTTTTCACTGCCTGTTTGGCGGTAGCGGCATCATGCGGCCTTCTCAAAAATGACAGCACGTCGTCGTCGAAGCTTTGGACCCCAATCGAAAGTCGATTAACTCCCATGGCCCAGATATCCCTGATCAGACGTTCGTCGATACTTTCGGGGTTCGCCTCCATCGACCACTCCATATCCGGACGCGTTGTGATGACCGAAAGCGAAATGGCATACAGCAGACTGGAAAGGCGGGAAAGTCCGATGTAGGAAGGCGTGCCCCCGCCAATGTAGATGGTTTTGATCGAGCCTAGTTCGTCGGCCTTCGATTGACGCCTTATGTCGATGACCAGACTCTCGATGTACTCGTCGATCACCTTGGAGTCGTTTGGGATGGCTTCAGTTGCGAAGTCGCAGTAAGCGCAACGGCTTTTGCAGAACGGTATGTGAACGTACATCGCACCATAGGGATCATGAGGCATGTCGGCTCCTAATTCTCGTAGGCAAGCAGTTCGTCGAATACGGTATTGAAGTCGTCAAGGGTGTTGCACAGGTTGAATTTGCCGCGCGCGATAGAGGCTCCGGGGAGACCCGCAACATACCACATGGCGTGCTTGCGCATACGAGAAAGCGGTTTACCGGGAAGATGGGATATTAATTCGGCGTGGCGCTTGGCAAGCTGGATTCGCTCGGTTGCGCTTGGCGGGTTCCAGGCAACCCCCTCTTTGGCGGCTTTCACTTCTTCGAAAATCCACGGGTTTCCCTGAGCAGCTCGCCCAATCATGATGGCGGCACAGCCGGTTTCATCGAGCATGTTCAGAGCATCTTGCCCCGACGTGATGTCGCCGTTTCCAATAACAGGGATCTCCACAGCATCCACTACCCTATGAATGGCGTCCCGATCCGCGCGCCCGCTGTACATCTGCATGGCGAAACGCCCGTGAACGGCGCAAGCTGCAGCGCCTGCCTGCTCCATGCGC
The DNA here is from genome assembly GCA_900552365.1 of uncultured Coriobacteriaceae bacterium. Classification (GTDB taxonomy): domain Bacteria; phylum Actinomycetota; class Coriobacteriia; order Coriobacteriales; family Eggerthellaceae; genus UMGS1502. The sequence goes on from URZP01000099.1 coordinate 4,238, forward strand.
TTGGCGAATTCAACACAGGTTTCGTCGCCGGTATTGTATCCGCGCCGGAATTTGACCGTGACGGGATGATTGATCGCTTCAGAGGCGCATTCGACGATTCGAGAGGCAAGTTCTGGCGTTTTCATTAAGGCAGAGCCATCGCCTTTCGACACGATTTTTCGCGCAGGGCAACCCATGTTGATGTCAATGTAGGCCAACCTGTCTTGAAGCTGCTCTTCGATCCAAGCGGCTTCTCGTGCGATGACCTCGGGTTCGTGTCCAAAAACCTGAACGGCGACAATATCCTCGTTCTCAGCGAGATCTAAAAGATGTCGGGTCTTCTCGTTTGCGTACGAGAGCCCCTTTGCGGAAACCATTTCGGTGTAGGTGAGATCGGCTTTGTGCTCGCGGTTGATTTGACGAAACACCAAATCGCTCACGCCAGCGAGAGGCGCAAGAAGAACCCCACGCTGATTCAGCAGAGAGCGCATGCTGGCAATGGACTGATCGCTCAAAACGGACTCCTCTATGCTGCCGAAAGAGCGCTGAGGAGACCAAGGCTGGAAACGAAGAAGATGACGGTCAAGATGACGGCACCAAGGCAACCGCAGCCGATAAGAAGCTTGGATGATCCACCCATTCGAGCATCATTGAGTTCCTGATCTTTTTTTTCGTTGAAGGCATCTTCAAGCCAGTTTTCTTCTTCGTTCCTCATTGCTGGTCGTTTCTCCGTTGTGTCGTTTGA
>URZP01000100.1 GCA_900552365.1 uncultured Coriobacteriaceae bacterium
CACTATCTGATGCAAAAGCGTTAAAGTTGTCTCAACGTAGTTTGAAGGGGTGCTGAGGAGCCGATGCAACGGTTCCTTGGTGCCGCATGCAGTCATGCATGAAGAGACGAAAGGATAGGATCGATGAGCAAGAAAATCGCTGTGATCGCAGCCAACAGCCCTTCTGGGCGCCCTATCGTCAAAGAGGCCGTCAAAAGGGGCGATGACGTGACGGTGTTCGTGCAGAATGAGAACACCACCATTGCTTCCAAGGTTGTCCAGAAGCAGTTCATGGACCTTACCAAGGAAGACCTTGCGGGCTTCGACGCAGTGGTTGATGCGGGCGGCGCTTGGACTGACGAGCTCCTGCCGAATCACTACGCAGCGCTTTTCCATTTTTGCGACTGCCTTTCTGGCACCGATGCGAAACTTGTCATCGTCGGTGGTGAGGGCACGTCTTACGACGACTCCACCCTGGCACGCTGGTTTGGCCAGGGCACCGTTCATGAGCACAACGAGTACAACGCCAATCGTGCGATCCTGACCAAGTGGTTTGGCAGCGACTCCTTCATGAGCGGTCTTGCTCCGTTGGCAGACGATGGTTTCACCGACTCTTTCGGCGATCGCCCCGCAAGTATGGAGTCCGTGTTCGAGGGTTTGAAGAAGCGCAAGGACGTCAATTGGATTTACATGTCCCCGTCGTGCGACTTCACCGTTGCCGGCCAGTCGGTTGCAGCTTATGACGACTATGCTGTCGATGTTGTTGACGAGATCGAGTCGGGTATTCATTACCAGCAGCGCATCGGCGTGACGTGCGACTAACGGCATAACGCCATTCGGCGAACGGTAGGACCCCTTTCGATATCCGTCGATTCAGCGGCCGAAAGTGGAGTACAATCCAACTTGTAGGAGAAAGGCGGACGAAACGCAACACCCAATTTGAGGCGTTTCTGATGCACAATCCGGGTTGTCCGGAAGAGGAAAGGAAAAGGCATGGCAAAGAAGATCGCAGTAATCGCCGCAAATGGTCACTATGGTCGCCCGATCGTCAAAGAGGCCATCAAGCGCGGTAACGACGTGACTGTGTTCGTTGTCAACGACAACACCACTGTTGCCTCTCAGGTCGTTAAGAAGGAGCCGATGGATCTTACCAAGGAAGATCTGGCTGGCTTTGACGTGGTTATCGATGCCAACGGTATTTGGGCAGATCAGCTTATCGCCAAGCATTTCAAGTATGTCATGCATGTGTGCGATTTGGTTGCCGGCACCGACGCTAAGTTCCTTATCGTTGGCGGCGAGGGCAACTGGCAGGGCGATCCCACCGCAGCTCGTTACTTCGGCGAGGGCGTCGAGCATGTTCACGATGAGTACAGCAAGGAAGCCATCCTTACTCGCTGGTTCGGTGCCAAGTCGCTTAAGGCTGCTGAAAGCGCCGCCGACGGTGGTTTTACCGGCTACTCAGCTTTGACCGCTCATTCTATGGAGGATGTGTTCTCCGGCTTGCGCCTGCGTAAGGACTGCAACTGGATTTACATGTCCCCCAGCTGCACCTTCAAGGTTGACGGCTATGACGTTAAGCCTTACGACGACTATGCAACCGATATCGTTGACGAGGCTGAGTCCGGTATTCACTACCAGCAGCGCGTTGGTGCTACCTGCGAGTAGACAGCATCGCATACCGATTGTTGAAAACCCTGCCCGCAATGAGCAGGGTTTTTCGTGTCCGAAGGTTTACGAAAAGAAAAAGCCGACACCTTGGGTAAGTGCCGGCTGAAAGCGAGTGCGACTTAATCGCGCGTGAGCTTGCGATGGATGCGGTGCGGCTTCGAAGCCTCGGCACCCAGGCGTTCGATGCGGTTCTTTTGGTAATCGGCGAAGTTTCCTTCGTACCAGTACCACGCACCAGGGTTTTCGTCGGTGCCTTCCCATGCAAGGATATGGGTGGCAATGCGGTCGAGGAACCAGCGGTCGTGGCTGGTGATAACGGCGCAGCCAGGGAACTTGAGCAGTGCTTCCTCCAAGCTTTCCATGGTCTCAGTGTCGAGGTCGTTGGTGGGCTCGTCAAGAAGCAGTAGGTTTCCGCCCTGAGAAAGCGTAAGGGCGAGGTTCAAGCGGTTTCGTTCGCCGCCGGAGAGCACGTTGGCGGGCTTCTGCTGATCGGAGCCCTTGAAGCCGAATGCGGCAACGTAGGCGCGGCTAGGAACCTCGGTTTCGCCAACCATCATGTGATCAAGGCCGCCGGAAACGACTTCCCAGACATTCTTGTCGCCGTCAAGGCCCGCGCGCATCTGATCGACGTAGGAGATCTTCGCGGTTTCGCCGATTTCCAGCGAACCCGAGGTGGGCTGCTCAAGGCCGACGATCATCTTGAACAAGGTAGACTTGCCAACGCCGTTCGGGCCAATGACGCCGACGATGCCGTTGCGCGGCAAATCGAAGGACAGGTCGTCAATGAGAACACGGTCGCCGAAAGCCTTGTGCAGGTGTTCGGCGGTAATGACTTTCGATCCCAGACGCGGACCGACGGGGATGTTGATCTCGGTGTAGTCGACGTTGCGCTTCTGGGCCTCGGCTTCGGATGCCATGCGCTCGTAAGCCTCAAGACGAGCTTTGTTCTTTGCTTGACGGGCTTTCGGGGAGCTACGGACCCATTCCAGTTCAGACTTCATTTTCTTGGCGCGACGCTGATCTTGCTGTCCCTGGGACTCCAGACGTGCGGCCTTGGTCTCGAGGTAGGTGGAGTAGTTGCCCTTGTAAGGGTAAAGGGTGCCGCGGTCGACCTCGCAGATCCACTCGGCGACGTTGTCCAAGAAGTAGCGGTCGTGGGTGACGGCCAGGACGGCGCCCTGGTAGTTCTTCAGGAACTGCTCGAGCCACAGAACGCTCTCGGCGTCGAGGTGGTTGGTGGGCTCGTCAAGAAGAAGCAGGTCGGGAGCTTCAAGAAGAAGCTTGCACAGAGCGACGCGCCTGCGCTCGCCGCCAGAAAGGTGATCGACCATCTCGTCGGGATCGGGGCACTGAAGCGCGTCCATTGCCTGGGAAAGCTGGCTGTCCAAATCCCAGCCGTTGGCTGCATCGATTTCGTCCTGCAGGCGGCCCATTTCCTCCATCAGGGCATCGAAATCGGCATCGGGATTGCCCATTTCGCCGGAAACCTCGTTGAAGCGGGCGATTTTCGCGATGGTGTCGGCGAATGCCATCTCCACATTTTCCCTAACGGTTTTGGTGTCGTCCAGCGGCGGCTCCTGAAGCAGGATGCCAACCGAGTAGCCTGGCGTGAGCTTTGCGTCACCGTTGGAAACCTCTTCGATGCCCGCCATGATTTTGAGCAGGGTGGACTTGCCCATGCCGTTGGGGCCTACGACGCCGATTTTAGCGCCAGGGTAGAAGGCCATCGTGACATCGTCAAGGATGACTTTGTCGCCATGGGCCTTGCGCGCTTTGTGCATTTGGTAGATGAACTCTGCCATGTGATCTCCTGATTGTTCGATAACCGTGTTGAAGCGGTATGAATGCAGTCCATCCATTCTATCAGCTTGCGTGGTTGTTTGGTTTCGGGTTTACCTCAAGCGCGGCAAGCTGATATCCTAAGAAGGCGAAAACAACGTTTGTCGCCGGCACCCCGGCGCAGTTCGAAGGAGAGGGCCATGGCTGAAGAGCCACGTGAGAATCCCGGTATGCCCGAGGGCGAAGTTGGAAGCGCGATGCTTGACCGCATGAACGGCGGCACGCACGAGCAACTTGCCAATTGGGCATTCCAATATGTCCAGTTCAGCGATGACATGGAATATGCTCTTGATATTGGATGCGGCGGCGGCGCCAACGTCGCGCGCCTTCTTGACCGCATCCCTTTTGGCGAGGTCGTCGGCATCGACCCATCGCCTCTTTCGGTTCGGAAGTCCATCGAGTACAACGCTAAGGCAGTTGAAGAGGGACGCGCAACCATCCAGCAGTCCGAGGCTGCCGACATGTCTGCGCTTCCCAACAGCGCTTTCGATGTCGTTACCGCTTTCGAGACCATCTACTTCTGGAAAGATGTCCCGGCAGCTCTTGAAGAGATCAAAAGGGTCATGCTCCCCGGTGGCACGCTGCTTATCTGCAACGAGGCCGATGGCTCCGATTCGGATCATTACTTTATGGCAATGCGTACTCCGGGTATGACCATCTACACACCGCGTGAGCTCGACGCTCTTTTGCGCGACGCCGGCTTCAAGAGGATCCAGATCTACGACGATGTGAAATCCGGTCATGTATGCGTTACTGCAAAGAAACCGAAGATGCCGGAGAAGCTCTAAGTTCAACTTCATAGGCGTGGTGTCGCTTTTGGCGCACGATATGTACGAAAAACGCCCGATTCGCAGTAAGTGCGAGTCGGGCGTTTGCATTGGAGCGGTTTGCGAATTGACAGGGAGGCGCTTCCTGTCAATTCGCGTGCAGGTGCGAATTAGTGCTGGCAGGCGGTGGAAGGGTCCATCAGGAAAACTTCACCAGCAATGAACTTCTTGACAACATCGCCAACGATAGGGGTTTCGGTTTCAGCGAAAACCTTGATGCCGGCCTGAGTGAAGCGCATCAGCGGAGGAGTGCCCATGCCAACGGCAAGGATGGCGTCGATGCTAAGGGTCATAGCGTAATCGATGACGCTGCCGCAGCCATACTTGTCATGGTCGACGTTCTTAACGGCCTCGACGTTGGCGATGTTCATGCCATCGTCGAATTCGACGATGGTGAAGTACGGGCTGTGGCCGAAGTGACCGCTGCGGACGCTTTCGAGCATCTGGTCGGTTTCGCTGGGGATTGCGAGTTTCATGATTCTCGTCCTCTCTGAAATCAAGCCGTGCTTGCAGCTTCAAGCACGGCTTAGTCAATGTATCGCTCCAAATGATATCAAGGCTTTTGGTTTTGGGAACAGTAAAACGCTTCGTTTTCGATATCAGGTTAATTAATAGTAGTCTTGAGCT
>URZP01000101.1 GCA_900552365.1 uncultured Coriobacteriaceae bacterium
TTGCGGCTGTGAACATTACTTTCGCTATTGTACAACGAGAGAGGGAACGTGCCAGATGGCGAAGGGGTGTTCATATTATTTCTGATTCGGGCAAACCTGGAATCAACGGCAGGAAGAAAGCCTGCTGGCAGTAAAAAAACCGGGCGTTTGATAACAAAACGCCCGGCTACGTGCACAAAGATTTGCCTTGGACCCGTTAAGCCCTATTGGGAGACCCTCCACTTGTGATACCCGATCACGAACTCATCGAGATCGCCACCAAGAACCGCGTCGACGTTGCTGGTCTCGACTCCGCTTCGAAGGTCCTTCACCAGCTGATAGGGATACAAGACATAATTCCTGATCTGGCTGCCGAAAGAGTTCTCCATACGCTCGCCACGCAAAGCATCGATTTCTTCGGCGCGCTTTCGTTCTTCGAGCTCGTATAGCTTAGCCTTCAGAACACGGAAAGCAGCTTCCTTGTTCTGAAGCTGACTTTTCTGGTCTTGGCAGGTGACGACGATGCCGGTGGGAACGTGGGTGAGTCGCACGGCGGAATCAGTAGTGTTGACGCACTGACCGCCGGGGCCGCTCGAGCGGTACACATCGACGCGGACATCCGACGGATTCAGATCGACCTCGATATCATCGGGAAGAACGGGAAGGACCTCGACACTGGCAAACGTGGTGTGACGGCGCTTCTTGTCGTCGGTCGGAGAAATGCGAACCAAACGATGGACGCCGATCTCGCTGCGAAGCATTCCATAGGCGTTTCTGCCTTCGATCTGGAATGTCGCCTTGTCAAGACCAATGCCCTCACCAGGAACGATATCAAGGGAGTGAACTTTCCAGCCCTTCTTGCCGGCGTAGCGCGCGTACATGTTGTAAAGCATCTGAGTCCAGTCTTGGGCCTCAAGACCGCCCTGCCCCGGGTTCACGCTGATGATGGCATCGCCTGCGTCGAAGCGACCCGAGAACCACGACGAGATCTCAAGCTGGTCGAGAAGTTGATCGAGTTTGGAAAGATCCTCATCGGCCTCGGCAGCGAAGGCCTTGTCTTCGTCTGCAAGCTCGAGTGCAGCAGTCGCATCGGCGAAGAAAGAGCGAGCCTGTTCGTACTCGCTGATGCAAGCACGCAGATTACCCGCTTGACGCGAAACGCTTTGTGCGTGGACGGCGTCATCCCAAAAAGACGGGTTCGCGATCTCGGCGTCGAGGTTGCCGAGTTCGGCAGTTTTGTCCTCGATATGCAAGAAGGCATAAGCGTCATCAAGACGGCCTTTTATCTCGTCGATGTCGAATGATTTGCTGTCGGCCATTATTGCTCCGTATCGTTAACGCACGCTAGTCCGCGAAACGCCCGTGGCACTTCTTGAACTTCTTGCCGCTTCCGCAGGGGCACAGATCGTTCCTGCCGACATTTGCGTAAGGATCGTCCTTGTCCTTCACGTACGTTTGCGGCTTGACCGCCTCTTGCGGACGCTGAGGCGGGATACCCTGCGGCTGAGATGCGCGCGCAGGAGCCTGACCGGTCTGCGGGGCATCCAAAGCGGCCTCGGGGTTCGAATAGCTCAAGCGGCCCGAAAGGATGTTTCGCTCGGCTGGCATCTTGCTTTGACTGTCGGGCTTTGCGACTTCGAGACGCAAAAGCGTGCGCAGGTAGTCCTCGTACATGCCGCCCGTCATACGAGCAAACGCCTGATATGCCTCTTCGCGATACTCGGTAAGAGGGTCGCGCTGACCAAGGGCGCGCAGACCGATGCCAGCGCGCAGATAGTCCATATCCTGAAGATGGGCCATCCAACGAGTGTCGATGATGCGAAGCATGATCTGAGCCTCGAGCGAACGCATAACCTCCTCGCCGATCATCACGGACTTCTGGGAGTAGACCTCACCGAAATAGTCGACGATGGCCTCGGCGAGAAGAGCGGGATCGTCTTCATGATCGACCTGAGCGCAATCGAAATCGGTACGGCCCGTCATGCTGGTGATCCAGGTGTTCACCGCAGTGATGTCCCAGTCGTCGCTGGGCATCTTAGCATCGCAGTTCTCGTCAACGATGCGCGTGACGACATCGGACATGATCTCGGGGATACGATCGGTCATGTCCTTGCCGTCAAGGATCTTGTTACGCTCAGCATAAATAGCCGTACGCTGCAAGTTCATGACATCGTCGTACTCGAGAACGTTCTTACGAGCTGCAAAATGCATGGTTTCAACCGTGCGCTGCGCGCTCTCGATGGATTTTGACACAAGACCCGCCTGAATGGGCTGATCATCGGGAAGCTGGGTTTTCTGCATCATGGCAGAAACCTTGTCCATACGGTCGCCGCCGAAACGACGCATGAGGTCGTCTTCAAGCGAAAGATAGAACTGCGTGACGCCGGGATCGCCCTGACGACCCGAACGACCGCGAAGCTGGTTGTCGATACGGCGAGACTCGTGGCGCTCGGTGCCGATAACCGCCAAACCGCCCGCCTTAAGAACCTTCTCATGCTCGGCTTCGGTGATTTTCTTGGCATCGGCCAATGCAGCGGCGCGCTGCTCGTCAGTCGGCGCAGGAGCTTCCTTCGCAAGCGCCTCGGAGAGTTGCTTGGCACGTGCCACGATCTTGGGATCGTCACTTTCAAGGCCTTTATCAACAACCTCCTTCGCGCGAGCAACAGACTCAGGCGAGACATCGGGGTTATAGCCACGCTGACGGAGCATGTCGTTAGCAAGAACCTCGGGATTGCCGCCAAGAAGGATGTCGGTGCCACGACCAGCCATATTGGTTGCAATGGTGACAGCGCCGACGCGGCCAGCCTGAGCGACGATATGAGCCTCGCGCTCGTGATTCTTGGCATTCAGGGTTTCATGCTTGATACCGCGCTTGTCAAGGATGCGGCTAAGCCTCTCGGAACTCTCAATGGAGACCGTGCCAACAAGGCACGGCTGGCCAGAGGCATTACGCTCTTCGATTTCATCGGCAACGGCATCGAACTTGGCGTCGATGGTTCGGTAAACCAAGTCGTTCATATCTTTACGGATGACAGGCTTGTTCGAAGGGATCGCCGTAACACCCAGCTTGTAGATCTCACGGAACTCGGCATCCTCGGTCATGGCGGTACCCGTCATGCCCGAAAGCTTGTCGTATAGACGGAAGTAATTCTGCAGCGTGATGGTAGCAAGGGTCTGGTTCTCTTCCCTGACCTGCACGTGCTCCTTTGCTTCGACAGCCTGATGAAGGCCTTCAGACCAACGGCGTCCCTCCATGATGCGGCCGGTGAACTCGTCGACGATCTTGACTTCGCCGCCGGTAACGACGTAGTCGACGTCGCGGTGGAACATGAACTGCGCCTTCAGTGCCTGCTGCAGGTGATTGGCCAACTGGCCCGTGGTATCGGCGTAGATGTTGTCGATGCCAAGCAGGGTTTCCACCTTGGCCAAGCCGACCTCGGTGGTGATAATGGTGCGCTTGCCCTCATCAAGCTCGAAGTCAACGCCTTCCTGCAGCGAGGGAACAGCGCGTGCAAACTTGTTGTACATGTCAGCGGCCGCGGAACCCGCACCTGAGATGATAAGCGGGGTACGTGCTTCGTCGATGAGGATCGAGTCGACCTCGTCGACGACGGCGAAGTGATGACCGCGCTGCACGCGTTCCTCGGCTTTGGTGACCATGTTGTCGCGCAGATAATCGAAACCGAACTCGGAGTTGGTTCCATAGGTGATGTCGGCAGCGTAAGCACGCTTCTTATGGTCACCGCGCATGCCGTTTTGAATGAGGCCTACCTCCATGCCCAGGAAGCGATAGATGCGCCCCATCATCTCGCTGTCTCGCTTTGCCAAATAGTCGTTAACCGTGACGATATGGACGTTGTTGCCCGTAAGGGCGTTCAGGTAGCCCGCGAGCGTTGAGACCAATGTTTTACCTTCACCGGTTTTCATCTCGGCGATACCACCGGCGTTCAAAGCCATGCCGCCGATCAGCTGAACATCGAAATGACGCAAACCGATGGTGCGCTTCGAAGCCTCACGCGTCACAGCAAAAGCCTCGCACAAAAGACTATCGAGATCTTCACCTGCGTCGAGACGCTGCTTGAAGGCCGCAGTCATTGCACGAAGCTCGTCGTCGGATTTCGCCTCCATTTGCGATTCGAGGCCGTTGATGACATCAACCTGCTCTTGATATTTCTTCATTTGCCTGCCCTCGCCGAAGGAGAGCAATTTCGAGAGAAATCCAGCCATGAACATCCTGCCGTTTCGATTTCCGATTTGAGGATAATAGTACAGCCAATCATCTTACCCCAAGCGGTTCGCCATGCCTAAACCGCCTCGCGCGTATCCACAGCGAATGCGCTTCTAAGCCCGTTCGATGTCCTGCCCTCCAAGAGGGTCGATCAAAGCCTCGTATATGCTTTTAACCTGCGGCGACGGATCGAGTCCCAGTTGCTCGGACAGCATTCGCTTGCACTTGAAGAACGTCATGATGGCGGCCGTTCTTTGCCCAAGCGCTGATTGCGCCATCATGAGCACGGCATAAGAGTCCTCACGAAGCGGGTCAAGCCTTAACGCCGATCGCGCAAGCCACAAAGACTGCCTCGCCTCGCCCGTGTTCATAAGACGGCCCGCACCGCCGACAAGAGCATCGACCAATTGCGAGCGGCACTCCTCCCGCGCGGAACGGATTATGGGGTTTTGCTCTTCAGCGGGAAGAAGCTCCGCCGTGAATTCCAATTCATAAAACAACGGTGTAGAATCCTTCTGGTTCACTGCATAGGCTAGATTATACTGTGGCAGTCCTTCAT
>URZP01000102.1 GCA_900552365.1 uncultured Coriobacteriaceae bacterium
CTCCTGCCTTGGAAAGATAGCAAGCAAATACTCGGGGAGGGTTTCTACTTGCAGGGAGAAAGCTTACTAGCCAAGCAGGCCGAAGACCAGTTGCGAGATCGCAACGCCCACAACAAGACCAATGACAATCATGATAGGGAGGATCTTCAAGGCTGCTTTGGTCATGGTCTGAGCGTCAGCCATCTCCTGAGTCATCGCGACGGCGGTAACCGGCGAAGCGGCAGGAGTTGCCAGAGCGAACTGAACCATGATCCACAGAAGGACGATGATCATCGTCGGGCTGATGCCAGCCTGGGTTGCGAAGTTAACCAGGAAGGGCATGACCATAACGCCGATGAGCATGTTGTTCGCAACGTTGGTGAGAACAACCGAGATGACAAGGGCAATAACGATGAAAACCCACGGAGACATACCCATGAATGGCATGAACAGCATAGCCATGGCGCTGGTGATGCCGGTATCCTGACCACCCAGATAGGTAGAGAAGACCATGATCAGACCCATCATGAAGACCTGGCCCCAGTTGCACATGGTGTACATCTCTTCGAGGCTGGCCAAGGGTCCACCGTTCTCGGACTTGATAATCGGGACGAACAGAGCAACAGAAAGGCAGCTGCCGAGCAGGCCGAACTTCTTCAGGAAGTCGGAAACCGGACCGAAGTTCAGGGAACTTGCAATAACAATAGCCAGGAAGGCAACAAACAAGATAAGAGCGATCTTCTGGTCGCGGCTGCACTTCGGGGTCTCGCACTCGTTGCAGTACTTGGCAACGGGAGCAGCGTCAACACGGAAGATGATCTTCATGATAAGAAAAACGTACACAGAGATCATTGCGACGCCCATGAGAATCATGAACACGATGTAGGGCACGAACTGCATGCTGAGGTTCGGGAACATGGTCATGAAGCTGTAGTAGAACGTAAGGCCGGTGCCCATGAACGGCAGCAGGATCTGACCAAGCATCAGGGAGAAAGCGCAGCCAAGGTACCAGAACACGGCAAGCTTGTCATTATGCTTAACACCGCATGCTTTCAGGATGCTGGTGATGAAGGCGCCGAAGACGACCATCATGATGATGGGGTTGAACGCGCCGAACGGCCAAGCAATGAGCATAACCAACCAAATGGTGAACCAAGGCTTGCCCTGCATGGCTTTGTTACCCAGAAGCAAGGTGACCAACCAGTCGAAAGCACCGGTTTTCATGGCAACGCCAACAACACCCATGCAAAGGATCAAGCCGAGAACAGGCAGCGATCCGAAGCACGTTGCGGCGACCTTCTCCATGCCGATGGAGGTAAGGCCCATGCCAAACAGGCCCATAAGGCTGGGCCAGAGCATATCAATGGTGATCCAACCGTAGACTGCACCGATGAAGCAGCCCAAGATGGCCATGCCGAGCGGGGTGATGCCCGCAAAGCCCGGCACAAAACGGAAGAACAGACAGAATGCCGCGACGATGATGTAATGAATCAGCGCGGGCGATTTTTTAGTTGCATCCATACTATTGAATCCATTCGATCGGGGCGAAAGAGCGCACTAATCTAAACAGTGCGTTGTTTCGCTCTGTTTCAACAGAATATGAAACGGTGAATTGAAGTCGGAGCCCCAGGTGAAGCGCCTTTCTAGACGCTTCACCTGTTTGTTCCTAGATAAAGCCCTTGGGCAACGCGGCCCGCTTGTTCCTACAAACTCGCGCCCGCTGCCTAGCTCTATGGACTCACCCACCGAGAACGGCGACGTTATTTAGACGCGCTCGGTGAAGATGTCGTACGCAGGCGAACCCTCGCACTGAGCAGGGAAGTCGACGCCCAGAAGAACAGCGGCCGTAGGAGCCAGGTCGACCTCGCGGATATACATGTCGGTACGATAGCCTTCCTTGATGCCCGGGCCGGCAACGCAGAAGATGGGGCCGAGCGAGGTGTCGTTATGACCGGTAGCAGTGGACAAACCGGCACCATGGTCCTCGGCGTAGTTCTCGTTGACGAAGAACACGATATCAGAGCCCATCGGGCCGCCCAAACCGAACAGAACGGCTTCCTTGTTGTGGACAGCCAGGTCGAAGATGCGATGGCCGGTCTTGGGGTGCTTGTAGCCGTACAGATCGGTGATGATCTGCTCCTCGAGCTCGTACTTGTCGGCGGGGTCGACGATGCCGTGCGGGTCGCGGCCCTTGACGTTGATGTAGATGCTGTTGGAGCGGGTCATGATCGCCTTGGTCTTGGTCCAGTCGACCTCGGGCAGCTCCTTGCCGTTCTCGTCGGTCTTAAGCACGGTGTAGCCCATCTTGTGCAGCGGCTCCAGCGAAACGCCGGTGTTGTCGCCCATGGCCACAGCCTCAACCTCGCAGGAAATGAGTGCATGGTCGGAGAAGATAGCCAGCGTCCAGCCCTCGTCGATGAGGTGCATGAAGCTTCCCAGATAGTCGTCGGTGACCTTGTAGGTGGCCTCGGCGAACTTGCGAACCTCAGACTCGTCGTAACGAGAGGTCTCGCGGTTCTTCATGTACTTCATGTAGTTGTGGCTCTGCAGGTCGATGTTGTGGAAGTGGCTGAAGACGACCTCGGTGCCCTTTTCCTCGATGAAGTAATGGATGACGTTGGACTGCCACTCGGCGGCCTTGATCCACTGCTCGTTGTTGCACTTCAGGATGAGGTCGGCGTCGTTGCCGCACATCTGGCTGGTGGGCTGCGGAGGACCGAAGCGCTTGACGATCTCGGCGAAGTTCTCCTTGGGGAAGAACACGGAGTCGTCGGTGCAGCTCATGCCGCGGGAGGCCCAAATGCGGACGTAGTTGCCGTCCTCGCCGATCTTGAGCAGGCGCATGTTGCGGTAAACGGGCTCGGGGCCTTCCTTGGAAGGAACCTCGTCGTAAACGCCAACCAGGCCAGCATCCTCGGTCAGAACGGTAACGGGCTCGGCCGTCTGCTTGTCCTTGTAGATGGCAACAGTGTCGTATGCGCCGGACTCGCCCTTGGTGATAAGGCCGAAACGCTGAACCTTGCCGTAGAAGGTGATGATCAGGAATTCCTTGGCATCGGCCGGAACATCGAAGCCCCAGTCGTGCGCAGGCCACACGGGCGAGAAGGAAACGCCGGTCGGGAAGTCGGCAACGTTCCACATAAGGCCCTTGCCCTCTTCGTAAAGAACGTTGTCAACGACGAACGAAGAATCGGGCTTGTAGCCGGGAACGTCGATGAACTCCTTGTACCACTTCTGGTAACCCTTCAGGCGCTCCTTGGCCTCGGGGGTAACGCCACCGGAGGACATGGGCATGCCATCGTGTACGGGCGGATACAGGAACTTCAGGGGCTCGTCGCCCTCAAGCTCGGAGGTCAGGGTTGCCATGGGCAGGTAGTTGGGCTTGGGGCACTTGGTGCTGGCCACGTAGACCATGTCGAGGTCGCGGACGCTGGACCATGCGCAGCAAGCTCCGGGCGAAGAACCGTCGATGACGGTGAGGTTCTCAGAATCGGTGGTCGGAGGGAACGAGCCGCCGGGCCAATGCATGACCAGCGTCTTCTTGCCCTCTTCAGCGGTGACGTTCCACAGCGGCTCGGCCTTCAGGAAGCGCGAGCTGAATGCGCCGATGGTGACGTCCTTGTCGTTTTCGGCAGACAGGTTGTAGTCCATGATGCCGTGCGTCATGGGGTATGCGCCCGTGGCAAGCGTTGCCCACATCGGCGGCGTGATGGTGGGATTGGCACCCAGCATGCGAAGATCCTCGCGGCAGGCGCCCCTCTCCATCAGCTTCTTCAAGTTGGGCATCTTGCCCTCATCGACCAGGACGCGCGCAAAACGCGGATCCATGCCGTCGATGCCCAGAAGCAGCATCTTGTCTGTCAGGCCTTTCGATCGAAGCATATTTCCCTCCCTTTTCTCCCTCGATGTTTCGTACGCCTTTTGCATACGATTAAACATCGATTACATACTTTCGTACGATGATTTCATCATACTCGCCTCTTGAACAAAGGTGGTGAAGATGCCCATAAGAGTTTCCTATATCTGAACGTTTGATTGGTTTCGTGCGCTTTATGCGTACGTTTCTGTTAGAATCAATCGAGCATCAACCAAACGTCATACACCGCCTGATCTTCATCCCAACGGTGTTTGACAGAAATCAAACAAGGTCGAAACCATGTCGGAATCGCTCGGTCTTACCGTTCAACAACTTCGCTACTTCCTTGCCATCGAATCGGCGGGTTCTATTTCCGAAGCCGCACGTCAGCTCGACGTTTCGAAGGGGACGCTTGCGCGCGTTCTCTCCCAAGCCGAAGAGAAGCTCGGCTTTCCCCTGTTCGAAGGCAGCAGAAAAGGCGCCCATGCAACGTCGGACGGCGGACGTTTCTTGGAATTCGCTCGTAAGGTGGTCTTCGCCATGGACCAGCTTGACGAAGCCTTCGCCGATCACCCCGACGAATCCGAATCGTTACGCATCTCTACCGTCCCCGTCGGCGTTGGCTTCCAAGCAATCAAGGCAACCGCAGCGGCTTCGCCTGAAAGCAACGACTTGTTCTTCCTCGGCATCGAAAATGCGCCACAGATCATCGAAGACGTCGCCGAAGGTCGCAAGGACATCGGCATCCTTCAGCTTTCTCATACCAACCGCAGCGCCCTGACCGAGATCATTGCCATAAACGATCTCGAGTTCCACCCTATCCTTGAAACCAAAACCTACGCGTTCGCTTCCAAAGGCTCGCCGCTGGCAAGCCGCAGTTCGGTCACCATGTCGCAGCTGGCGCTGTACCCGACGGGCACCAGCAC
>URZP01000103.1 GCA_900552365.1 uncultured Coriobacteriaceae bacterium
TAGGGGAGCCAAGCCCTAGAGGGTTTATACTTTAGAATCGCATTGAAACAGAAAACGCGCGTTTTCTCGCGCGTCTGAGAATGCACGTCAGTGCTATCGAAAGGATGTTCCCATGGGTGCACCGATTCCGGGAAAACTGCACGTGGCGAACGATGTTCTTGCCGACATCGTTGGACATGCCGCGCTTGAATGCTACGGCATCGTCGGCATGGCCGCTCCCTCTGACGCCGAGGGCATCGCGAAGCTTCTTCCCGTTGCTCGCCTGAGGCGCGGCGTGGTGATTACCACCACTGAGGTTGGCGTTCACGTCGATCTTTACGTCGTTATCGAATACGGCATCAACATCAACACCGTTTCCCAAAACCTGGTCGATCAGGTTTCCTTTGCTTTGAAAGAGTATGCGCGCGTGCCGCTTGACGGCGTCGATGTGCATGTCAAAGGCGTCAAGGTCCGTAAATAGACAAGCGTATCAGCTTTCAGAGAGGCTTTTCAACAATGTCAGAAACCTATTCAGCGAATGACATCCTCAACGCGATCGCTGCGGCAAGCAAGGTCCTTTCCAGCCGCAAAGAGGAGATCAACCGCCTGAACGTGTTCCCCGTGCCGGATGGAGACACGGGTACGAACATGTCCCTTACCATTGAGTCCGTTGTCAAGAACCTTGCAGCTTTGCCTATCGGCTCCACGGGCGACGCAGCCAGGAAGGCTATTACCACGGGTGCTCTTATGGGTGCGCGCGGCAATTCGGGCGTTATCACCTCTCAGATCCTGCGTGGTCTGTGCGAGGGCTCGGTTAACGCAACCGAGGTGAACGCCGAAACCATCGACGCCGCATTCGCCAAAGCTGTCGAGGTCGCGTTCCAGGCTGTTCGTAAACCGGTTGAAGGCACTATCCTCACCGTTCTTCGCGACACCGCCGCTGCTGCTAAGCATGCGCGCAAGAAGAAGCTTTCCCCTGAAGAGGCTATGGACGCCGTTGTTGCCGAGTCGTATGCCTCGGTTCAGCGCACGCCCGAGCTGCTCCCTGTTCTTAAGGAAAACAACGTCGTCGACGCCGGTGGTTACGGCTTCGCCATCTTGCTTGACGCTTTCGTGTCGGCCCTTACCGGCAGGGAGGGTCAGCTTGGCGACGAGCTTGCCATTTCTCGCGACGCTGCTCCCAAGGTCGAGATCGAGCAGATCAACGACTGGGAGGGTTCCCAGTTCCGCTATTGCACCGAGTTCTTGGTCCATTCCGACACCATCGATGTCGATGCGGCTAAGGAATTCCTGCCCACTATGGGCGACTGCGACCTAATGGTTGGCATGCATCCCAACTTCAAGGTGCACGTACACTCCAACCGTCCCGATCAGGTGCTGCAGTGGTTCCTCGAGCATGACGCTCAGATTTCCGAGGTTCATATCCACAACATGCAGCTGCAAACCGTCGCCCGCACCGAGTCCCTTGCGGCCGACGAGGCGGCTTCTACCGCCGAGCGCAAGCCGTTCGGTTTCGTGGCCGTCGCAGCAGGCGAAGGCAACGCCAAGATCCTGAAGAGTCTCGGTATCGATGTTGTCGTTTCCGGCGGTCAGACCATGAATCCGTCCACCAAAGACCTTCTTGACGCGGCAAACAGCGCAAACGCCGACAACGTCATCATCCTCCCGAACAATTCGAATATCATCATGGCCGCTCAGAGCGCTGCCGAGCTCGCTGAGATGAACTGCGGCGTCGTTCCCACGAAGAGCGTGCCTCAGGCTTTCGCTGCCATGTTCGGTTTTGACGAGTCTGCTTCGCTTGACGAGAACGTCGATGCTATGACCGAGTCTTTCGCCGACGTTAAAACTGGCGAGGTCACCACGGCTATCAAGGATTCCAAGGACGCTCACGACAACCCCATTGTCGCCGGCGACGTCATCGGCATTGCGGACGGTTCCATCGAGGCTGTTGGCCATTCGGTGGCAGAAGTCGTGCTGTCCCTGCTTGACGCCATGGAGGCGGAAGACGCCGACACCATGACCATCCTTGCGGGTGCCGATTTCGATGACGAGGCCTTGGATGCTTTGGTCGAGAAAATCGAGGAAAAGTTCGACGATCTCGAGATCGACCAGCATCGTGGCGATCAGCCGCTGTACCCCGTCATTTTCTCCGTCGAGTAAAGCGGCATCGTCCGTTTCTGTAATCTCATGACTGCGAGCCTCCAGACCACCGCTGCACGCGATTTGGTTTCGGAGGCTCGCCTTGCCTCAACGCTCGTTCTTGACGAGCCGGTCACGCGAGTCAAGCTGGTAAGCCCGGCACGCGCCTCGGTGCTTGCCAAGCTGCATATCAAAACCGTGCGTGATCTGGTGACGCATTACCCTACGCGTTACATCGACATGTCGAGGGTTGCCACGGTTGCCGCCGCGCGCATTGGGGACGTTTGCACCATTTGCGGTCAGGTGTACGACGTTCAGGTGAAGCGACCGAAGCGCATACCCCTGGTCGAGATCACATTGGTCGACGGCACGGGAACGCTTATGCTCACCATGTTTCGTCAGGTGTGGCTTGCCGACAAGCTTAAGCCTGGAATGACCATCGCCGTGGCGGGAAAGCTTGATTTCGATTACGGCTTCAAGCGCATGACTAATCCCTTCCTTGAGGTGCTCGAGCAAGAGTCTGCTGTTGAAGGGGTCATTGTTCCCGTTCACCCCGCAACCGAGAAAATCTCGCCCGCAATGATGCGCCGTTTGGTATCCAACGCGCTCGATTTAACCAAGGGCGTTCTTGATCCGCTGCCGTTGGATATTCGGCTGAAATACCGACTGATGAGTCGCGGTGCTGCTTTTGAGTGCATCCATTTCCCGCATACGATGGAGGAGCAAGCCGCTGCGCGGCGACGCTTGGTCTACGAAGAGCTTTTGATGCTCCAGCTTGCGCTCATGGTGAGCAGTGCGCGAAGGAGCGAGGGCAAAGTCGCCCGCTGCCATGTAATCGACGGTCCCTGCATGAAATCGCTTTGCGGCAGTCTTCCATTTCAACTGACGAACGGTCAAAACGAGGCTCGCGATCAGATCCTTTCGGTGATGGCATCCGACAGAACAGCCAACCATATGCTGCTTGGCGACGTCGGCACGGGTAAAACCATTGTTGCTGCTCATGCCTTAGCCGCGGTGGCAGACACGGGTTCTCAGGCGGCGTTCATGGCTCCGACCGAGATCTTGGCCGAGCAGCATGCCGCATCGCTCGGCCCGCTTTTGGACAAAGCGGGTGTTAGCTGGGGCTTGCTTACCGGCTCAACCTCGGCGGCAGAGCGCGATGACTTGCTTAAGCGCTTGGCGGACGGGTCCGTCACGGTTCTGTTCGGCACGCATGCGCTTTTGCAGGACGACGTCGTTTTCAGGGACATGAGCTTGGCGGTTATCGACGAGCAGCAGCGTTTCGGCGTCGATCAACGCGCCACTTTGCTCTCGAAGGGCGAAAACCCCGACGCGCTCTATCTAACGGCTACTCCCATACCGCGCTCGCTTGCCCTTGCGCTGTTCGGGAACTTGACGCTTTCGTACCTGCGCGAAAAGCCCAAGGGCGTCATGCCTCGAACGACCACGGTTCACCCCCGTCAGCTTAAAGGTGCTGCTTATGATGCGGCTCTTGAGGCGTTGCGCCGCGGTGAGCAAGTGTATATTGTATGCCCGCTGGTAGGGGAGGCGGGCAAGGCGACGGGTGCGAAGCGGGGCGACGAATCTTCAAGCGCCTCTGGCTCGCGCGTCGCCGATCGTCATGGGTCGAAGGGCGATCAAGACACCGATGAGTACGAATTCGCTTCGATCAGCATCGAGGATGAGTCCGACTTGCAAGGGCTTGGGACCGATGTTGCCGCGGCTCGGTCTTACGCCGAGTTCCTTCAGCGCAAAACGTTCGTTGACTTTCACGTCGAGCTGCTTCATGGGAAGCTACCCGCCGCGAAGAAGCGCGAGATCATGGAGTCGTTCGCGAAAGGCGAGACCCAGGTCCTCGTTGCTACTACGGTTATCGAGGTTGGCATCAATGTTCCGAATGCCACAGTGATGATCGTCGAGGACGCCGATCGCTTCGGTTTGGCTCAGCTGCATCAGCTTCGCGGCCGCGTTGGACGTGGTTCGAAGGCCGGCGAGGTGCATTTGATCTCGGGGTCGAAGTCCGACGTCGCGATGGCGCGATTGCGCGCTATGGAGCAGACTGAGGACGGCTTCGAGCTGTCGAACTACGATTTGTCCTTGCGCCGCGAGGGCGATATTCTGGGAAACAGGCAGTCCGGCGCTTCTGGATTGAAACTGGTTAACATCGTGCGCGATGGTAAGGTCATCGAAGCGGCGCACGACGATGCGGCGCAGATCCTTGCAGCCGATCCCATGCTGGAAGAAGAGGATCATCGCGCATTGGCGCGCGAGATGCGTTTGTTGTTCAAAGACGTTGTCGTTCAAGGAGGCTGAATGCGAATCGTTTCCGGTCAGTATCGTGGGCGTGTGATCGATGCGCCCGAAGGGGAGGGCACGCGCCCGACCACCGATCGTGTGCGAGAGGCCCTGATGAGCTCTTTATCCAGCCTGCGAGGCGGCTTGGAGGGCGATCGCGTCCTCGATGCTTTTGCAGGCTCGGTGTGTTCAGGATAATTGTTATTCATATTGTTCTCCTTCCTTCGAGCACCTGAATCAGGAAGTAGGCTCACCGACCTT
>URZP01000104.1 GCA_900552365.1 uncultured Coriobacteriaceae bacterium
GTGGTTCAGGTGATATCCTCGCAAAAGACCATCAACACCATTAACGAGAATCTCGATTCGATCAAAAAAGAGAAGGCCGCCATCGAGAACGAGATGGCTTAAGGCGCGCGGCTAAGTCAAAACATCGAAGGGAAGAAGCAAGAGTGAAGCAAGAGAATTTGCGCAACGTTGCAATCATCGCCCACGTTGACCACGGCAAAACCACCCTGGTTGACCGTCTTCTGTGGGCCTCTCACGTATTCCGTGAGAATCAGGAAGTCCAGGAACGCGTTCTGGACTCGAACGATCAGGAACGTGAGCGCGGCATCACTATCCTTTCCAAGAACATCGCCATTTCTTACAAGGGCGTGAAGATCAACGTCATCGATACCCCTGGCCATGCCGACTTCGGCGGCGAGGTCGAGCGCGTTCTGAACATGGCCGATGGCGCACTGCTCATCGTTGATGCTTACGAGGGCCCCAAGCCTCAGACGCGTTTCGTTCTGTCCCATGCTTTGGAATGCGGCTTGCGCATCGTCGTCGTCGTTAACAAGATCGACCGCCCCAACGCCGACCCTGAAGGCGCCGTCGACAAGGTGTTCGATCTGATGGTCGAGCTTGGCGCTTCCGACGAGCAGCTTGACTTCCCCGTCATCTACGCTTCTGCCGTTAACGGCTATGCCCGTTACGAGGCCAACGACGGCAACATGGACATGGTTCCGTTGCTTGACACTATTCTCAAGGAAATCCCCGCTCCTGATGTCGATCCCGAGGGCCCGGTCGCTCTTCAGGTTTGCACTGTCGACCACAGCAGCTACGAGGGCCGTATCGGCGTCGGTCGCCTTCACAGCGGCACGATTCGCGAAAAGCAGCAGGTTTTGGTTGTAAGGCCCGACGCCGAGCCCTACACCGCCCAGATCCGCAAGGTCTACACTTTCGACAAGCTTGGCAAGGTTGAGGTTCCCGAGGCTTCCGCCGGCGACATCGTTGCTGTTATCGGTGTCGAAGATGCCGACATCGGAGATGTCATCACCGATCCCGAGAATCCCGTCGAGATGAAGCCCATCGCTGTTGAAGAGCCCACCATGGCCGTCGTTTTCGAGGCTTCCACCAGCCCGCTTGTCGGTCGCGAGGGTGACATCGTCGGTGCTCGTCAGCTGAAAGAACGTCTCATGCGCGAGAAGGAGAGCAACATCTCCATGCGCATCGAGGAAACCGAGGATAAGTCCGGTGTCCGCGTAGCGGGCCGCGGCGTTCTTCATCTGTCCGTTCTCATGGAAACCATGCGTCGTGAGGGCTTTGAATTCCAGGTCGGTCGTCCGCAGGTTGTTTACAAGATCGACGAGGACGGCCAGAAGCTCGAGCCTATCGAGGAAGCCACCGTTGACGTTCCCAACGATTACTCGGGCAAGGCCATCGAGGTTATGGGTACCGCTGGCGGCATCATGGAGGACATGGCGTCCGACGAGAACACCACCCACCTCGTGTTCAGCATTCCGTCCCGTGGCACGATGGGCTTGAAGACCCGCATCTTGAACGCCACGCACGGTGAGGCTATCCTGTTCCACCACTTCCGCGAGTACGGTCCGTACTCCGGCGAGATGATCGGTCGCAAGAACGGCGGCATGATCGCGATGTCCACCGGCAAGGCCGTTGCTTACGCTCTTGATACGCTTCAGGAACGCGGCCGCCTGTTCGTTAGTCCTGGCGACGAGTGCTACGAAGGCATGATCGTCGGCGAGTCTGCCAAGGAAGGCGATATGGTCGTTAACGTCGAGAAGACCAAGAACCTGGGCAACCAGCGCTCCTCGACCGCAGACAAGGCCATTCAGCTTACCCCGCCGCGAACCTTCACGCTGGAAGAGGCTCTCGAGTACATCGAGGACGACGAGTTGGTCGAGGTTACTCCCCAGTCGATCCGCATGCGCAAGCGCTTGCTGTCGGCAACCGATCGTCGTAAGGCCAACAAGAAATAATCGGCGTTGTTGGGATCCATCAGAATCCATCACCGATTGAACGAAAATCAGCCGCGTGCCCAACGGGTGCGCGGCTTTTTCATGCACGGATTAGACAGGCGGTTGTTCGATCGGGCGGGCGTTTATGCACGGTGGACGCATCGACCCGACGGCGCTCGCGCATCAGGAATGCGTCGATCCGCACGCTGTTTCAGGCATAGAGTTCACTGTGCATCACTTGTCGATTCGTTTGTTATGAATCGAGTGTAGCCATATTGTGCAAAGGGAAACCAGCATCAGCCAGTGTGCGAAAATCCACAGCGAAACAGTCGCGGCATTGCGTATAAATCCGCGTAACTTGGTTCGGAAACGTACTTCAAACATTCAAACGAAGGAACATGCCTGTATGAAATCCTCCAAGATCGCTTCTGCTGTTGTTGCCGGCGCATTCGCGTTCGCTTGTTGCCTTGGCCTTACGGCATGTTCGGGTTCCGCTTCGGGCGATAAAGTTGCGGCAACCGTTAACGATACCAAGATCCTCGAGTCTGACGTGACCGCTTCAGTCGAAGCAGTTCGCGCAAACTACGGTCTTGAGGATGAGGATTCCTGGGGCAAGTTCCTTGCTCAGAACGGTATGACCCCCGAATCGGTTCGCAGCCAGATGATCGATTCCTATATTGATCAGGCTTTGGCCGAGCAGGGTGCCGCCGACAAGGGCGTCACTGTCGAGGACAGCGAAGTTGATCAGTACGTTAATCAGATGAAGGCCAACTACTCCAGCGACGATGCTTGGCAGAGCGCCTTGAAGGATGCCGGTTTCTCCGAGAAAACTTATCGCGAGCGCATCAAGGAGTCGCTCGTCACCCAGAAGCTCACTCAGACGTTCGTCGACGCTGTCACCGACGATTCCCTGAGCGCCGACACCTTGAACTCTTACGCGACCATGTATTCGTCTTACTTCAAGGGCGCGAAGAAGTCCTCGCACATCCTTTTCACCTCAACCGACACCGAGACCGCTCAGAAGGTTCTTGATCAGATCAACGGCGGTGAGATCTCCTTCGAGGATGCTGCAAAGCAGTACTCCACCGATACCGGCAGCGCAAACGATGGCGGTAACGTTGGCTGGGATAAGCTCAGCTCATTCGTCTCCGAGTACACCACCGCGCTCTCTGCCCTTTCGAAGGACCAGGTCAGCGGTTTGGTCACCAGCCAGTATGGCATCCACATCATCAAATGCACCGATGTGTTCCAGCCTGCAGACGGAGAAACCGTCACCTACGACTCCCTGCCTGCGGAATTCCAAAGCACCATCAAGCAGATGCTGAAGTCCAGCCAAGGTCAGACCGATTTCCAGAATTGGGTTGCCGAGCAGCGTGAAAACGCGAATATCGTAATCAATGACATGCCCAAGGATCTGTCGTACAACGTTGACATGAGCAAGTACGCAGCCGATTCGACCGATTCCTCTGATGCCGAAGCCTCTTCTGATGAGTCCGCTGCCGAGGACGGCGGGTCTACCGAGGATAGCTCTGCTTCTAAATAAACTCGATAAAGAAAGACGGGTGCCGCCATGGAGTCATTCGCAGTGCAAGGTTCAACCGATCGCGACAAGATCGATGCTTGCGGCGAAACGACCGCCATCGTGGCACCTCCTTTTATTAAAATCACCGACGCTGTAGTTAAGCGCCAGGGCAAGACGCTCTTGAGCGTCGATTCCTTTCAGCTTGATGAAGGCGAGAACATCGCCATTCTTGGCCCGAACGGTGCTGGTAAATCAACCTTCGTCAAACTGATGACACGCGAGATGATGCCGATCTATCGCGATATTCCGCCGGTGCTGTTCAGGGGAAACCCTCGCGCTACCCTCATCGATCTTCGTCGTGCGCTGGGAATCGTATCGTCCAGCATGCAGAGCGAGATCAGCGTTCATCTGCCGGCGATCGATATCGTTGCCGGCGGTTATACGGGAACGGTCGGTTTGCCTGTCACTGTTTCTTCGGAGGCGGCTGATGATGCCCGTGAGCGTGCGATTGCCCCTATGAAGATGCTTGGCATCTACGATTTGGCTTCGCGTGACGTCATGACGCTTTCTACGGGCCAGGCTCGCCGCGTGCTTATAGCTCGCGCCCTCATGCACGATCCCGATGCTTTGATTTTCGACGAACCTTGCACGGGGCTCGACCCCGAAGGCATGTTCTACGTGCGTCGAAGCATGCGGATTTTGGCCCAGCAAGGCAAGTCTGTGGTTCTTGTCACGCATTATCCCGAAGATATCATCCCTGAAATCGATCGCCTGCTTTTGATTCGCGACGGTAGCGTTTTCGCAGATGGGAGTAAGAAGCAAATTCTTACAGGTGAAATGATGTCCAGGCTTTTCGACATTCCTGTGCAGATAAATTGTACGGATGAATATTATTCGCTTGTTGCATCGTATTAGCTGTTATATACTACGTACTCGCTGCGAATCGAAAAACGCGGTATTACGTAGAAGCGGAGAGATGTCCGAGCTGGCCGAAGGAGCACGATTGGAAATCGTGTATGCGCCAAAAGCGTATCTGGGGTTCGAATCCCCATCTCTCCGCCAGATAACCTAAGCGCCGTTTCGTACGGCGCTTTTTCATACGACCTTCTTGGTCGCACCCTCGGAGGGGTGGCAGAGTGGTTGAATGCGGCGGTCTCGAAAACCGTTTGGCCCGCAACCCGGGTCACGGGGG
>URZP01000105.1 GCA_900552365.1 uncultured Coriobacteriaceae bacterium
CCCATCTCTGCTATGTTTATTGAATATTCAGAGGTGGGGTTCTTATTTTAGGAGACTTCAATGGAGCCAGATTACAAAGAAGTAGCCAATCGCATTAAGTCGTTGCGTGAGGACATGGACCTAACCTTGCAGGAGATGGCCGACGCTACCGGTCGAACCATCGAGGAGTATGCGGCTCAGGAATCAGGCGAAAGCGATCTTTCGTTCACGTTCCTGTACAAATGCGCTGCAAAACTCGGCGTTGACCCCATCGAGCTGCTCAGTGGCGAAACCCCGCATCTAACGGGCTACTCCCTTGTTCGTGCAGGCGAGGGTCTTTCCGTTAAAAGACGCGAAGGATTCGAGTACCTCCATAAGGCACCTTACCTTAATAACAAGCTCTGTGAACCGTTCGTCGTTACCGCTCCCTACATTGAAGAGGAGCAGGATAAGCCTATCCATCAGTCCTTCCACAAGGGCCAGGAGTTTGATTACATCATTTCGGGTCGCATGTGTTTCGCTTACGAGAACCATATCGAGGAACTTGGGCCTGGTGACACCCTTCTATACGATTCCGCTCGTGCTCATGGAATGATCGCTATTGGCGGCGAGCCGTGCGTATTCGTTGCAGTCGTCATGTACCCTGACGGTCGTCAGATTATCTAGGCGCTGCGCAATCGACTCTTGGGTAGCCCCCAAGCAGCAGCGTGCCTGCGGCGCAGTCGCCTTACGACACTAGATAATCCGATACCTTCAGTAAGGAAGACGATATGAGAAACCTGCATAAAAGGTATGTCGAAGAGGCATACGATAGTAAAGGCGTGCTTTGCGACTTCAAAGTAAACATCCCGGAAGATTTCAATTTCGGTTACGACGTCGTTGATGATATCGCGGTTAACGATCCCGACCGTCGTGCTATGGTATGGCGCAATCCCGAAGGCGAAGAGCATGTCTTCACTTTCGCGGACATGAAGAAGTGGTCCGACAAAACCGCGAATTACTTCGCAGAACATGGCATCGCCAAGGGTGATTACGTGATGGTCATCCTTCGCCGTCACTATCAGTTCTGGTTTGTGGCTACTGCCTTGGCCAAACTTGGCGCGGTCATGGTTCCGGCGACGTTCATGTTGAAGGAGCACGACCTTGTTTATCGCTTGAACGGCGCATCCATCAAGGCAATTGTTTGCACCACGGTAGGCGACATCGCCCAGATCGTCGACAATGTCGTTGCAGAATGCCCGACCGTTGAAAACCTCTTCCTGGTGAACGGCGCTGGAGGTGGTTTGAGCCCCCAAGACGAAAATGGCAACTGGATCCTTCCAGAAGACGAGCTTGTTGGCTCGGTACTTTCTGGTGAACAGGGCATTTGCGCTGCTTCTGTTCAGCGCGAGGGCTGGCACGACTTCAACACCGGCGTCCGTCAGGCGTCCGATGAACTCGAACACGTAACCACGCTTGCTGCCGACCCTATGCTCATGTACTTCTCCAGCGGCACTTCGGGCAACCCAAAGATGGTTTTGCACAATTCAACCTACGCAGTCGCCCATTTGGTTACCGCAAAACACTGGCATAACGTCGATCCCGAAGGTTTGCATTTCACTATTGCCGATACTGGCTGGGGCAAGGCTGTCTGGGGCAAGTTCTATGGTCAATGGCTTATGGAGGCGTGTGTTTTCACGTACGATTACGATCGCTTCCATGCGGGCGAACTATTGTCGCTTATCAGCCAATATAACATCACCACGCTTTGCTGCCCGCCCACCATGTATCGTCTGTTCATGCAAGAGGGCGTCGATAAGTATGATCTTTCTACGCTTAAGTACTCAACTACTGCCGGAGAGGCATTGAATCCCGACATCTTCGACTATTGGAAGGAGCACACCGGCCTGGTTATTTACGAGGGTTTCGGACAGACCGAAACGCCCTTGACCGTAGCCAATTTGGTCAATTCAACCCCGCGTTCCGGCTCGATGGGCAAGCCTTCGCCGCTTTACGAGGTCGAGATCCAGCGCGCCGACGGTTCTCGCTGCAATCCCGGCGAGACGGGTGAGATCTGCATTAAGATCGATCCTCGGCCTGCAGGTATCATGATGTGCTACTACCGTAACGAAGAGCGTACCGCAGCTGCGATGTATGACGGTTGGTATCACACCGGCGACACCGCCTGGGTTGATGAAGATGGTTACTTTTGGTACGTCGGTCGAAACGACGACGTCATCAAGTCTAGCGGCTATCGTATTGGGCCGTTCGAAATCGAAAGCGTCTTGCTTGAACATGAGGCTGTTCGCGAGTGCGCTGTCACCGGTGTTCCCGACCCAGTCCGTGGCAAAGCTGTCAAAGCAACCATCGTGTTGCAAAACAGCATTCATGGTTCCGAGATGCTTACGAAAGAGCTTCAAACCTGGGTTAAGCATAAAACCGCTCCGTACAAGTACCCGCGCATCATCGAGTATGTTGAGGAACTTCCCAAAACCGTAAATGGTAAAATCCGTCGAGTCGCCATTCGCGAGAACGATGCCAAGAAGGGCATCGACGGTTTGGTCTAATGGGTTCGCTCGTTCAAAGCCTGCGCGACTCGATCGCGCAGGTAACCGTGATTTGCGGGCATTATGGGGTAGGGAAAACCAATTTCAGCGTCAATCTGGCTTGCGATCTTGCCGATATGGGCAAGCATGTGACTCTTATCGATCTCGATATCGTGAATCCCTATTTTCGAGCCTCCGAACAGCGAAAGCTTCTCGAAGCCCATGGCATAACTTTGATTGCGCCGGTATTCGCTGAGGCTGGTTCGAGTCTGGATGTGCCAAGTCTTCGAGGATCGATCACTTCTGCCGTACAAGATGCATGGCAGAAGGGCGACGAAGGTCGTGTGGTTCTCATCGATGCCGGCGGCGACGATGTGGGTGCAACTGCTTTGGGCAGGTTTTCTGAAGTCGTGAAGCTTGGCGATTATGCGATGCTTTACTTGGTGAACGCCTGTCGTTTTGACACTCAGCAATCTTCTGAGGCAGTCGAAATGCTCCCGCAAATTCAAAACGCATGTGGTTTGAAAGCAACTGGTATCGTCGATAATGCGCATCTCAAAGATGAAACTTCGATTGATCTGCTGTGCGATGCGTTTGATTTAGCCTCCCAGGTTTCTCAAATCACTCAGCTACCGCTCGTATGTAAAACAGTAAAGCGCGAGCTTGCTTCCGATCTTCAACGTGCGCTTGACGATAGAATCGAACATACGAAAGAAGGAGCCGTGCCGGATGTTCCTTCCCGCGATTTCGTTTATCCGGTCAGTATTTACGTGAAGAACCCCTGGGAATAGGGTTTCTTAGATAGAAGAGGGGGATCTATGGCGAGAATGATCGTGGATGAGTTCTTCTGCAAAGGCTGCGGTCTTTGCGTCGATGCTTGTCCGTTGGGCATCGTCGAACTCGACAATGAACGGATCACCGACAAAGGCTACCATCCCGCGCATTGCATCGATCAGTCGAAATGCGTCGGCTGCGTTTCATGCGCATTGATGTGCCCCGATGTTGCAATCACGGTCGAGAGGTGATTCACATGTCCGAAAAAGTTTTGATGAAGGGTAACGAGGCTCTTGCGGAAAGTGCCATTCGCGCAGGATGCAAGTTCTTCTTCGGCTACCCCATCACCCCGCAAACCGAGCTTGCAGCATACATGGCAAAGCGTATGCCCAAAGAGGGCGGCACGTACCTGCAGGCTGAAAGCGAAGTTGCGGCCATCAACATGGTCTACGGCGCATCTGCTGCAGGTGCCCGCGTTATGACCTCGTCTTCCTCTCCGGGAATCTCGTTGAAGAGCGAAGGCATTTCATATATGGCAGGTGCCGATCTTCCCGGCGTCATCATTAACGTTGAGCGTGGCGGCCCGGGTCTTGGCTCCATTCAGCCTTCCCAGTCCGACTACTGGCAGGCAACAAAGGCACTTGGTCATGGTGACTTCCAGTTGCTGGTTTTCGCGCCTTCTACCGTTCAGGAAATGGCCGACCTCGTCTATTACGCGTTTGATGCAGCAGATAAGTACCGCATGCCCGCAATGATCCTTGCTGACGGCATGCTTGGTCAGATGATGGAGCCCGTTGTTCTTCCTGAGCGCATCGAGTCGCTACCCGAGAAGTCCTGGGCAACCACCGGCCACAAGAACACTCGTCCTCACAACGTGGCGAACTCGCTGTACCTTACTGCAGAGGAGCTTGAGCGTCTGAATTTCGAGCGTTTTGAACGCTACGAGGCGATCAAGGAAACCGAGCAGCGCGCTGAGACGTTCATGTGCGACGATGCCGAGATCGTTCTTGTCGCTTTCGGTGCGTCTGCGCGAATCGCACGCAGCGCTGTTAGGGCTGCCCGCGAAAAGGGAATCAAAGCCGGCCTTGTCCGCCCCATCACGTTGTGGCCGTTCCCGGTCGATGCCATCCGCGCAACGCTGCCTACGGCTCAGTCCTACCTCTCGGTTGAGATGAACATGGGTCAGATGGTCGAAGACATTCGCCTGGCTGTGAACGGGGAAGCCCC
>URZP01000106.1 GCA_900552365.1 uncultured Coriobacteriaceae bacterium
AATACAAGACGGCGGCCGACAGTTCGGAGGCGGCCGCCGTTCAGACAAGGTTCACCGTTTAAGCGACTTTAGCTTTGGGCATCCCACTCTACGTTGGTTCGCGACCAACTGCATAGATCGCGCGCATCACCGTTAATCGCATACTTTTGGATCTTCTGGTCATGGACGCCATCGCTTGTCGTCATATAAAAATACCGGGTTTGCTCACCCTTGCGATAGTAGCTCCCATCTTCCACCTTGTCGACCAAGGACTCGCCGAAAGAAGCGGAGTTCGGCGCTCCGATTACTTCCTCTACCGTAGCCAAGATATCCCCAGCTGAAACCGGCGATTCAGAAACAGCGAGAGGCTTATCCCTACCGCCCGCAACGCTCGCAGCGGGCTTGAACAGGACAATGGGCGACTTCGGCTGATCGATCTCGCCTTCCTGGCACCACCAAGAACCATGGTCCGTCGTCACGATCACGGTCGTTTGATCATACACGCCAAGTTGCTTCAACTCATTAATATAGGTCTCAACGATCTTCATTGATCCGATCGCCTGATCGAGCGGATTCGAATTGCCAACACCTACTTCTTCCCCATTGCGATCGAGCGAGAACGGATCATGCGCGCCTATGACGTGAATGTATCGGTACGAAGCATCTTGGTCATTAGTCGACAGGCCTTCCGTGCGCAACCGCGAAAGCAGAGAGCCATCGTCCATTAAGTACGGCGTTTTATCCGATGCGGCCCTACCTAACCCGAACATGCTCCTGTTAACTTCATCGGTATAAAACCAAGCCAGAGGCTTCGCCAACCAGGGAAGGTCTCGGTACAGTGCGCACCGCAAAAGAGACGCCGCGGTTGCCGGAACATCCATCGCATCACGATCGAGCGAAACGATATTGCTCGTGTACCTATATAGATGCTGAATGGCTTCATCCGCACTTAAATACTGCTCGCCAAGCGTATCGCTATAGACTCCGACATCATAACCCGCTTTCTTGATGTCGCCCAAGTAGGGGCTTCGAGCGTAACGGTTAGCAAGAAACGCGGAGAATGGCTCATCCTCGCGCGGCAGCACGCCCGTCAAAAGGAACACGTTACCGTAGCGCGTGGGGATCATCGACCCCGCAGAGTCCTTGAACCACGTGAAGCCCTCGAAGCCGTCGAACATCTCAGGCTCTTCGGAAACAGCCTGCTCCAGCAGAGCGGTGTCATAGTTGTCGAGAACGAACTCGACGACGTTGGTTTTCGCGGAAACATCGAGCAGGCCCTTCTCAGAAACCATCATGGTTCTGCCAGCGATATTCGAAGCACCCGACTCGCCAACGAAAAGGCTTGCCACGCCGGCTCCCTGCACAACAACAAGAGCGAGAGCAACAAGGCAAAAACCCATTTGCGCCTTTCGCGGGTAACGAATCACTGCAACGACAGAAACCGCAATTAAAGCGATCCACGCAGCAGCCGAAAGAACCGTAATGGTGGTGTAGTCGTCCCAATGGACAACGCCGCCATCGGCCTGAGGCAAACCGACGTTCATGAATAGCGCCTGGGTGTAACACGAAAGCGCCACCGAGAACACGACAGCAATGACAACCGCAAACGCACGTTTTTTGAACAAGCACGCAACAGCGGCAAGTAAAATCCAAACAAGTAAAAACATGCCAACGATGACGGGAAGCACGTCTACAAGACGAACCACGAGGCTTCCCGCACTTGCCGAAACGATCTCGACAGGAGCCGCGAAGCACAACGTGAAAGACAAGAAGCCCGATACAATTGCAGCGAGGCCGATACGGGACTTGAGCGAATAATCGAATTGGCCACGAGCCGACGCATTAGAGACTGCAGCATTGCGATCGGTGACATCATCAACCCCGGTGCGCACGATATCGCCCGACGCGTCCACTCGATGGAGGCGCGGGTCGACGTCTTTGCGGGCATTCTCATCGATGCCCAAAACGCGAAACAACTTCTTTCTGGTCCTACGGAAAACCACGCCGAGCACGGTAGAAAGCGCAACCGCGACACCGGCGAAAGCCTGGATGGCGTACGTCATGACCGAAGGGTCGACATACGCATACGCAGGCTTCACGAATGCGAAAGAAAGCACCGCCGAAACGAGGAGCAACCCAACAACGTCGTAAGCTAAAATCGCCATACGCTTCATCGACTGCCCTTTCCTTTCTATTCCAAACCGCAAGCGGTGTTGCCGACAGGATCGCCCTGCGCCTTATCTTCTATCAACCCGCCCTCTCGATCGTGCGCGGTCTGTTTGTCGAGCATAGCTTGAAGCAAATACTCGCCGGCGATCTCGGCGGAATGCCCGATGTTGTAGATCGTGCCGGAGCGCACCTCGGCGATGCGCGCGGACCATGCGTCGGGGTGCTCGATCATCTCGGCGACGGCGTCGCCGAGGCCCGACAGGTCGCCGGGGTCGAAAGAGCGGCCCACCCGGTTGCGCAGGGAGATGTCGGTCGGCTCGATGCCGAGCTCCTCCCAATCGGGGTTGCCGACTTTCATGGGCGTGTCGACGAACACGCTCGGGCGCAGCGTCGAGAACGAGAACTCGCAGAAGACGCTCGACCAGTCGGTGATCAGGACGTCGGAGGTGAAGACGGTCTCGTTGGACGAGAAGTCGCGCTCGAAATAGAGCTCGGACTCGGGGATATGCGCGTAACGGGCCTGGAGCGACTCCCATCGGGGACGGTAGCGCTTGGTGTACTCGGGATGCGGACGGACGACCACGCGCCAACCGCGCCCGAGGAGCTGCCCGAGGAGGTCGTCGACGCAGAGGTCGAGCAGGTTGTCCTCCTGCCAGGACGGGGCGACGAGCACCGTCGGGCGGCCTTCGGCGGGCCCGTCGGGCGAGGGCCCCTTCGCCGCGCGGGCCCCGACCGCGGCTATGTCCCCGTCGAGGAGGTCGTAGCCGCAGCGCACGAGCCTTTTCGCGGGCAGGCCGTAGAGCTCCTCCTCGCGGCGCAGCTCCCTTTCCTGGTGCGGGCCGACGCAGAGCACCGTGTCGAAATGGTCGTAGGCCCCCTTCGACGGGGTGAGGTGCATGGACGTCATGTGATGCGGCATGAACACGTACTCGACGTCCTTGCGCACGTAGCTTCGCTTGATGTAGTAGTTCTCGAGGTCCTCGAGCGTCATGACCACGACGTCGGCGTCCATCTTCATCATCAGCGTGATGGAGCGCTTCTGGCCTATGTAGTAGGGCTTGATGCGCGGCTGCG
This sequence comes from uncultured Coriobacteriaceae bacterium, assembly GCA_900552365.1. Classification (GTDB taxonomy): domain Bacteria; phylum Actinomycetota; class Coriobacteriia; order Coriobacteriales; family Eggerthellaceae; genus UMGS1502. The sequence goes on from URZP01000106.1 coordinate 3,223, forward strand.
CCTCGGCGAGCTCGAAGACCTTGTCGTCGGGGTCGTTCGTGACGTAATGGATGCACGCGTCCGAGTGCCCGAGAAGGTACTCGATGGCTCCCTTGAAGTACTTGTAGAAGCCCGAGCCCTCCGAGTAGAAGACGATGTGCTTGCCCACCACGTTGAAGAAGCGCTTGTAGTCGGCCCTCTCGCGCCTCGAGAGCGGGTCGGGCCTCCACCAGCGCGGCTTGCGCCCGCCCTCGAGCGCCTCGAGCTCCTGGACCTCGGCGCGGCTGGCGGCGAGCTCTTCGTAGTCGATGTGCTTGGCGGGCACGATGCAGACGTTCATCAGGGCCTGGATGGCGATGGACGACAGGTTCGAGCAGATCCAGTAGAAGCACATGCCCGCCGAGACGAAGACGCCGAGGACCAGCGACAGGCCGATGGACAGCCCGTTGGTGGCGTTCTTCTCGGCGCGCGACTGCTCCTTCTGGAGCGGGTTGATGCGGTTTTGCGCGAAGCCCATCGCCACGGCGGAAAGGCCGGCCAGAAGCGGCATGACCCACGAGGCGCCGCCGTCGGCGACGGGGACCATGCCCAGGAACTCGGTCCCCGGGGCGCCGCCGTCGGTGACGGAGTGGATGACGTCGACCAGGCCGAACAGGATGACGATCTGGACCAAAAGCGGGACCATCGAGAGCAACGGGTGGTAGCCGCGGTCCTTGTACAGGGCGTTCTGCTTCTCGCCGATGGCCTCGCGGTCGCCGTAGTACTTGACCTTGATGCGGTTGAGCGCGGGCATGAGCTGGACCATGACGATCGAGTTCTTCTGGACCCACAGCGACATCGGCAGCAGGACGACCTTGGTGATGAGGGTGAACAGCAGGATCGAGACCCACCAGTTCCCCGTCAGCCTGTAACAAGGGTCGACAATGAGCTGAAGCACGGAAGCGACAGCGGCAAACACAGCATCCATATACAGTAGTTTCCTCGTTCGGTGATTAAAAACCCGCGAACCTCTCTTCGTCGGATCTCGGATATCGTTAGTCGAAGCACATATAGCCACGACACGACAATCCGCTATTCTATCAGCTGAAGACGTTATTAGTTAAGAAGCGGCCATAAACGGCGCCGCAGATAAGGTTACCCCGAATGAACACGCTCGTCGCACCGGAACACGCCCTCAAAGCACTTCGCGCCTTGGAAGATTCAGGACATGAAGCCTGGTTGGTCGGCGGCTTCGTGCGCGACTCGATTCTAGGGCGACCCGCCTACGACGTC
>URZP01000107.1 GCA_900552365.1 uncultured Coriobacteriaceae bacterium
TCCCTCTGATCGAAGTCGAATCGAGAAAGACGATCTTCAATTGCAGAAACGGCATCTTCCATCGGAAGCTTCAACTTGAAACCGGCGGCTCCGCGATGACCACCGCCATCGAATTCACGTGCGACCACGGAGACATCGGAATCATCCTTAGAGCGAAGGTTTCCGCGCACTTCCCCATCCTGCTCGCGCAAGGCACATGCAACGCGAACCCCGCGAATGGACCTGAGCGCGCCGACCACGCCATCAGCATCGGCTTTCTGTGCATTAAGCCCACGCATGTCGTCAGCAGTGATCCATGAAAGGGCGATTTGCCCGTTCTGAAGAAGGATCATACGCTCAATGGCAAGCGATTGGAGCTTTATCGCCGCAAGAGATTCGTTCTGCGTGATCTCGCGCGATACTTTAAAAGGCTTAACTCCAGCTGCAACCAGATCGGCCGCTGCAAGGAACGCTTCGGTGTTGGTATTCTGAAACTGGAAACCGCCGGTGTCGGTGACCAAGCCCGTGTACGCGCACACGGCAGACTCAACAGGCGGCGTGTCCAGAAGCAGCTTGCAAAGCCGCCACACCATGATGCTGGTCGAAGCAGAATCCGGCTCGACATGAACATGATTCGCCATAGTAGAAGGTTCAGCGTGGTGATCGATCGTAACGGAGTCGGCACAACAGTCGAGAATCGAGCAAGCCGCTTGACCGACGCGATCCCGCTTGGGCACATCCAAACCAATGAACACATCGAAGGCTTGACCTGTTTCAGGCAACTCGTCCAACATCTGCTGAGCGGGAACGAATCCATCCGCACCCGGCATGAATGCAAGTTTCTGATCAATGACGTCGTCACGCACAAGAAGCAGCGTGGATTCCTTACCCAAAGCCTTCAGGGTATGGTGCAGCGCCAGCTGAGAACCAAGGCAGTCTCCATCGGGACTTACATGACCGCACAGGACAAACGAGCTGTTGGCCCGAATGACCTGTGCGATATCCTCTAAAGTTGAATTAGTCTGAGGGGTCGTCGCCATAAACCTAATCCTCATGCGCCTCATTAGAAGAAGAACCTTCGTTGCGCTTACGCTCGGCGGCAATGGCGATGGCGATACGCTCAGCCTGATCGACGCTGCCGTCAAGGAAGAAGCGAAGCTCGGGGGCAACACGCCACGAGAGCTTCTTGCCCATCAGCGTGCGAATGCGGCCAGAAGCTTTCTCGAAAGCATCCTGGGCAGCCTTGTACGATTTCTTGTCAGCAGTGTAGTAGACATTGCATACGCTGCGGTCGAAGCTAACCTCGCAGCCGGTGATGGTGACCATGCTCAAGCGCGGATCAGAAACCTCGAACATCAAGATCTCGGCGATAACCTGGCGTGCTTGCTCGTTAACACGGCGGCTCGAAGAATTCTGTTTCATGATTGATTCCTATCTCATTCGAAAAGACGGGCACCCCTATCTTACAGGATGCCCGTCTGCTGTGATGCAACTGCTCTCGTTAGCACGAAAGCCTTTTGCTACTCGGTACGCTCAACTTCTTTGACGACGTAGCCTTCAATGAAGTCGCCGACCTTGAGGTCCTGGTAGCCCTCGATGCCAAGACCGCACTCGTAGTTCTGCTTGACCGATTTAACGTCGTCTTTGAAGCGGCGCATGGAACCGAGCTTGCCGTCGAAGATAACCGTGCCGTTACGGACGATACGAACCTTGTCGTCGCGATGAATCTCACCCTCGGTAACGTAGCAACCGGCGATAACGCCAACCTTGGGAACACGGAAGAGCTCGCGAACCTCGGCGGTACCGGTGTCCTCTTCGACGATATCGGGAGACAGCAGGCCGACTCGTGCGGCATTGATGTCTTCGATAGCCTGGTAGATGACACGGTAAAGCCTGATGTCGACCTTTTCCTTCTCAGCCTGCTGCTTAGACTTGCCCGTAGGACGGACGTTGAAGCCGATGATGATGGCGTCAGATGCAGCAGCAAGGGTGACGTCGGTCTCGGTGATGCCGCCAACAGCAGAGTGAACGATGTTGATGCGGACCTCAGACTGATCCATCTTGTCGAAAGCATCGCGCAGGGCCTCGATGGAACCCTGAACGTCGGCCTTCACGATGAGGTTAAGGTCGGTCTGCTTGCCCTCTTCGATGCGGCTGAACAGGTCGGCCAAGCTCATGTGGGATTTATTGTTCTGCTCGTCAAGACGCTCGCGCAAAGCACGCTCTTCGGCAAGCTTGCGAGCGTCGCGTTCATCCTCGAAGACGCGGAACTCATCGCCTGCGGTGGGAACGCTGCTCAGACCAAGAATCTCAACAGGATCGGCGGGCTTGGCCTGAGACGCATGGGCGCCCTTCGGATCGATCAGAGCGCGGACGCGACCATACGAGGTGCCAGCAACGACCACATCGCCGGAATGCAGGGTACCACGTTGAACCAGGACGGTAGCAACGGGGCCGCGGCCCTTGTCCAAGTTCGCCTCGATAACGAAGCCGGAAGCCAAAGCGTTCGGGTTTGCCTTAAGTTCGAGAACCTCGGCCTGGAGCAGAATGGTCTCAAGCAAGCCGTCGATGTTGATCTTCTTCTTAGCTGAGACCTCGACGAACATGTTCGTGCCGCCCCACTCTTCCGGAACAACGCCGTACTCGGTGAGCTCCTGACGAACGCGGTCGGGGTTCGCACCGGGCTTGTCGATCTTGTTGACGGCAACGACGATAGGTACGTTTGCGGCCTTAGCATGATTCACAGCCTCAATGGTCTGCGGCATAACACCGTCGTCGGCGGCGACGACCAAGACGATGACGTCGGTAACCTGAGCGCCACGAGCGCGCATTGCGGTGAATGCCTCATGACCGGGAGTATCGATGAAAGTGATCTGCTGACCGTTGATGGTTACGACGGAAGCACCGATGTGCTGGGTAATGCCGCCAGCCTCGCCCATGGCAACGCCGGTGTTGCGGATCGCGTCAAGCAGCGAGGTTTTGCCGTGGTCAACATGGCCCATGACGGTGACAACAGGCGGACGAGGAAGCAAGTCGTCTTCAGTGTCGTTGTAAACAACGGCGTACTCTTCCTCGGGCGACACAACACGGACCTTGCGACCCATGTCGTCAGCAATGAGCTCGACAAGGTCGTCGGGCATGGACTGGGTAAGAGTCAGAACCTGGCCAAGCATGAACAAGCGCTTGATAACCTCATTAGGGCCAACGCCCAAAAGCTCGGCGAACTTGGCAACCGTGGCACCTTGCGGGATTTCGACGACGGACTCGTCGAGAACCAGGCTGGGATCGATGCCATGCTCGATTGCCTGCTGCTGTGCCTTCTCGCGAGCCTCGGCCTCACGCTTTTCCTTACGCTTCTTACGACGACCAGTGTTGACCTCGTTGGAGGTAGCGGCAGCGACGGCCGCACGTGCCTCGGCAAGAACCTTGTCACGCTGAAGCTTCTCGACCTGAACGGCCATCTTCGCATAACGATCTTCTTCGGTACCGGCGTTCTCAAGCTCGGGGACAACCTGCTCGCCGCTGTGATGCTTCTTCTTGGCAGGTTTACCGTTGTTGTTATTGCGAGCATTCTGACGCTTGCCAGCCTCTTTGTTCTGGGCCTTCTGCTCCTGAATGCGCTTCTGCTCGGATTCGATCTGCGAAAGAAGCGAATCGAAACCGCGGGACTTCTTAGCAGCAGGCGCTGCAGGAGCAGGCTTGGCCGCAGGACGGGATTCAGCCTGAGCGGTAGTCTTATGGCCACCTTGGCGCATGCGAATAGCCTCTTCAACTGCCTGCTTCTTGGCAACGTCCTTGGCAAGGGCTTCAGCGCGGGCACGTGCAGCAGCAGCCTCGCGCTCACGACGGACGCGTTCTTTCTCGTCAGCAATCTGAGCTTCGAGGCTCTTAAATGGGCTGTCGGAAGCGGGAACTGCCTTCTTAGGCTCGGCTTCGGCGCTCGAAGCATCCTTGGTTTCCTTGCGCTTTGCGCGCTCGGCCTCGCGGCGGGCGCGCTCTTTCTCGACAGCCTCGCGACGAACGCGCTCCTCCTCTTCAGCCTTCTTCTTGGCCTCAAGCTCTTCGGCCTCGACGGTGTTGACGGCTACGCCTTCCTCAACATCGCCCTCAACGGAAGCAGGGCCCATTTCCTTACGGATTTTCTGCACGTAAGCATCACCAAGCATGCTGGCGTGGCTTTTAGCAGGGATTTTCATATCGCGAAGGCGGTCAAGCATGTCCTTGCTGGACAAACCGGTTTTAATTGTTGTTGAATGTAAGGAGGAGAATATCAATGAACGGCAATTTCAGGTTGCGGTAGATCAAGCATATAGTTACGCTCATGCGTCTGCAGCTCGATATGTTTGGGTTACATCCGGAATCAAAGATGAATATTTTGAAATAACAAACATCTCTCCTGTTTCCCGGATCAGTATTAGTGAAATTCCAAAACGAGGAGAAGAAGTCAAACGCTTCAAGTATATCAAAGGTGTTACCGAACCC
>URZP01000108.1 GCA_900552365.1 uncultured Coriobacteriaceae bacterium
CATTGTCGGCCTAATCCACGGGATTGCATGCAGCAGGGGCTCTCAATGTTTTTATGTCCTGCTCATATCGTCTGTTTTGGAGGTTGACCTATGAGGGGTCGTGCACGCGGCGTCATTTTGAAAAGCGATGGCGAAATCGAGGCTATGAAGCATGCTGGACTCGTTTCAGCGGCAGTTCTTCGAGGAATCGGCGAGCTTTGCAAGCCAGGCGTCACCACGAAGGAACTTGATGATTTCGCCGAGGAGTTCATTCGCTCTCATGGCGGTAAGCCCACATTCAAAGGCTACTACGGATACCCGGCAAGCATTTGCGCATCGGTGAACGAGCAAATCGTTCATGGCATTCCTTCTAAAAACACCGTTCTACGCAAGGGCGATATCATCTCCATTGATGTCGGTGCTACCGTTGACGGTTGGGCAGGGGACAATGCATGGACGTTCGCGGTGGGCGAGGTCTCTCTTGCTGTAAGGCGTCTGCTTGACGCCACCGAGGAGTGCATGTGGGCTGGAATCGATGCAGCCCGCACAGGGGGCCATTTGGGCAATATCGGTCATGCTGTTTCAGCCGTTGCCAAGCGTGAGGGTTTTGGTGTGGTCCGCGATTTCGAAGGACATGGAATCGGTCGCGACATGCACGAAGAACCAGGTATTCCCAATTTCGGCCGCAGGGGTTCGGGATTGAAATTGGCGCCTGGTATGGTCCTTGCCATCGAGCCGATGATCACCATGGGGTCGCCTCGTGTGAAGATGATGCCCGATGGCTGGCTTGCTTGCACGCGGGATGGGCTTCCTTCGGCTCATTTCGAGAAAACCATCGCAGTCACGAAGGATGGTCCGGTGCTTATCTCCGTGGAGCCTGATCATAGGCGTCCGATTTAGTTTCCATAAGACGAGGAATACGGGACCCTTGTGTGGATGCCGTACTCGAGTGCCCGAGGCATTCTTAGCATTATCTCTTCCGAACATGATGAGAGCCTTCCTGCTGGTGCAGGAAGGCTCTTTTGCTGCTTGCTGCGGGGGCTATATGTTGTTAGCGATGCAATTTGTTCGTAAAACGGCTTGTAAGCGATCTCACGACATCCATCTCGGGCACGCGGAAGATCGCGCACAGGCCGAAGATCACCGTTAAGCCAACCAGTCCACATACGACAAGGTCGACGACTGCGGATAGGATGTTCGCGCCGCCTGGGATGATTTGGTAAAGGACGTAGACCGCAGCGGAGCCGATGATGGTAGCGACGAGCACGCGAGCGGCGCTTGAGGCGATCTTTCCAAGATGGAGTGAGCCGACCTGCTTCTTCAGAAGAATGCACAGGATGATGCAGCAGGTTCCGTAATAGACCATATCGGCAACGGGCACGCCGGCCAAACCCAACACGTCGGGGCGGCAAAGGAAGGCGTACAACAGGCACTGCACGACGACCATGATGGTACTCACGATAGCGAACCACAGGAACTTCCTGATGCTGGCGAACACGTTGTACAGCAGCATCATGATGGAGTAGACCGGTAAGCTGATCACCCAAAGGGAAAGGATCGAAGCGACGTAGCTTACGTCTTCAGCCGAGAACGAACCAGCGCGGAACAACATCATCAGCGGTACGGATAGGGCGCACATGATGCCCGCCATGGGGATGATCAAAAGCAGCGTGTTGGAGATACCGCTTGTCACGTGGTGGCGCAATGTGGCCCAATCGCGTTTGGCAACGGCTTCGCTCATCTCCGTGAACAGGGCGCGCGAAAGCGACACTGCCACAACGCCATAGGGCAGCTGGTACCAGGTCCATGCGTATATAAGCGTCGAGGGACCGTTGTCGCCCGCCTGCAGCGAGAAGGCGTTGCGACACGAGAAAGCCACCATCGTGCCGATGACGTATACGAATGTGGGAGCTGCGATCTTCAGCGACTCGATGAGCGCCGGGTCATGCAGATCGATTTTCGGGGACCAGTGGAATCCCAGTTTGAGCAAAGCGGGAATCTGGATAAGGAACTGCGCCGCCACACCTGCGGTCGTGCAGATGGCAAGCATAACGATGGCACCCTGCGGGTTGACCTTTGACAGGGGGACATAGGTGAACATCGCGATGATGACGATGATGTTGTTGAGTGCAGGCGCGATGGACGGTAGAAAATAGACGCGGTTCGCATTCAAAAGACCAGTGAGAATGCCTCCGATGCCGTAGAACACGATCTGAAGCGCGAATATGCGGAAGAATTGCACTGCGTATACCGTCACGTCGGCCGTTTCGCTTACCGTGAACGTCTGGGTGGCGATAACCTGAGGAGCGAAGACCGTAGCCAAGATAGAGAGGATGCCAAGAACGACAATGGCCAGGTTCAACAAGTTGTTGGCGAACCTGTTACCGCCTTCTTCGCCGAGGTTCTCCTTTTGGGAAAGGTAAACCGGCAAAAACGCCGCCGCAAGAAGACCGCCCGCTACCAGTTCGTAGATGACGTTCGGCATGTTGTTCGCAACCTGATATGCCGAAGTGACAAGCCCGTTGCCCAGGGCGAAGGCCATCGCCCACGTCCTAATGAGGCCCGTTGCGCGAGAGCCAAGCGTCGCGACGGTCATCAAAGCAGTGGAGCGGGCGACAGAAGCGTCGGCCGCACGTCGCCGGTCATTGCCTTCGGACGCAAGCTGTGTGCTGTTCGCATCGTTGCCCTGGGGTTCTTTTTTCATCTCTGGGGTGTTTGGTTCGGAGTTCAATGTGTTCCCTTTATAAGGTGAGTGATGAGGCGCGGACGTTCGGGAAGCGAATGTGGCCCCAATACTGTTACAATTGCAATGCCCTGAGGCAAAGGCGTCCGCCTTGCGCTCCAGGACATGGAAATAGTGAACCAACCTGCAGTCCCATCTGGGGAATTCATTCAAACAACGGAGAATATCCAGCAGACGGGCGGGAAGCAAGGCAAGCTCATGCGCGTTCTCATCATCGGAAACCAGGCCAACCCCAAGGCGCTCGACGCATCGTTTCAGTTGGTTGCGTACCTTCAGGTAATCGGGCTCGAACCGGTTCTCCTTGACGTCAAGGATCTCCCTGATAGTTCATTCACCTACGGTGCTGGCAAGCTTTTCGATATCGACGAACGCTTGGAGGGCGATTTCGCTCTTGCCATCACGCTTGGCGGCGACGGCACGGTTCTTCATAGCGCTCGCATCACCACGATGATGGATGCGCCGGTGCTTGGCGTCAACTTCGGTCACCTTGGCTTTCTTTGCAATGAGGTCGACGACGGGCTTATCGCGACGGTTGCCGCTGCACTTGCGGGCGACGTCTCGATCGAGAAACGTTCCACGCTGCGCATCGATGTCGTCTGCGACGGCGACGATGAAATCAGGGAAGCAGGTGGGGAAGTCGCTGGTCCGCGCTCCTTCTTCGCAGTGAATGAGGTTTCCATCGCTCGCGGAGCAGCGGGAAAGATCGTCGACTTCGGTTACGAGGTTTCAGGGAACTACGTCGCGCGTATGCGCGGTGATGGTTTAATCGTCGCTTCGGCAACGGGCTCCACCGCTTACGCTCTTTCTGCAGGCGGTCCGTTGGTTGCCCCCGGCCACAGGGGCATGATCGTCGTCCCTATCGCACCCCATACCCTTAATTCGCGTGCCGTTCTCACCGAGCAGCATGATGTGGTCGAGGTCAAGCTCATCGACGATCCGCGCTACTCTGATGTCACGTTGTTCATTGACGGCGATCCTCTCGAGTTCGACGAGCCCATTCGTCGCGTTATCGTCAGGTGCGGCGACACGCCGCTTCGTTTGGTCAAATACAAGAAGACCAGCTTCTACGAGCAGATCTCGCATACGTTCTTCAGTCAGCAGCTGTAAGCGCTATTCATTAGGTTCGCAAAGCGGCGCTAAAACGTCGATACACAGCTTCTGCGCAAAACTTTCAGGTTTCCGTTTGTGTGAGCTGGCGTTATGTTTTCGCTCCCTGAATTCACGGCTCCTGCGCTCCCGGGTGCTAGGCTTTTATTCAGCGTCGGTGCGATCGATCAGCAGATCAACGGAATATCAATCGCATCTCAAACGCACTACGGAAACAAAGCAGGTTGTTCGATCGGAGGTTTTTCATGAGCGAACGAACATGCAAGAACGTATGGCGGACCTCAATCACCGACGCTGCAGGTCAAGTTACCGTATTTGTCCCTTCTATCGATTCGCTTTCGCTAACTTAGCGGGCGATCGGGGACCGTAGGCATGCTTGCTTGGCGCAAGGCTGATGCAGTTGCGTTTTTGAAAAGGAGGCTCTTTGAGCATCCCATTTGTTACCTTCATTCGCTTTGCGTTGTAGTAGCATGAATGCGTCTCCAACAAACGAATCCTAAAAACACGAACGGGAGATTCTTTCATGACCAAAACTGTGTCAGTGTCGCAGTTCGTCTCGCGACGCGTATTCTTGGGCGCCGCAG
>URZP01000109.1 GCA_900552365.1 uncultured Coriobacteriaceae bacterium
AAGTCAATATGCATGGGAATCATATCGGGCATCGCATCGTAACCGACAACCGCGATGATGGCAGTGATCACCATGATGGGCACGTATGCCCAATTCCATTTAAGCGAAATGCCCTTTGGGGCTAAAGTCGAATCCTCCCCGATCGCCGCAACGCTCTGACGGGGTTCAGCGGTCCAGCCCCGCTCCTGCTTCATCTTCATCATGCGCGAACGCGAGGCGATGATCATGCCGCCTCCCACGAAAACGGGGACAACGAACGATCCACTGATGATGAAGACCATCGCCTTAGACTCACTGCCTGCGAAACCGCATGCCACGGCCGCGACAGTGAACATGGCAGCAGCCGCCAAAACCACAACGGAGAAACGGCGCTTCAGCCTGCGAACCGCCGGATCGTTTTCCACCGATGTTGGAACCGAAACCGAGAATACCTCCCCTTTCGGCTGGAAATAAGGCGTGATGGCGACCATGATGCCCGTAAGCGGGATGAGCATGGCAAACGCAACCAAGATGATTTGAGTTTCGATTGCAGGCATGCTCACTCCTTCTTTCCGAACACGACATCAAGCTGACTGGAAACGCATTTCTCAAACGCAGAGCGAGTTCCCCCCGACGCCTTATACGATTCAGCCAAACGAACCAGTTCTCGTGCCAAAACTTCATCTGCGTCGTCTTTGCCCGAAGGGCTGGAAGGACGAGCAATAAACGCGCCGGATCGACCTCTCATGATGACGAATCCCTGATCGCGCAGGAGCGCATAAGCTTTGTTCACAGTATGCAAGTTGATCCCCAAATCGCCCGCCAAACGGCGAACGCTCGGCAACGGATCATCAGGCGCAAGCTCACCTTGCGCGATGCCGCGAACGATCTCGTTGCGAATTTGCTGATACAACGGCTCATCAAGCGACTGATCGATTCGAATGAACACAGCTCCCTCCTTTCGCACTTTACTGTTATAGCTTTAGTATAACAAACATATGCTATTTGTTCTACTGCAGATATAACAAAGCGAGGGCCCCCTTTCGGGAGCCCTCGCTTTCGATTCCTTACAGGCGATGCAGTACGGCGCGATGCTTTACGCGTCGGCGTACATCCCCTTCAGCTTGAGCAGGTGCTGGTAGCGCTCCATGGCAGCCTTCTCATTGCGCTCGAACAGCTCGGCAGCGCGCTCGGGGAACTCGCGGGTCAAGCGGCTGTAGCGAGCCTCGTTCATCAGGAATTCCTGATAACCGCCTGCGGGTTCCTTGGAGTCAAGCGTGAATTTCTTGCCAGTCTCGGCAGCAGGGTTGAAGCGGAACAGGTTCCAGTAACCGCAGTCAACCGCGCGCTTCATCTCGACCTGGCAGTTCTTCATGCCGCCCTTGATGGAATGCATCTCGCAGGGGCTGTAACCGATGATCAGCGAAGGTCCAGGATAGGCCTCAGCCTCGGCGATGGCCTTGATGGTCTGCGCCGGCTTGGCACCCATGGCGATCTGAGCAACATACACGTAGCCGTAGCTCATGGCAAGCTCGGCAAGGCTCTTCTTATTGACATCCTTGCCTGCTGCTGCGAATTGAGCAACCTGACCGATGTTGGAAGCTTTGGAAGCCTGGCCGCCGGTGTTGGAGTAAACCTCGGTGTCGAAAACGAACACGTTGACGTCATGGCCGCTTGCCAGAACATGATCGAGTCCGCCGTAGCCGATGTCGTAAGCCCAACCGTCGCCGCCGAAGATCCAGAAGCTCTTCTTGGTGAGGTAGTTCTTGTTCTCGATGATGCCGGCAGCGATGGGATTGTCGGTGATCTTCTGCAGCTCGGCAAGATAAGCCTCGGACGTGACCTTGCTCTGATCGGCGTCGTTGCGAGCGGCGATCCAAGCCTCAGCAGCAGCCTTCAACTCGTCGGTTGCGGCATCGGTCGCGATAAGCTCCTGCGTGTCGGTGTAAACCTTGTCGCGCAGGGCCTCGTGACCAAGGTACAGGCCGAAGCCATGCTCGGCGTTGTCCTCGAACAGCGAATTGTTCCATGCGACGCCCTTGCCGTCTGCTGTGGTGCAGTACGGAGCTGTGGCAGCAGGGTTGCCCCAAATGGAAGAGCAACCGGTTGCGTTGGAAACGAACATACGGTCGCCGAAGAGCTGGGTGACCAGACGTGCGTAAGAAGTCTCGGCGCAGCCCGCACACGAGCCGGAGAACTCGAGCAGCGGCTTCTTGAACTGGCTGTCCTTAACGGTGTCGCCCTCAACCTCGGGCTTCTGGGCCACGTGGGCGACGCAGTAATCGAAGACATCCTGCTGAGCAAGCTCACCCTCGGTGGGAACCATCTCGAGTGCGCCAACCGGGCACTGGCCGATGCAGACCGTGCAGCCCATGCAGTCGAGCGGCGAAACGGCCAGCGTGTACTTCAGACCCTTTGCCTTCGCCTTGCCCTCGATGAAGACGGCGTTCGCAGGAGCGGCCGCAGCCTCTTCCTCGGTAAGAGCGAAGGGACGGATGGTTGCATGCGGGCAGACATACGAGCAGCTGTTGCACTGGATGCACTTCTCGGCATCCCACTTGGGAACGCTGACGGCGGTGCCGCGCTTCTCGTAGGCGGAAGCACCGAGCTCCCACTGGCCGTCGACGTGGTCGACGAAGACGGAAACGGGAAGGCTGTCGCCGTCCATGCGGTTGACAGGCTCCATGATCTCGCGAACCTGCTTGACCAGAGCGGCAGGGCCCTCAAGCGCAGCGGGCTCGGCGCCGTCGACGGCGTTAGCCCAATCAGCAGGAACCTCGATCTGCTTGTATGCCGTGGCACCGGCATCGATGGCGCGATGGTTGGCGTCAACGACGTCCTGGCCCTTCTTCAGGTACGACTTGGTAGCCGCGTCCTTCATATAAGTAAGGGCGTCGGCCTCGGGAAGAACACCGGCCAGCGAGAAGAACGCCGACTGCAGGATGGTGTTGGTGCGCTTGCCCATGCCAACCTCAATGGCAAGGTCGATGGCGTTGATGGTATAGAGCTTGATGCCGTTAGCCGCGATGTAGCGCTTGGAAGCGGCATCGAGGTGATGGCCAAGCTCTTCGGGCGTCCACTGGCAGTTGATCAGGAACGTGCCGCCCGGCTTGACGTCGCGAACGATGGGGAAACCCTTCGTGATGTAGCTGGGATTGTGGCAAGCCACGAAGTCGGCCTTATTAATATAGTAGGGCGAGCGGATGGGGCTGTCGCCGAAGCGCAGGTGGCTGATGGTCACGCCGCCCGTCTTCTTGGAGTCGTACTGGAAGTACGCCTGAACGTATTTGTCGGTATGGTCGCCGATGATCTTGATCGAGTTCTTGTTCGCACCAACCGTGCCGTCGCCGCCAAGGCCCCAGAACTTGCACTCGATGGTGCCAGGTGCCGCCGTCGCAGGAGCGGCGGGATCCTCGGGCAGGGACAGGTTGGTGACGTCGTCGACGATGCCGACGGTGAACTCACGACGGGGCTCGTCCTTAGCGAGCTCGGAGTAAATGGCAAAGGCGGACGCAGGAGGCGTGTCCTTCGAACCCAGACCGTAACGGCCGCCGACGACGGTAAGGCCCTCGAGCATGCCAAGCTCGGCAAGCGCGGTGACGACGTCCTGATACAGGGGCTCGCCCACGCTGCCCGGCTCCTTGGTGCGATCCATGACGGCGATCTTCTTGACCGTCTTGGGCAGAGCCTCGGCGAACTTCTCGGTGACGAACGGACGGTACAGGCGAACCTTCACCAGGCCGACCTTCTCGCCATGGGCATTCAGGTAGTCGATGACCTCTTCGATGACATCGCAGAACGAACCCATGCAGACGATAACGCGATCGGCGTCGGGGGCGCCATAGTAGTTGAACAGCTCGTAGTTGGTGCCCAGCTTCTCGTTCACCTGATGCATGTAATCCTCGACGATGGCGGGAAGCGCGTCGTAATGGCTGTTGCATGCCTCACGGTGCTGGAAGAAGATGTCACCGTTCTCATGCGAACCGCGCGCATGCGGGTTCTCGGGGTTGAGCGAATGCTCACGGAACTCCTTGACGGCCTGGAAATCGCACATATCGGCGAGATCGTCGTAATCCCACACGGCAACCTTCTGGATCTCGTGCGAGGTGCGGAAACCGTCGAAGAAGTTGATGAACGGGACCCGGCCCTTGATAGCCGCAAGGTGGGCGACGGCAGAAAGGTCCATGACCTCCTGGACATTGCCCTCGGCGAGCATGGCGAAGCCGGTCTGGCGGCAAGCCATGACGTCGGAATGGTCGCCGAAGATGTTCAGCGCATGGGTTGCCACCGTGCGGGCACTTACATGGAAGACGCTCGGGAGCTGCTCGGCGGCGATCTTATACATATTGGGGATCATCAGAAGAAGACCCTGGGAAGCGGTGTA
>URZP01000110.1 GCA_900552365.1 uncultured Coriobacteriaceae bacterium
AGAAGATGGGATATTGGGTCGACCTTGAAAACCCGTATATCACTTACGACAATCGTTATATCGAAACATTGTGGTACCTGCTGAAGGAACTGTATAAGAAAGGATTGCTTTACAAAGGGTACACGATCCAGCCGTATTCGCCGGCTGCCGGAACGGGGCTTAGCTCGCATGAGTTGAACCAGCCGGGTTGCTATCGCGATGTAAAGGATACGACTTGTACGGCTCAGTTCCGTATTCTCGATCCGAAACCGGAAATGACGGCGTTTGGCGAACCGTTCTTCCTTGCATGGACCACTACTCCTTGGACATTGCCTTCCAATACAGCACTTTGCGTGGGCCCGAATATCACCTACGTGGCTGTTCAGACTTACAATCCGTACACCGGTATGCCGATGACGGCAGTTGTGGGTAAGGACCGTCTGGATGCCTATTTCAATCCGAAGGCAGCCGAATTGGCGTTGGAAGATTATATGACGGTTGCCTCGGTGATGAGGATGAGGGCTGCAACGGAAGCAGCGGACTCGAGAGCGGTGCGGGTAACCTTGACCGGGTCGTTGACGCCCATGTCGATCATGTTGCCGTACTCGCCGGTAGCGCAATTCAGGCCCTCGCCCTTAGCCATGTTCTTGACGCGGTCGCAAACAACGCTGCCCTCGTAGCCGGCATTCTCGGCGATAGCGCGAAGCGGAGCCTCGCAGGCCTTGCGGATGATGTCGATGCCGACCTGCTCGTCCTTGTCGTCGGTCTTGATGTCGTCAAGCACGTGAACGGCGTCAACCAGAGCAACGCCACCGCCGGCGACAATGCCCTCTTCAACTGCAGCACGGGTTGCCTGCAGGGCATCCTCGATGCGGGACTTCTTCTCCTTGAGCTCGGGCTCGGTAGCAGCGCCGACCTTCAGGACTGCAACGCCGCCGGAAAGCTTGGACAGACGCTCCTGGAGCTTCTCGCGATCGAAATCGGACTCGGTACGGTCCATTTCAGCACGGATCTGGGCAACGCGATCCTCGATTGCCTTCTTGTCGCCAGCGCCGTCGACGATAAGGGTGTTCTCCTTGTCGACCTTAACGGTACGGGCGGTGCCGCACATGTCGATGGTGGCATCGGCCAGGGTCATGCCGAAGTCCTTCTCGATGACCTGAGCACCGGTGACGACGGCGATGTCCTCGAGGATGCGCTTACGACGATCGCCAAAGCCGGGGGCCTTGATGGCAACGACGTTCAGGGTGCCGCGCAGGCGGTTCAGAAGCAGGGTGGCCAGAGCCTCACCCTCGACGTCCTCGGCAACGACCAGCAGCGAACGACCGGACTTCATGACAGCCTCAAGCAGCGGGACCATATCCTGGATGTTCGAGATCTTCTGATCGGTCAGCAGGATGTAGGGGTTCTGCAGATCGGCTTCCATGCGCTCGGTGTCGGTGGCCATGTACGGGGAGATGTAGCCACGGTCGTACTGCATGCCCTCGACGATGTCCATTTCCATGCCGAAGGTCTGGCCGTCCTCGACGGAGATGGCACCGTCATGGCCGACCTTCTCCATAGCCTCGGCGATCTTGGTGCCGATCTCGGCATCGCCAGCGGAGATGGTGCCGACTGCAGCGATCTGATCTTGAGTGGAAACCTGGGTGGCGTCGGCCTTGATCTGCTCGACAACGGCAGCGGTTGCCTTCTGGATGCCGCGGCGGATACCCAGAGCATCAGCACCGGCGGTGACGTTCTTCAGGCCCTCTCGAGCGATGATGTCGGCAAGAAGGGTTGCGGTGGTGGTACCGTCGCCGGCGACGTCGTTGGTCTTGACGGCGGCCTCACGGATGAGCTGAGCGCCCATGTTCTCTACCGGATCCTCAAGCTCGATCTCGCGAGCAACGGTCACGCCGTCGTTGGTGACGGTCGGAGCGCCGTAGCTCTTCTCGATGGCGACATAGCGGCCTTTGGGGCCAAGGGTAACCTTGACGGCGTCGGCAAGCTTCTTGACGCCGGCAGCAAGATCGCCGCTGGCCTCGGTGCCGAATTGAATGTTCTTAGCCATTTGAAATTCCTCCTGATGATGGAACTATGGGATTAGTCTTCGCAGATAGCGTAGATGTCGTCGGCGCGAAGGATCAGAACGTCCTGGCCCTTGTAGTGAACCTCGGTTCCACCGTACTTGCCGAAGATGACGCGGTCGCCCTCTTTGACGGGAACAGCGACCAGGTTGCCGTCCTTATCGAGCTTGCCCTCGCCGACGGAAACAACGACACCGGTCTGCGGCTTCTCCTTGGCATCGCTTGCCAGGTAAAGGCCGGAAGCAGTGGTGGTCTCGGCCTCGTCGGCCTTGACGATCACGCGATCGCCCAACGGTTTCAAACTCATGATAGGTGCCTTCCTTTCGATGTCTCAGCACTTTGATACCTCAGTAGGTTTGCCAAGCGGGGTTGCGGGTGCCGAAGCAGCGCGCCGACCGAATTATCATTCACGCTTGGTGTGTGCTAGCACTCGAACCTTGCGAGTGCCAACAGATTGGTAATATACCACCCTCGCAAGCCAATGCAAGCCAGTTCGGCATATGGCGCGATATCGACAGCGAGCCTTCGTCGAACCGTTGATTTTCCGTAAGAAAAAGAAGACCCGCCGTTGGCGAGCCTTCAAAGGAACGTGAAATCAGTTGATGGCGCGCAGAAGCGTCACGCGCGATCGAAGCGGCAGCGGGAATCAAACGCCTGCCGCGGCAATGCACTGCCTTTACTATTCTATTCGTAGAACTTCGCCTGAGGGAACAGGGGCTCGACGGCGCGCTTGAAAGCGTAGCCCTCGGCGCGTTTCTTGATGGATTCAACCTCTTCGACGGAAAGACCGCTGACTGATGCCGCCTCTTCGATGCCCTTGCCTTGCTCGAACAGGGCGATAAGAGCGGCATCGAGCACCGCATAGCTGAAGCCAAGGCTCTTCTCATCCTGCTGACCTGCGGAAAGTTCGGCAGAAGGCGGCTTCACGAAAACATTCTCGGGAATAGGCGCAGGCTTGCCGGCAGCCTCGAAGACCTCGTTGCATGCGCGGGCAACCTTATAGACGTCAGACTTGTACAAGCCGCCGATCGGAGCGAAAGCGCCAGCCGTGTCACCATACAGCGTGGAGTAACCCATCTGCGCCTCGCTCTTGTTGCCGGTATTCACCAGCATCCAATTGAAGGCGTTGGATAAACCCATGAGCACCACCATACGGCACCTGGCCTGGGTGTTCTCGGCCGCCAAGCCGGAAAGCGAACCCCCGCACGCGCGCGCCATCGTTTTTTCGAAGGCCTCGTACGGCTGACAAATAGAGACGGTCTGAGTCTCGACGCCAAGATTCTCGGCAAGCTCCAAGGCGTCGTCCACCGAGCTGACGGAAGAATACGGGCCGGGAAGAAGCACACCGTGAACATGCTCGGCACCGAAAGCGTCAACGCACATCGCCGCGACGATGCTCGAGTCCATTCCACCCGAAAGGCCGATGACGACATCAGTGAATCCAGCGTTGTTCGCGTAATCGGCAAGCGCCTTGACGCAAATGCGGTACTTTTCGCGGGCAAGCATCTTCTTTTCACCACGCCTTTCGGTTTATTGCAAATAAAAGCGGGGTTGTGCGCTGCACAACCCCGCGCGTTGTTCGTATAAGGTTAGGCTCGTTTCGTTTCGAATGCGTTGCGAACAGATAACGGGGGCATTGCGAAGCTTGTCGGCAAAATCGCTTGCCAGCAAATACCTTGTCACACTGAAGCGCGCAACACTATTCGCTTGCCATGCGAAATAACGCGCCGACAACGGAGCGAAGCTCTACTGAACCTCGTGAATACGGTCGGACAGCCACGACGCCCATTCGTCCACACCCTCGCCGTTGGTGGCCGAGATCGGGAAGATGGGAGCCTGCGGGTTAAGCTGGCGAACCGACTCGTCGAAAGCCTCGCGGTTGAAGTTGAATACCGGCATGGTGTCGACCTTGTTCAGGATGACCGCCTGAGCAACCTGGAAAACGCCCGGGTATTTCAGCGGCTTATCGTCGCCCTCGGGAACGGACAGGATCATGACCTTAATATTCTCGCCCAGGTCGAAGTCGGTCGGGCACACCAAGTTGCCGACGTTTTCCATGATGATGAGGTCCAAGCGCTCGAGATCGAGCACGTCGACGGCGCGTTTGACCATACTGGACTCCAGATGGCAAGCGCCACCGGTGTTGATCTGGACAGCGGGAATGCCCTGCGCCTTGATCTTCTCGGCGTCAACGCTGCTTGCAATGTCACCCTCGATGACGGCGATGTTGAACTCGTCGCGCAGAGCCTCGATGGTC
>URZP01000111.1 GCA_900552365.1 uncultured Coriobacteriaceae bacterium
GAATCGCCTCGCTGGTTTTGGGCATCATCGCCCTTCTGACCTCATTCTTGCCGTTCATCAACAACGCCTCTGCGCTGTTGGCCTTCTTGGGCACCATCTTCGGCATCGTCGGGCTTGTTGCCACTATTCGCGGGACGTGCACTGGCAAGGGAATGGCCATTGCCGCTGTCGTCGTGAACGTCATCGCCCTCATCATCGTAGTCGCATCGCAAAGCGCATATAGCGCCGCAATCGAGGAAGCAACCTCCACCAACGCCCCAACCGCAGCGTCCACGCAGTCTTCCGCCTCTTCGGCTGCCGCAGCTAGCTCTTCCGCAAGCGCAAGCTCGGCAAACAGCAGCGTTCCCAAGGAATACACTTCTGCGCTCTCGAAAGCCAAAAGCTATTCCAGCACGATGCACATGTCCAAACAGGGCATTTACGACCAGCTCACCTCTTCTGCCGAGCAGTTCTCCAGCGAAGCCGCCCAATACGCAATCGACAACCTCGAAGCGGATTGGAATGCAAATGCTCTTGCAAAAGCAAAGTCCTACCAGAAGCAGATGAACATGTCCCCAGGCGCTATTCATGACCAGCTCGTTTCTTCGGCAGAGGGATTCACCGAAGACGAAGCGAATTACGCCATCGAGCACCTGGAACAATAAGTAAAGCGTCATTACGCACAACCGAAAACAAGGGCGGCTCTCGGTACCATTGCCGGGAGCCGCTTACTTGTCTAAGCCCACGAAACTCGGGGATCGCCTATCATTAGACAAACCAAACGCTATAGCAGAGGAACAGCCGTGAACGAGCCCCTAACAGAAGAGCTTCTCGACGAACTGCTTGACGCCCCGAACCCAGCGGCGTTCGCCAGCAAGCACGACATCGGCAGCCTATCGCTCTCCGATTGCCTTCAGCGCCTTCTGGACAAGAAGCAACTGAAACGCCCAGACGTGATTCGCGACGCAGGGCTGAACAGCACCTTCGGCTACCAAATATTCACGGGAACCCGAAAACCGTCGCGCGACAAGCTTCTGCAAATAGCGTTCGCAATGAAGCTGGATCTTAAAGAGACCGATCGACTTCTGCAAGCAGGCGGATGGCGAGCCCTCTACTGCAAGGATCGCCGCGATGCGATCATCATCTTCTGCATCTCTCGCCAAGCCGACCTGCGCAAAACCGATGAAGAACTCTACCGCTTCGGGGAAGACACCATTTGCCAGAAAGATTAAGCAGCTTCGATCGCGCGAACAACAGCGCCCCGTTGCGCCGCAAGGTCGCGAGCCACTGCTATCATGATCCACATGGACAACGAACTTGAACAGATGATCAGTCAATTCGATAACGGAGGATTCCGCATCGACGCCCTTCTTAAAGACGGCGAATCCGAGCGCACTGAGCGCGTGTACTGGACGAAATCCGGCGCCGATCAGGCCCGCTCATTCGCAAGATCATCAAGCTCGATTCGGGCCTAGGCCGTGCTTACGAAGATATTTTCGCAGCTCAGAACTCGGGTGTTGTCTTTCGCCACCTGCCCCACATCTTCGATTGCCGTCGCGACGGCGACAGCCTTGTCGTGATCATGGAGTATCTCTCGGGCCGCACGCTCAAAGATGAGGTTCGCAATGCGGAAAACGGGCGCGATCTTGCCTGTCGCCTATTCCCGCAGATCTGCGACGCCGCCACCGAACTTCACGAATCCCTGGGCAAACCAGTGATCCATCGTGACATCAAACCGTCCAACATCATGGTCACCTGGGACAACGTTTATCTCATCGACCTTGGCATCGCCCGAAGCTTCTCCGAAGAAGCCACCGCAGACACTCGGCAATTCGGCACGCGCTCCTATGCACCGCCCGAGCAATTCGGCTACAAGCAAACCGACGTGCGAAGCGACGTATATGCACTGGGCATGCCGCTGTATTTCATGCTTACGGGAGAAACGCCCGATCCGATGCTTGCAACCACGGATTTCGCCGACCGCAACGTACCTCCTTCGCTTAAGAAAGTCCTGAGCAAAGCCACTGAGTTCGATCCGGCGAACCGTTATCGTAGCGCAGCCGAACTTCGCGACGCGTTCGTCAAAGCAGCGAGAATCAAACCGACGGAAAGCAACCCAAGTCCAACGAGCCGCACACCCGAGATGAAGTCAAACGCCAAAACCGCACCTACGGTAATACGACGAGGCTCGCTTTCGCGCATTCCCCGATCCGTCGGATTGGCCTGGGACATCATATTGCTCGCCTACTGCGCGCTTGTCTTTGCCGTATGTGCGGCCAGCACCTTCAGCCCCGGCAACACCGCGAGCGCACTCCTTTCTTTTGATGAGCGTCTTATATCTAACCTAGCAGCAGGCCTTCTCTTGATCGTGCCCATGCTCCTTGTCTGCGACCGACGACCACTGCATAAATGGTTCCCAAAGCTCAAGGAAGTATCGATACTTAAGCAAAGCCTGATCATTCTTGCAATCGTTGCGGGCATCACGCTCTTCCTAATGATCTACCTGCAGGTTATCGGTTACCAGCCGCTTTAAGCACCCGCGAATCGCCCGCGGCATGATCGCCCTACAAGGCGCCCGATCGAGCTTGCCAGAATCACCGCGGCTCGCGCCCTATTCCCTAAGATCGCCCCGCACACCCGAAGCAAACGGAAAAGGGTTCGCAGCGTAAGCTGCGAACCCTTTGTGCATCCGAAGATGTTTGCGGTTTGCGAGACCGCGAAAGCCTGATGTTAGTCGAGGCTCTCGACGCAGTGAGCCATGGTGCCCTCGGGAACCTTAGCGCCCTCAACCTCGCGAGCGAACTTCTCGAAGTCGGAGGAAGCAGCACCGGGCATCTTGAAGTCGGCAGGAACGACGCGCTCGACCGGAACCTCTTCCTGAGCAGGAAGCTGGGGGATCCACTCGTAAGGAATACGATAGGCGCGATACAGCAGAGCCATGCCAACCTCGGGGTACAGGTACTCCCAAACGATTTCCTTCTCGGGGGTAACCTCACGAATGGTAGCAGAGCAGCCCTCGCAGATCAGCGTGTTGCCGTTGGGCAGACGCTGAGCGTCAGAGGTCAGCGGGCTGTAGTGGTAGTTGGCGTTGAAGTTGAAGTCGCCGTCCGTGCCGTGACGCTCACCGTCGTACTCCCAAACGATCTCGAGCGTGGTGGGATCGAACTCGACGATACGAGAGTAGTCGCGGCGGGTAACCTTGACGCCGGTCTTGGAGAACTGGTTCGGTGCGCCGTAGCCAGCCCAACCGCCGTTGTCGTAGACCATGACATGGCCCTCGCCCGGCAGGCCCTTGGGGATCATGTGGGTATGATGCGGACCGACGATGGTGCCGAACATACGGAGCTCGGGGGTCTTGGTGAAGTCGGGGCCGACGCGCCAGACAATCTCGCCGGTCTCATGGGAGACGATCCACATGATGTTGGCCTCGCGGGAGTCCATGATGATGTTCTCGGGGTTGAAGCGCTCGTCGCCCTCGTCGAACCAGTGGTTGGGGCCCAGGTAAGATGCGCAGTTCACGTGGAAGATGTCGCCCTGACCCTCGGGACCAGCATGCTGGGTGTTGGGGTTGCGGAACATTGCGTTCTTGGCGGTTTCGTCAAGACCGAACTCGTTGAAGTGGTCGAGCATGTGCCACTCCCAAAGGATGTTGCCTTCGCGGTCGATCTCGATCAGGCGGTCCTCAAGAAGGAGCTGCGGGGAGATCTTGGGCTTGCGCACGTCGTTATGCGTGAGGAGCAGCATCTTGTCGAAGTTGGGGTCGGGATCCATGCCCGGGACCCAGTAACCAACGGGGTTGCCGGAAACCTGGTAGTCATGATGCTGACGAGCGCTCCAGTAAGGATCGCCATCGTCGACAACTTCCTGGTTCTTGTTGAAGGTCCACTCGACGTTGCCATCGATATCGATCATGGTAAGGTCGCCCATGTCCTGATAACCGAAAGCAGCACCACGAGGAGCACGGGTGACGATTACATGGCCGCCGGGAAGAACACGGGGCGGGAAGCCATTAACGTCCTTGTAAAAACGTACGATCTCGCCGTTCATGTTGATGATAGCGACGCCCTTGCCAGGTGCAGTGAAAACGGTGTAGCCGTTCTGGCACCTCTCCGGATCGTAAATGGTGGTGCCAGTAGGATAAATAGTCGGCCTACCCATAGTGCGCTCCCTTTCCCTAAAGCGATTAATATTGTTGCGGCGGACTCTCCACCGCCCATTACCTCTCAATAATACTCGAGCCAAATCTTATTTTTCATAGGGATAACCGATGGCAGTGCAGCCGCCATCATAGGAAAAATCGATTTGCAATATTTAGC
>URZP01000112.1 GCA_900552365.1 uncultured Coriobacteriaceae bacterium
GAGGTCGGCAAAGAGGCCGACCTCGCTTCGCGTGTGCCCAATGTGATCTCGATTCCCGAGATCACAAGCGTTTCTGTGCCCGAAACCGAAGCCGCTGTTCCTGCCCCCAATCTCGTAAATGGCACTCCTCAGCCTGCTGATTTGCGAGGCGCTTCCGCACCAAGCGAAGGCGATGCGAAGGTCGCCGATTGCGAGGGCGCGTCTCGCGGCGAATCTCAGGTTGCCCCTGCAGTTGATTCCGCTGTGGCCTCAAAACCCGAAGAAACCCCAGGTGGCGGTAGCGAATTCAAGCTCGACCCCTCGCGTCCCAGCGTTAAGGACTCCGGTCGTCGCGCGAACGCCAAGGGCAAAAGAGGCAAGAAGGGCGTTTTCGCGAAAGAGAACGCTTCGAAGCGTGACTCCGCTAAGGATGGCTCTGCCAAGAGCACTGCTCTTCGAAAGCGCTTGATTGCTGCTGGCTTGGCCGTTCTGGTTATTGCGGCTGTCGCCCTTGGCGTGTCGTGGGCACGTTGGTGGCGCTTCGACGACACGCAAGACATCCAAGGCCAGTGGTTCTCGGCCAACACGACGGGCACGGCGATTGTGAACGTGGACGGCGAGACCATTCGCCTTGCAAGCGATGTTGCGTACTCGTACACGCTGGACACCACGGCGAAAACCATCCAATACGACTTCGGCCCCATGCATGGTCAGGGTCGTTATTGGTTCTCGGACGACCGCTCGACGCTGGTCATTGCCGATGGGACCGATTTCGCAACCGCGTCCACGCTGTTTGAGGATATCGCACTGTGGTGGAAGGGCCTTTTCGCGTTCATCACCGGTGCCGAGAAGCCCGTTCTGCAGAGCGACAGCTCGATTTGCCTTACGCGAACCGATCCAAGCTCCGCGAAGGCGTCCGAAGCGGAAGCCTCAGCTAACGCTGGTATGGGTGCCGGCGCCGAAAGCGACGCGCAGAAAGTGACCGAAGCTCAGCAAAAGGCCCAGCAAGAGCAGCAGGAACGCCAGGCTCAGCTGGCGACCCAGAAGCAAGAGGAGCAGGCTTTGAATGAGGCGGGCGCCGATCAGCAGCAAGATGCCGAGCGGGCAGAGGCTGCGGGCGAGGCGGCTTCCAACCAGTCTGCCGATGGTCGGCAAGCCGATCAGTAGGTCTGCGATGACCTGCAGCTCCGACATGAGTGTTCCCGCAAAGTCGATTTCGGCAACGAAGATCGTCGTGCAGGACGGCCGTCTTGTTTGCGAAGTGGTTATTCCTGATCCCGCAAAACGTTACTGCACGCCTGGGCTTGCAGACAAGGTGCGCATGGTGTTCCCCGACATCGTCAAGCACGCCTGCGTGAACGGCGTTTCCGACAAGTTCGTCACGGTTATGGATTCAACGTCGGTGCCTCATTTGCTTGAGCATTTGATGATCGATATTCAGGTGCACGATGATCGTGTTGAAGCGGATGCATCTTTCGTCGGCGCAACCGAGTGGCTTGACGAATCCGCTGGAACGGCTCTTGTGCAGGTAAGTTTCGCCGATGATTTGTGCGCGCTGCAGGCTTTGAACGAATCGCTTGATTTCCTGAACGCCGAACTATCGCGCTGAGCGAGAGACGACGGGTGTGCTTTGTTTGCTGGGCATGGGTGCGGCGCAATGCTGAGTGGCGACTGGTGGAGCCACCTGAGACATTTCGACAGAAGTTAGACGAAAACTCGACGGAAGTTGGGAGAAAAGCAACAAGTTTCCGCTGGTGGTCCACCAAAAGCCAGCGCGAATCAAACAGCTGTCCAACGTCGATTCATCGCCATTTCGACAGGTTTCCAACGCAAGTAAACCGATTGGTAAAACCCTGTGATTGCGCGCGGTGGGCCAAGCGCGCGGTGTATATAATGGGGTATCGAAATTCGTTCAAGGAGGAACTCATGGCTAAGCTTGGTCCTTTCATTGTAGGTGGCGTTGTTGGCGCCGTTGCAGGTCTTCTGTATGCTCCCCGCGCTGGCGCCCAGACGCGTGCTCTTGTTAGCGAGAGGGTCAACGCCGTCTGGGGCGAGGCTTCCGATTTCGCCCAGTCCGCAGGCGTTGTGACCCCTGGTGTTGTCATCCAAGATGTTGCCGCCAACGCTCAGGCTGTTGCTCAGAACGTTCAGGCCAAGGTTCAGGGCGTCGCTCAGGTTGCTCCCGAGCCCGAGCCCGTGGTTGAGGCCGATAACGACGACCTCCGCGAGAAGATCGAGGCCGCCCGCGAGCGCATCGCTGCTCAGGTAGTCAAGAACGCTGAAGAGTCTCAGGCTCAGGTTGCCACCCCCATCGAGACTGCTCCGGTCGAGGCGCCTGCCGAAGCCCCCGCCGCCAAAGCCGCTGAGACCCCTGCCGAGTAGGGCGCTTGCGAACAAATTTAGAATCAAAGCGCGGTTGCCTTTCGGGGTAGCTGCGCTTTTCTCTGTTACCGAACCCGTTGGGTGTAAGGAAAGGCCATGGCCAAGCTTCTCTCGTCGAATCAAAAAATCGTTTCCACCAAGGAATACACGGGTGTCCGCGTTGTCGAGGCGCGCAAGAAGAACGACAAGCGCATTGGCAAGGTTGGCGGCTTCGTCTTCCATCCCACCGAGAAGCGGGTTGTGGGTTTCATTGTCAAGCGCCCCGACCTGCTGCTGATGTTCCATCGCAAGGATTCGTTCGTCGCGCTTGACGGTTTTCACATCGAAGACGGTCGCGTGATGATCAACGATGACAAGGCAGCCACCGGGAACGCGGCGGTCAAGCGTCTTGGCCTTGATTGGGACAACTGCGTGCTGTGGCTGGGCATGCCCGTTATGACCAAGTCGCAGCAAATGCTCGGTTACGTGGGCAGCGTTCTGTTCGATGTCCACACGGGCAAGGTCGAGTCGCTTGGGGTTGAAACGGGCGCTATCAACGATGCCATTGTTGGCCGCATGACCATTCCCGCAGAGATGGTGAAGGGGTTCAAGCGCGGTGTTGGCGCCGAAATCGCGCCTATGGACGAGCGCGGTGCCGCTGCTGAAGTTGCCGAATTGGGTGCCATTCTTGTTGATGACGCAGCTGCGGAAATCAAAACCGAAGGCGGTGCCGCTGCTGCAGCGGGCGAGGCCACGGCGGTTGCCGCAGATAAAGCGCGTAAGGCCGTCGACAACGCAAAGCCCAAGGTTCAAGAGGCGAAGCAGGCTACCGAAGCTGCCGTCGAGAAGGGCATTCATGCGACAGGCAAGCAAATCGGCAAGGCCCAGGGCATGTTCGGCGCATTCAAAGACGAGTACAACAAGGCCTTAAACGAAGGCTCCGGTGAAGAACCCGCCGCGCTGAAGCAGGTGGCTGCACCGAAAAAGGAAGCGACGAAGTCGACCGCAAAGCCCGCGGCAAAGCCGAAGAGCGCGACGGCGTCGAAGCCTGCAGCGAAGCCAGCCTCCAAATCCGCAGCGAAAACCAGCGCAAAGCCGGCCGCAAAGAAGGCGACTTCGAAGTCGTCCGATGACGTGGCGAAAAGCATCGGCCAGCACCTTGGCAAAACCAAGGGCATGTTCGCGGCCTTCAAGGAAGAGTTCGACAAGGCAAGCAAAGAGGACTAATCGTTGGTCGTTCGGCTTGCTTGCGGTTGGGGCGGCGGTTCCTTTGGTTTGATTTGACGTTGGCGCGGTGTGGCAAATTCGCTTGAGGCGCGAAAGAATTTGCTTACGAGTTGGCGGTGGTTTTATACGGGACTGTTGGATTTTCGCCAACGAGCTTGTCCTTTCATGACGGATTGATTGCAGAATCCCACAGATTCATGCGTTGTGAGTATCATGTCCTTGTCGTCATAGGAGGGCATTATGGCTAACGATAAGGATGGATACTGGCAGGGAATGTACACCCCGCCGTCAAGCGGGCAGGGGAATCCGTCGCAGGTCTCTTCTCAGCCCGAGCCTCCGTCCGGTTTCGATTCTTCGCAGCAGTGGCAATCGCCTCATGGGCAAACTGGCCCGCAGTCTTATCAAAATGCCTATCAACAGCCCAACCAGCAGGCTAATTACCAGCAACCTGGTTATCAGCAGCCGAGCTACCAGCAGCCTTACGGTCAGCCGTACGATCAGGTAGCCCCCAAAGACCACATCGCTGCGGCGTTGCTGGCCATCTTCCTGGGAACGCTTGGCATTCATAAGTTCTATCTGGGCTATAACCAAGCGGGCTTCATCATGTTGGCCGTCAGTATTCTGGGAAGCCTGTTCACCTTCGGTTTGGCAGCCATGGTCATTGCCATGCTTGAACTTAAAGCAAGCGGCAAGCAAA
>URZP01000113.1 GCA_900552365.1 uncultured Coriobacteriaceae bacterium
AAGGACTCAAAATACAAGAAAGCGGAAGAGCTTTGCGCCCTTCCGCTTTCTAAAAAACGATTGAATTCGCTTGAGGCGATTAAGCCTCGTGATGACGACGCGGCTTGCGGCCTTCGCGGTTGTTGCGACCCGGGCGGTTATCGCGGTGACCGTGCTCTTCGCGAGAATCATGGGATGCGGAGCCTGCGGGAGCATCGGGTTTGTCCCAGCGAACAAGGTAGATCTTACCGGTCTTGGGGTCGACTTCGAGAACTTCAACCTTGATGACGTCGCCAATGGACAGGACGTCTTCCACGCGACCAACGCGACCGTTTGCAACGCGGGAAATATGAAGCAAACCGTCTTTAGCGGGCGTGAGCTTGATGAATGCGCCGAAGTCCTTGATACCGACAACTTCGCCTTCGAAGATCTCGCCAACCTCGGGCTCCTTCACAATGCCCAAGATCATCTGCTTGGCTGCATCGCCGGCCTTGCCCTCGACGGCAGCGATGTGGATAGTGCCATCTTCCTGGATGTCGATGGTGGCACCGGTTTCTTCCTGGATGCCGCGAACGACCTTGCCGCCAGAACCGATGACTTCACGGATCTTGTCAACTGGGATATGAATGGTTTCAATGCGCGGAGCATAGTCGGAGAGCTCTGCGCGAGGCTCAGGAATCTCGGCCAGCATCGCATCAAGGATGAAGGCGCGGCCGCGCTTTGCCTGTTCGAGTGCGCGAGCAAGGATCTCAACGGAGAGGCCCTTGGCCTTGTTGTCCATCTGAAGGGCGGTAATACCCTTGGTGGTGCCGGTGACCTTGAAATCCATATCGCCCAAGAAGTCCTCAAGACCCTGGATGTCGGACAGGATGACGACGCCGTCGTCCTCCTTGATAAGGCCCATCGCGATACCAGACACAGGTGCCTTCAGCGGAACGCCTGCGTCCATAAGGGCAAGAGTAGAGCCACAAGTGGAAGCCATCGAAGAGGAACCGTTGGACTCCATGACCTCGGAGACGACGCGGATTGCGTACGGGAAGTCGTCCTCGGAAGGAATGACCGGCTTCAAAGCGCGCTCGGCGAGTGCGCCATGGCCGATCTCGCGACGCTTCGGGGAACCCATGCGACCGGTTTCGCCGGTGCAGTAAGGCGGGAAGTTGTAGTGATGCATATAACGCTTGGAGTCGACGGGCTCGAGCGTGTCGAGGCGCTGGGCCTCGTTGAGCATGCCGAGGGTGCAGACGGAAAGAACTTGAGTCTGGCCGCGCTGGAAAAGACCAGAACCATGAACACGCGGAAGGTAACCGGGCTTGATGTACAGAGGCCTGATTTCGTCTGCCTTACGGCCGTCTGCGCGCTCACCGGTTTCGATGATCATGCGACGCATGGCATGCTTCTCAAGGGACTTGAGGGCAGCCGCGATGTCGGCACCCCAAGCGGAAAGCTCTTCCTCGGTGAATTTCTCGGCCTTGATGCGAGCCTTAAGCTCGTCAACCTTGCCCATGCGAGCCTGCTTGTCGGCGTCCTTAAGGGCTGCGGACATTTCATCGAAGAAGGGATCGACGCGCTCGGCGATGGAGGCGTCGGGAACGTGGATGCTCCATTCTTTCTTCTCGATGGTGCACTTGTCGAGGAAACGCTGCTGGGCAGCGCAGAACTCGGCGATGGCGGTCTGGCCGAACGACATGGCTGCAAGCATGTCCTCCTCGGCGATTTCCTCGCCGCCGGCCTCGATCATGCTGATGTACTCGGTGGTGCCGGCGATGACCAGGTCAAGATCAGAATTTTCTTGTTCCTGGTACGTGGGGTTGCAGATGAAGTCGCCCGTGTCCTTGTCGCGGCCAACGCGTACACACGCAACGGGGCCATCGAAGGGGGCGGAAGCGAGCATCAGAGATGCAGATGCGCCTGCAACGCAAATGGTGTCAATGGGGTTGGTGTGGTCTGCGACCAAGGTGGTTGCGACGACGTGAACCTCATGCTTGAAGCCGTCGACGAAGCCAGGACGGATCGGGCGGTCGATCATACGTGCGGTAAGGGTGCCCTTCTCAGAAGGACGAGCCTCACGCTTGAGGTAGCCGCCGGGAATACGGCCGACGGCGTACATCTTCTCGATGTAGTCGACGGTCAGCGGGAAGAAGTCGTAATCTTTCTCTTCCTTCGAAATGACGGAAGTCACCAAGACGGTGGTGTCGCCCTGAGTGCACAGCACAGCTCCCGAAGCCTGCTTGGCAAGTTCGCCCGTTTCCAAACGGTACTGCTTGCCGTAGAGCTCGAAGGACTCGACGATTTTCTCCATGTTGTTTTCTTCTCTTTCTTCGTTCCATCTGCCCTATTGCTGATGGAGTCTTCTTCGGCAATGCTACTTTCGTTTCACATTGCCACGACGGGCAAGACCCTTGCCCTGCCCGCCGTGTGCATCACCATCTAAACGAAAACCCGCCGGCAAGCGGGTTTTCTGGCAAGTTTAGATGTTGTCGCGAATGCCGAGCTTCTTGATGAGAGCACGGTAGTTCTCGATGTCGCGATCCTTGATGTACTTGAGCAGACGACGACGCTTACCGATGAGCTGCATAAGGCCACGACGGGTGTGGTTGTCCTTCTTGTGCTCCTTGAGGTGCTCGGTGAGGTGCTTGATGCGATGCGTCATGATGGCGACCTGAACCTCGGCGGAACCGGAATCGCCTTCGCCTTTGCCGTACTCAGCGATGAGTGCCTTGACGGTCTCTTTGTCAATGGAACGAGTGGTTGCAGTCATTGCTCCACCTTTCTTGACACGCGAACGTGCCATCGCGCGGCTGTTGCGAGCCGCTTACTTTCATTCGCCCAATGCCGCGAATCCATGCAGGTGGTGCGTGGAAACAAGGCCCTGGGTAATTGCAACCGTTGCAGTATATCAGACAATCCCTGCACTTCGCGGGAATTTCACAAGCTTCGAAACCCGAAAACCTACCGGACGCCTCCCCGCTGCGAAATGCCCGCCACGCGTGGAACGCTCGCCACCCGCCAACGACTGCCACCTGTTAAATGCTCGTAGCGTTTAACAGGTTGGCCGAACCGCGAACACGCCAGGAGCGCAAAAACCTGTTAAACGCTGCGAGCATTTAACAGGTTCCCGCAGACACCAACCCCAAGCCCGCACTAACACGCATAGAATCGCCAGGTGCCGTCGACTTCCTCACGGCGGAGCTTGCCTTGGTTTTCCAGGTAGCGCACGCCAACGAACGCTTCGAGCATAGAGTAATATCGCGAAATCGAAGGCGCAGCACGCCAGGCGGTCTCATCTTTCTGCGTGAGCGAGCGCCGCGCCAACTCTTCCCCACCAATGCCGGGGCACTCGCGTGCGGTCGCGATCATGCGGTCGCAATGGCGCAGCTTGCGCGACACGATATCGGCCGCGCGCGAACGCAGCGTTTGTCCGCCGAATCCCTCGCCATGTCCGGGAAGCGTCCAGTGCACGTGCTGGAGCCATTCTCCATCAACGCCATGCGGCCGATAATCGTCGTGCTCATGCGCACCGGCACCGACAGCCCCATCGGCCACTTGCACGCGCGCATCGACCCTGCCAAGCTGCAGCTCATCGGGTTCCTGCACGCGCACACCACGCAGGCCATGCAGCTGCCGCCCGCCCGAGCCGAAGAATCGCTTCTCGCCGAAGCGCTCCGACTGCATGCCACTCGCGCCGAACACGCGCTTGCCGTCGGAACGCCACAGCGCAAGCCGCTGCGGACCATCACCGCTCAGGCCAAGCCCTTCCATATACAACGCAAGCGCATCTTCGTCATCAAACGGAGCATCGACGCTCGGCGTGGTGCCGAAGATCACCTCGTCGCCCGTAAACGACGGCGCGCCGTCACGCCCCACCAAGCACACCAAATCGAGCGTATGCCCCGGCACCTCAACGACGTCGAACACGAAGCGCCCCACATGCACCTCGTCACCCTCGCGCACGAAACGGTAGTCGAACGCGCCCGCCGGCAGAAACGTGGGCTCATAATCGTTGCGCGAATATTCCTCGGCATCGGCCAGCGTCGCTCCCATCTTCAGCATGCGCCGCACGAACAGCTCGCGCGCGGCTTCGGCGCGAATAGGACTGCGCTCCTCGAAGCCCACCTCGGACACATACACGCACGTGCCCTCGGGAAACAGCACCCGCGCCGCCTCGGCATGATCGAAGTGCGTGTGCGTCAAAAACACCTTGCACTCCCCCAGCGCCACGCCAAGCTCGAAGAGCGCATTGCGCACACGGCGCATACCCACTTCATTGGCCGCACCCGG
>URZP01000114.1 GCA_900552365.1 uncultured Coriobacteriaceae bacterium
AATCGAGGCCAGGCCCAATATTGTCTATTGACAATGTCCTGCTCATATTAAGAAAAGGCCAGGAGCGACAATCTCCTGGCCTTAGATGTTTTGGTGGGCCCGCCCGGATTCGAACCGAGAACCAAAGGATTATGAGTCCCCTGCTCCACCATTGAGCTACAGGCCCAAAACCCCAAAGGGGGTGCTGGAAGATGCTACCACATGCTCACGAGGCTTTCGCCTAGCAAGACACGAATCCTCGTTCAAAACCCATCTGCGAGCGCCACGTGTGTGAGAGTTTGCGAAACCGCACGGCACGCGCACCAAACACGCAGCTCTTCATAGCCCATGATGGACGATTTACCCGCGAAGCTACGCGCGCCAAACGCGATAGCACTTATGGATCTTGGGAGTGCGGGCGAAGTCGGCTGGGATGGTCTTCGCCGAGACATCCTCGATCGCAACGCCGTACTTTTCAAGATCGGCCATATTCGGCTTGAACGAACGCAAGTTACAGCAGAAAATGGCCTCGCCGCCTTCGGCAAGAAGACGCGTGACGCCTACCAGCAGCTCGACATGGTCGCGCTGAACATCCCACGTTCGCTTGCCCATAGACTTGGAGTTAGAGAACGTGGGTGGATCGACGTACACCACGTCGAACCTGCGGCCCGAACGACGCGCCTCGGTGATCCACCTCATGACGTCGCCGCGCTCGAACGAATGGCGCGCACCCTCGAAGCCGTTGTTGGCCATATTGCGCGCAGCCCAATCCAGATAGACCTGCGACAGATCGACCGTCGTGGTTTCGCTTGCCCCGGCAGCGGCAGCGTAAACGCTGGCCGTTCCCGTGTAGGCAAACAGGTTCAGAAAACGCGCATCGCCTGTGTTGGAAACGTGCTGGCGCACCGTTTGACCCACCATTTGACGAACCGTGCGGTTATCCAGGAAGATGCCCGTGTCAAGCTTGCCGGCAAGATCGACCTCGAACAAAAAGCCGCTCTCTTCGATTTGCGTGACATACGAACGGTTGCCCGCGTTTCGGTACTGGCTGCCGCCCACGTCACGACGACGCGTCTTCGAGAACACGTGGTCGGGACGGACGTCGCAAACCACCGGCGCGATGCTCAAGACGTCGTTGAAGCGCCTACGCGCCTTGGCCTCGTCGATGGAGCTGGGGGCCGCGTACTCGGCGATGTGCAGGTACGTGTTGCCCCACGCATCGCGTTCGCCCTGATACAAGTCGATTGCGACGGCGTAATCAGGCAGGTCGGCATCGTACACGCGATAGCAGGTGATGCCTTCGCGCGACGCCCACTTGCGACGCCCCTTCAACACCTTGCGCAAACGCGAAGCGAACTGCTCGGAGTTGCTGTCAAGCACCTCGACGCGATGCGGCGCCCCGCCGTGCGAGTCGGGAACATCGATGGTCAGAGGCGGCTTAGGCCGCTTGTCGAAAACCGTGACCTGCATCTCGATGCGCTCGTTTCCGAATGTGTGCGCAAATGCCGGCTCGACGCCGAAACGCGCCACGACGTCGGTTCCGCCCGCTACGACGAAACGCGAGCCTTCAGGAGCCTGAGCTGCAGCGGCCATGAAAGTGGCCTCGGCAGCGCGTTCGTCGGCTGCGCGGCCTGCGCGTGCATCGAGGTTGCTGGCAACCAAGCACACGGCAACAGGTATAGCGGACTTGGCGACCTTCTTACCGTTCTTGCTGACGGCATTGTTGGCGGTGTCTTCGCTGGTCTTGGCTTCGCCTTCGCCTTCGCTGTTCTGCTCGACGGCCTTGTTGGCGACATGCACGTAAGAAAGCGTTTTCGCCGCCGCAGAAAGTGCACGTGAAGCAAGCTCGGCAGCCGATTCGGCATCGCCCAGTTCGACGCTGGCAACCTGGCGCAAACCGGAGTTGCGGATATGGTTGCGGGCACGAGTGATCATAGGCGACGAAGCCGAAGCGCCCACGAAGCGCACGCGCGAGAAAACGGGACGGGCATTAGTCGCAAGCGTGGACGGATCGACGCTTAAAACGCGTGCAACGCCCGCCTCGAAACGATCGTCGGCCTCGGCAACCAGGTCGGACCATGCATCGGAATCGAATGAAGCCGAGCCGAAGAAACCCCAACGCTCGCGCAAAAGGCCAGGCGCCATGTCACACGCAATGGAGGCAGCTTCGGTAAGCAGCACGCCCTCGCCGCATACCGGGTCGATGAACGCCGCGCCCTGCTTGGCAAGGTCGTCCCACCCCGCAGCTGCCAACATGCCGGCAGCAAGCGTGGTGGACAGCGCCGTGTCTTCGGAATCGGAGTCGGCCAAGTAGCCGCGATGGCTGAGCGATTCACCCGAGAAGTCAAGCGAGATAGTGGCGCGCCTGTCGTGAACACGCACGTCGATGACGGCCTGTGGCGTAGAGGAATCGATGTTGGGACGCGTGCCGGTTTTGTCGCGAAGGCGATCGACCACAGCGTCCTTAACGCGAAGCATGGTGAAACGGGTGTTGCGCAGCTGGGAGTTGGTACCGTGAGCACGAACCGCCATGCTGGCAGACGGATCGACGGTGTTTTCCCAGTTGATATCGTAAACGCCCGCATAAAGAAGATCGGCGTCGCCCGCGTTGACGCGAGCGAGCACCAATGCGATGCGGGAAGCCAGGCGCGACCACAAGCACGCGCGGTACGCATGGGCCTCATCGCAGAAGAAAGATACGCCGCCGGAAAGGGGGCGAACACGCTTGATGCCAAACGTGCGGAGCTCGTCGGCAAGAAGCGGTTCGAGCCCCGCGACGCAACTGGCGAAGAACTCGAGTTGGTTCATCACTAGTCTTCCAGGTAGTCCTTCAATTTAGAGCTGCGACTGGGATGGCGCAGCTTGGCAAGCGTCTTGCTTTCGATCTGACGGATACGCTCGCGCGTGACGCCGAACTCGCGTCCGACCTCTTCGAGGGTGCGCGGGTGACCGTCCTCAAGACCGAAGCGCAGGCTGATGACCTTGCGCTCGCGCTCGGCAAGACCGTCGAGCACCTTGGAAAGCTGCTCTTGCAGCATGCTGAAACTGGCAGCGTCGACCGGGACAACGGCCTCGTTGTCCTCGATGAAGTCGCCCAGCTGGGAGTCCTCTTCTTCGCCGATAGGCGTTTCAAGCGAGACGGGCTCCTGCGAGATCTTCTGGATCTCACGGACGCGCTCGGCGGAAAGACCCATTTCAGCACCGATTTCCTCGGGAGTAGGTTCGCGACCGAGCTCCTGCAGGAGCTGACGCTGGATGCGGACCAGCTTATTGATGGTCTCGACCATGTGAACCGGGATGCGGATGGTGCGGGCCTGGTCGGCGATGGCGCGCGTGATTGCCTGGCGGATCCACCACGTGGCATACGTGGAGAACTTGAAGCCCTTCTTGTAGTCGAACTTCTCGACGGCACGGATCAAGCCGAGGTTGCCTTCCTGGATAAGATCCAAGAAGAGCATGCCACGGCCGACGTAGCGCTTGGCGATGGAGACGACGAGGCGAAGGTTCGCCTCGATAAGCTGCTGTTTTGCGTCGAGGCCAACCTGCTCGATGCGGCCAAAACGACGCTTGTCGCGACGAGGAAGCTCGATGCCTTCTTCCTCGGCCTTCTCAAGCTCGGCTGTGGCGGCAACGCCAGCCTCGATCTTCATTGCGAGGTCGATCTCTTCGGCTGCGGTAAGCAGCGGAACCTTGCCGATTTCCTTCAAGTACATGCGAACCGGATCGCCAGTGAGCATGGTGACGCCCGAGTCGGCGGAACGGCGACGCGAAGAACGCGACTTCGCACGCGAACTGGAAACCTTCGGGAGCTGAACGTCGCTGACGGCCTTGAGCTCGGATTCGGGGATGCCGTCGAGCAGATCCTCGTCGGACTCGTCGCCGCCCTCTTCCTTCAGGTCGTCGGGATCGTTCATGGAATCATCGATGGAGGAAACGACGTCGGGAGCAGGCTCGGCATCTTCGAAATCGTCGTCGACGTCATCGATGTCGTCGATGGCGGAAGGGGTATTCGCTGCCAGATCTTCCTGCTCTTCAGTTGCTTTCTTCTTCGTGGTTTTCGAACCAGCGGACTTCGTGCTAGCAGCGCGCTTCGCCTTGGGTTTTTCCGCAGTCGAGGCGTCTTCGGCCTTATCCTTCGCGGCAGTTTTCGGAGCGGCTTTGCTTGCAGTGGTCTTCTTGGGTTTCGAGGTTTT
>URZP01000115.1 GCA_900552365.1 uncultured Coriobacteriaceae bacterium
GGCATCGGCATGACCGCCGACGAGCTCGAGAAGAACCTGGGCACCATCGCCCATTCGGGCAGTCAGGAATTCAAGGCCGAGAATGATCTTGCCGAAACCGACGCTGCAGGCGTCATCGGCCAGTTCGGCGTTGGCTTCTATTCCTCCTTCATGGTTGCCAAGCGCGTGCGCGTGGTTTCCAAGGCGTATGGCTGCGACGAGGCGAACGCCTGGGAATCCAACGGCATCGACGGTTACACCATCGAACCCGCCGAAAAGGCCAAGCACGGTACCGAGATCACGCTGTTCATGAAGGACGATACCGACGAGGACAGCTACACCGCCTACCTGAACGAGTACGAGCTGCGTCATCTTATTCAGCAGTACAGCAACTACGTGCGTTACCCCATCAAGATGGAAGTCACCAAGTCGCGCGAGAAAGCCAAACCTGAGGATGCCGGCGACGATTACACGCCCGAGTACGAGGACTACACCGAGGTCGCTACCATCAATTCGATGATTCCCATTTGGAAGCGCCGCAAGTCTGAGGTTTCCGACGAGGATTACAACGAGTTCTACAAGTCAAACTTCCACGACTTCGAGAATCCGTTGCGCAGCATCTCGGTTCACGCTGAGGGTGCCCTTACTTATGATGCGCTGCTGTTCATTCCCGGCCGCGCCCCGTTCGACATGTACAGCCGCGATTTCGAGAAGGGCCTGGCTTTGTACAGCTCGAACGTGCTGATCATGGACAAGTGCGCCGACCTTCTGCCCGATTACTACAACTTCGTGCGCGGCATCGTCGACTCCGCCGACCTTACGCTGAACATCTCGCGCGAGACCCTTCAGCGCAACAGCCAGCTGCATGCCATCGCCAACAAGGTCGAGAAGAAGATCACCTCTGAGCTTGAGAAGATGCGTGATAACGAGCGCGAGGATTACGAGAAGTTCTTCCAGGCGTTCGGCCGCTCGCTCAAGTTCGGCGTGTACCAGACGTACGGCTCGAAGACCGACGAGCTTGCCCCGCTGTTCCTGTTCTGGTCTGCCAAGGAGCAGAAACTGGTCACCCTTGATGAGTGCATCGAGGCCATGGATCCCGAGCAGAAGGACAAGAAGGAGATCTACTACGCTGCAGGCGAGTCGCGCGACACGCTGATGACGCTTCCTGCAGTTAAGTCGGCTCTGAAGAAGGGCTACGACGTGCTTCTGTGCATCGAGGACGTGGACGAGTTCACTATTCAGTCCATGCGTGCTTACAAAGAGTTCAACATGAAGAACGTGACTTCCGCCGACCTTGATCTTGCCACCGAGGACGAGAAGAAGCAGGCTGCCGACGCCACGAAGGAAAACGAAGAGCTGTTCGCCGCCATGAAGGAGCTTCTTGGCGACAAGGTGTCCGACGTGGTTGTGTCTCCCACGCTTGAGGACGCGCCGTCCGCTATCGCCGCGAAGGGCATGCTGTCGCTCGAGATGGAGCGCGTGCTGGCTCAAGGCCCCGATGCCGAGCGCGCGAAGGCTCAGCGCGTGCTGCAGTTGAATGCCAAGCACCCGGTGTTCGAGAAGCTGAAGGCCGCCAAGGCCGCCGACGACAGCGAGAAGCTGGGTCTGTACACCGAGCTTCTGTATGATCAGGCGCTGCTGGTTGAGCGCATGCCCATCGAGGATCCGGTCGCGTTTGCCGAGGCTATTTGCAAGCTGATGTAACTGCGCGATTCGCTGCCGGCTGGGTTGATGCAACGCCGTGGGCTGCAGGTGCGGCTCACGGCGTTTTCTTGTTTATGCGGCGGTCCTTGCAGCGTGGGGCTTCGCGTGCGACCGTGTTGCCGCCCCGGCGGCGTTACCGTTTCGTAGGGGATACTCACCACGCGTGGCGCAACGTTGCGGTAGAATCTGAAGAAAGGCTCGCGTTGCCTGCCCGCGCGGTTCATTCGCAGGGTATGCGCGCGTTCTGCCAACTGTTCATAACCCGTACCAGATAAGGAACGTCATGGATTCCGTCGATTTGTCAGCCGCGCTCACGCGCATCCCCGATTATCCCGAACCCGGCATCATCTTCGTCGACCTCACGTCGCTTATGATGGACGCCGATGCCCTGCAGGCAGCGGTCGACCGCATTGCCGACCGGTTCGCAGGCAAGGGCATCACCAAGGTTGTCGGCGCCGAGGCCCGCGGCTTCATCATCGGCACCCCGGTTGCATACAAGCTGCACGCAGGGTTCGTTCCCGCACGCAAGCCCGGCAAGCTTCCGCGCGAGGTCATCTCGCAAAGCTACGAGCTTGAATACGGCACCGATTCGCTGCAGATCCACGCCGACGCCATCAAGCCCGGCGATGTCGTCCTTATCGTTGACGACCTGGTTGCCACCGGCGGCACCGCCGTCGCTCAGAAGAAGCTGGTCGAAGCCGCAGGCGGCACTGTTGCCGGCTTCGCGTTCATCACCGAGCTTGAGTATCTGAACCCGCGTGAGCTTATCGCCAAGGAGTCCGACGCTCCGGTGTTCTCGCTGGTTCAGGAAACGAAGTAGGTAGGCAGTCGCGGGCGCTGCAAGGCGGCGCGGCTGCATGTGCGTCCTGCGGGGCGCTTCTAGGAAAAGAGGTAGTCATGGCACTTTCGAAGATCTTGGTTCCCATTGATGGTTCCGACGGCGCCAATCGCGCCCTTGAGATGGCGAAAACCCTGGCCGAAACCAATCCCGAGATGCAGATCGACGTCTTGTACGTGGCGCCTATCCCCGCGTTGAGCGAGGAAGCCAACGCCGAGCTGGGTCACATCATCACCCTTATGAAGGAAGACGGCAACGCCATCCTTCAGACGGCCCTTGATTTCTTGGGCGACGCCGCCGAACAGGCCGATGTCATGTGCCTGGCGGGCGTGAACCCCTCTGCCGAGATCGTTAAGCTGCTTGAGAAGGGCGGCTACGACCTGGTGGTTATGGGCAACCGCGGTCTTTCCGGCCGCAAAGAGTACACGGGCTCGGTCAGCTACAGGGTACTGCATGCTTCGCCCGTCGCGGTCCTTATCGCGAAATAGCGTTTGTGGCAAAACAGCGCTTGCGCAATAGCGGAAACCTAAAGGGAGGTTGGCAACCAGATTGCCAACCTCCCTTGTTTTCTAACGTCTGAGCTGAGTGCTGTCGGCACCGATCGCTATGCGCAGAGCATTGCGGCGGGAATGACGCACACGCCGTCATCGCGCTTGTATGCGAGGTTGCCGCGGCCCACCACCACGGCAAGAAACGCCGGTTCGGCGTTTTGGGCGGCAGGGTTGGCTGCGATCTTGTCGCGCAAAGCAAGCAGGTTCTTCGCGCCTTCGTCGGCTTTGGTGTCGGAGAGCTTGATTTCGATTCCGCCCCAAATGCCGTTGCGCTCCACGATAGCATCGACTTCAAGGCCATTAGCGTCTCGGTAGTAGAACACGTTATTGCCAAGGCCGGCGTAGGATGACAGGAATACGCGCAGATCTCTGATAACCAGATTCTCGAACAGCATGCCCAGCGTCTGGGTGTCGCTTAAGAGCCTTTTGGGTGTGGCGCCTAGGAGGGCTGCGGCAAGGGATGGGTCGCAGAAGTAACGTTTTGGTTTCACGCGCACGCGAGCTTTGCTGCGCATGGGGGGCTCCCAGCCATAAAGCTCTTCCATGATCATCAGACGGTCGAACAGTTCGAGGTATGCGGCGATGGTCTCATTCGTGGGGGCGGCTTCTCCGCTTGCCATGTCTTTGGCAAGGGTCTTGTACGTAACAGCTTGGCTTTCGTTCAAGGCAAGCGCTTTCATAAGGGAGAGCGCCGTCGCGGAGGATCGGCCTTCCTCGATGACGTTTTGATTCGCGACCGCATTTATGTATTGAGCTGCGGTTTCGCTGGCTGCTTCGTCAGAAAGCCCCAGATTGGCGGGCCATCCTCCGCGGCAGCACCAGCGGGCGACATCAAGGATGCCGGTTTCTCTGCGAGCTGGTTTGATGTCCTCGCCCTCGAATAGGGCCGAGAGGGAAACCGTCGCTTCTCCGTCGCCCGATTCGCATAGGGTCATGGGCCTCATAGTCAGGCGAGCTATTCTTCCAGCGCCTGAATGTCGGACCTTGTCGCGATCCTCCTTTTTAAGGGCCGTCGAACCTGTAAGAAGCAGTAGTCCGCGTTGGTTGCCCGAATCGTCCACAAACCGTCGTGCCGCGTCC
>URZP01000116.1 GCA_900552365.1 uncultured Coriobacteriaceae bacterium
CAACCTTGCCGAACGCGCGATCTCGGTAGGTAGGGGCGATGGTGGGTTGTTCGCTCGTCTTGTCTCTCAATTCAAAGGCTACGATGTCCAAGTGGAAATCGCCTTTGATGAAACCCAGGTGGAGCATCTTGCTCAGAAGATCGACGACACCCTTGGCGATCCGCGCATCGATGCTGATATCTCCATCTCCAACGGTTGGGCTGCCGCTAATTACGGTCATGATGGCATGATGGTCAATCGTTCAACTTTGGCTGACAAGATTTCGACGCTTGTTTTGGATGACTCCGACGATGACACGTTTATCGCGCAAGTCGAGTCTGCTCCGGCGCGTACGACGTACGAGCAGGCCGATCAACTGGCTCGAGCTCTTAATGTCGCCATCGCTGATGGCGCTGTGTTCTCGTACGGGAATTCAAAATGGACCGCTAGTTCCGTAACGCTCGGTACGTGGATTTCGACCACTATCGAAAAGAAGGGCAACTCGTGGAGCATTGTTCCCTATATTCAGGCTGACGTGGCTAAACCCCAGATCATGAAATGGATTCTTGAAAGCTCGAAGATCGATCCGGTTGCTATCTCGTTCGATAAATCCACTGATGGGGCCATTAGCGTGCACACTGACAGCGATTCGAAGATCCCCGATGTTGCGGATGCTGCTTCGAATTTGAATGAGTCCTTGTTCGGCTCGAAGGGCAAGCTTGAGAAGGGAACGTCGGGTTCCGTCATCGAGGTTGCGGTATCCGATACTACCGTTGAGCCGACTATGACTTTGGACGATGCACTTTCCACCGGCTTAGTCACAGCGGTCGGTTCGTATACAACTGAATACTCAACTTATTCCGGCACCGAGTCGCGAAACCATAATATTCATCTTGCCGCCGACCTTATCAACGATTCCATCGTCAAGGCCAACGGTGGTCGCTGGAGCTTCAATGATGTTGCTGGTGACTGCAACGAGGAGCGTGGTTTCCAAGCTGCAGGTACCATCATCGATGGGCAGTATGTCGATAACATCGGGGGTGGCATTTGCCAGGTTGCCACCACGGTGTTCAACGCCGTTTACGAATCCGGCCTTGATATCGTTGAGCGACACAACCACTCGCTCTATTTGTCCAGCTATCCTGCAGGCCGCGATGCTGCAGTCAGCTATCCCGATCTTCAGCTTGTTTGGGCTGATGAAACCGATAGTGACATCCTGCTTAAGGCTACTTATACCGGGTCGAGCATTACCGTGACTCTGTACAGCGCCCCGCTTGATTACTCAGTCTCGACTGAAGTCGGAGAGTGGTCGGAGGGCGAAAAATACGAGACCATCAAGAAAGAAGACGCATCGTTGGCGAAAGGCCAGTCGTATGTCAAGACGCATGGTCAAGATGGACGTTCTATTACTGTGGTTCGCTATGTGAAGGACTCGACAGGAGCCGTTGTCAAGACTAATACATTTGTCTCGAATTACGATCCTTTGAACGAGGTTGTGGTTCAAGGCCCGGGAACCGAAGACGATGACGAAGACAGCAAGGATTCTGATTCTAAAAAGAAGGCTAACAGCTAAATCCGGCATGGCAGAGGAGGCGTGATGACAATGGTTTCGAGGGTACGTTCGCAATCAGGGATGATTGTGCTTCAGTGGAACCGCGTGCTGAATATCGCGATGGCTGCGGTATTGTCGTTCGCTATTTCGTTGATCCTGACGTCGCCGGCGTTTGCCGAGGTTCGTAAGGCTGACATCATCGGTGATTCCACGGTTGACTCTTTGGGGCTCACTGTTTCAGAGTGTCCGAATTTGGAATGCGATTACGCAATCTTGGCCGATTCAGATGGAAATGTTTACTTCCAACGCGATGCACAGACCGCCGCACAAATCGCCTCCATCACCAAAGTTATGACGGCTATCGTGGCTTGTGAAAACGTTGAACCAGATACCATCGTTACCGTGAGTGCTAAGGCTGCTTCCATTGGCGAGTCTTCCGCTGGCTTGCAGGAGGGCGACAAGATGG
The DNA here is from genome assembly GCA_900552365.1 of uncultured Coriobacteriaceae bacterium. Taxonomy (GTDB): domain Bacteria; phylum Actinomycetota; class Coriobacteriia; order Coriobacteriales; family Eggerthellaceae; genus UMGS1502. The sequence continues at coordinate 1,998 of URZP01000116.1, forward strand.
ATTTCGACACCGCTTTGAAAGCCCTGCTTGTTCCATCGGGCAACGACGCTGCCGTTGCTTTGGCTGAAACCGTTGGTGCTCAGATGATTGAGAAGGATAGCTCGTTAGGGACTGATCCCCAACAGGTTTTCGTCGATGCAATGAACAAGAAGGCGGCATCTTTGGGTCTTAAAGATACTGTTTACGAGAATCCCCATGGTCTTGACGATGATGAGTTCAGAGGCGATCTTCATAGCACCGCTGAAGATCAGCTGGCCGTTGCCCGCTATGCTATGTCCATTTCGAAGATCCGCAATATTGTCGGTGGGGGTTCGACCACCATTATCGTCCAGCGCGGAAGCGCTGCCGAGCAGATTGAGCTTAAAACAACCGATGGCCTGCTCGAGATGTACTCCCATACCATTGGCATCAAGACCGGTGAAACCCTTGCGGCCGGTCCCTCGTTCATGGGCGCAGCTAACAACGGCGATATCGAACTGTATGCGATCGTTCTTCACTCCACCGATGCCACGCAGCGCTTCTATGATGCTAAAGAACTGTTCACCTGGGGATATCAACACATCATTGACATCCAGTTAGCTAACAGCGCCGTATCAGCGCACATGACGGTGAATGGCTCTGAAAAGCAGGTTCCCGTTCTTGCCGAGGCGAGCTTATCTGCTTGGACCGACAAGACCGTCAAGGTCACGCTCGAGGATCCCGACGAGAAATTGCGGGTGTTCGACCTGTTTGGAAATGTGAGCCAGACGATTCAGCTCAATGATATTTCTGGTAGTGTGAAAGCGGGACAACGTGTGGGAACCATTACGTTCAAGCAACATAATGCTGTAATCGCCACACGTAATCTCGTTGCTTGCGAAGATGTTGCGGCTCCCGACTTCATGCAGTCGGTGTCCATCTGGTGGACGCGATTGACCGCTGGTTTGACGGGTGCTCAAACCGAAGCCGAAGACGCTTACTATGCAACTATGCCCATTGTGAAGGACAATACGCAGGCAGCCTGACGATAATCGAAAGGGGAGTGGTCCCATGTCTCAACAGTGCCCTATTTGTGGCTCGGAATTCGAAGATGGTTTGGCTGTATGCCCGTCATGCGGCTTCAGGATGATTGAGGCGACACAGGGTTTCCAGCCTGTTGAGTTTGGTCTTAACGATTTCTCTGGTCTTGTTTCCAAGCCGCACGCTTGTTTCTTCCGAATCGTACGTGGTCCTCAGACCGGAGTCGAGCTGGAGCTGAAGGAAGGCATTCTTACGATCGGCCGTGATCCTAGTTGCGATTTGTTCTTGAACGATACCACGGTATCGCGTTTGCATGCTCGCATCGAGGTTGGCGGTAAAGGCGTGGTCATCACCGATCAGAATTCCTTCAATGGCGTTTGGGTTAACAACAAGAGTGTCGCGTCTCGTGTTCTCGCCGACGGCGATATCGTTCAAATTGGAGTATTCTGCTTGCTCTACCAGGAGCGTTAGATTAGCGAAGCCGGCTTTCCGGCAGTTAAGAGGGGACGACATGGATAAGATTTTGATTTCCGGCAACGAGGCGATTGCGCGCGGCGCTTGGGAAGCGGGTGCTAAGATCGGCGTTGCTTACCCGGGTACTCCGTCAACCGAGACCCTCGAGACGTTCGCTCGCATGGATGATGTCTATGCTGAATGGAGCACCAACGAAAAGGTTGCTGTGGAAGTCGGTCTAGGCGCTTCTGCTGCGGGTTCGCGTGTTCTGGCAACGATGAAGATGGTTGGCGTGAATGTTGCGGCCGACTTGTTGTATACCGCCGCGTACACCGGAGTGAATGGCGGCTTTGTTATTCTTGCTGCAGACGATCCTGGTATGTATTCCTCTCAGAATGAGCAGGATTCTCATTGGCATGCGCAAGGTGCGCATATTCCTATCGTCGATCCCTCTGATGCTCAAGAGGCGTTGGATTTCACGAAGCAAGCTTATGATTGGTCTGAGCAGTTCGACGTCCCGTTCTTTGTCAGGTCGACCGTTCGTGTTTCCCATACGCGTACGTTAGTGGAAACCGGTGATCGGGTTTCTTTTGAGCCTAAGCCGTACGAAACCGACCCCGCAAAATGGGTTATGATGCCCGCTTATGCAAAACCCCGCCGCAAGGTTCAGCTTGACCGTATCGACAAACTTTCTGCATGGGC
>URZP01000117.1 GCA_900552365.1 uncultured Coriobacteriaceae bacterium
AAAGCACGCAACCTAAGAGTACGTATGACAAAACACGCACAACCCGCTTGGCATTGCCGTGCTTCGCCTTCGACCGAACAATCGAAGAAAAGAGTTTTCAATGGCACATTCTGGCGCTTCTGAAAAGCGTGCCTCATGGTCAAGCAAGTGGGCTTTTGTCTTGGCGGCCGCAGCTACTGCTGTGGGCCTCGGCAACATGTGGCGCTTCCCTTACCTCGCTGCTAAATACGGAGGCGGCACGTTCCTTATCACGTACCTCATCCTAGTTGCGACGTTCGGCTTGTCGCTGCTTCTTCTTGAATCGGCTCTTGGCCGCACCACGCGAAAATCGGCTATCGGCGCGTATTCTCATTTCGGCAAGAAATTCCTTTGGATCGGCGTTCTGGTTTCACTCGTTCCGTTCATCATCACTCCGTACTACTGCATCATCGGCGGTTGGGTGACCAAATACGCAGTAGCCTACCTTACCGCCGGTCCTGCCGCATTGGCAGACGGCGGCACGTTCTTCAGCGCTTTCATGACCAGCAACGTCGAATCCTACCTCTGGATGGGCATCTTCATGGCACTTGCGTTCTGTGTCGTGGGCTTTGGCGTCGAAAAAGGCATCGAACGCGTTAACAGCGTCCTCATGCCTGCGCTTATCGTCATGGCGCTGGGCATCGCCATTTTCGTCCTCACACTGCCGGGCGCCCTTGAGGGTGCGGCTTATTACTTGGTCCCCGATTTCAGCAAGTTCTCGGCTGAGCTGGTGATCAACGCGCTTGGCCAGATGTTTTACTCCCTGTCGCTGGCAATGGGTATCACCATCACGTACGGATCGTACATGCGCAAGCAGGACAGCCTGACCACCTCCGTTACCCAGATCGCTGGTTTCGACTTCGGCGTCTCCTTCCTTGCCGGTCTGGCTATCGTGCCGGCTGCCTTCGTGGCAATGGGCTCCGCCGAGGCGGTTGCCACGAAGTCGGGCCCCTCTTTGATGTTCATCACCCTGCCTCAGGTGTTCAACACGCTTGACACCACCGTGGCAACCATCGTCGGCTTCGTCTTCTTCCTGCTGGTTTTCTTTGCAGCTCTGACTAGCGCAATCGGCCTGACTGAGGCATGCGTTTCCATCGTCCAGGACGGCATGCATTGGCCCCGCCGCCAGGCCTTCGTTGCAGTCGTTGCCGTCGTCGTCGTTCTCGGGATCTTCGTTAACGCAGGCTACAACGTGCTTTCCGGCATACAACCGCTTGGCGAGGGCTCTTCACTGCTCGACTTCTTCGACTTCATTTCCAATTCGGTCATCATGCCGATCGTCGAGATCTTGACCTGCCTCATATTCGGTTGGCTGGTCAAGGAGAACATTCTTGCGCGCGAGATCAAAGAGTCCAGCGCGTTCAAGCTCGAGAAGGCTTGGACCATCATGATCAAGTTCATCGCACCGGTTCTGATCGCCATCATTCTCATCTGGAACGTGCTTCCTTACCTGGGCTTCTAACGCAACAGACTCCAAGATCTGTAAAATCCAAAACAACTTTCAGGTTGTTTTAAGAGACGCGAATTAGAATGCGAAATATCCGATAAAGGAAGGGCTTCGGCAACCAAACGCCATCCCGACCCAAGTTCACTCGAAGCATCGGAACGAACAGCCAATACGCGCGCCGCCGTTTTAACAGCAAAGAACGCAGCTGGTGCTACTGAAGCGCCCGAGCCGACCCCCAACCGGCCGGGCGCTTATGATTTCCAGTCCCCTCAATGTTATCGCACGCGTTCAACGTCGCCTGATCACGCGTTTCATTCATGCTTGATGCCTCATCGCCAATGCCCACGCACAGTTCGCTCGCGCTTGCGCTCGAATGTCAATTGCCCCGGGCGCACCTCTATTTCAGTTACGCTCAACCGCGGGTCCTATCAAGCGACTCCATCCCGTTCAGCTTTCAATCGTCAGCCTTTCGAGGCGCCTCCTAGAAGCTTTTCCGTCATTTCCTGAACTTGCCTTCATTTGGCCTTCCACCCACGCCAACCGCAAAGGCGGTAGAATAAGCGAATATCCAAACGAAAGGACCACCATGATCATCACCACTGCAGACGTCGTTCCCGGCCAGGCTGTTCAGATTCTTGGTCTGGTGCGCGGCAACATCGTCACCTCCAAAAACATCGGACGCGACATCATGGCCAGCGCAAAAACCTTGGTTGGCGGCGAGATCAAGTCCTACACAATGATGACCAACGAGGCGCGCCAAATCGCCGAAAACCGCATGATCGAGCAAGCCGCAGCACTCGGAGCCGACGCCATCGTCGCTATGCGCTTCTCTGAAAGCGCAATCATGCAAGGAACCATCGAGATGCTCGCTTACGGCACAGCGGTGAAGTTCATCTAGCAACACCTTTTCTTTCGACAACCGACTTCCCTTATCGCTAGCAACTAGCGCGCATTTTCGAAATCGGCTGCCTAAGCCACCATTCAACCCGATTCGAAAGAAGTCCCATGGCCTCCGAGTTCTTCTCGCTTGCGATAATCTCACTTGTCGCATTCGCAGCGCCCGTCATAGCACAGGTCATCCCTCATAAGCCCGTCCCGGAAACCGTTTTGCTTTTGGTCTTCGGAGCGGTACTAGGTCCCAGCTGCGTCGGCGTCATCGAGTTATCCGAATCGATAACGCTTCTTTCAGAGCTCGGCCTGGCATTCCTGTTTCTTCTAGCTGGCTACGAAATCGAACCGAAGAAGCTATCAGGAACAGAAGGGAAGAAAGGGCTAATAACCTGGCTGTTAACATTCGCATTCGCGGTCTGTCTGGCTCACCTTCACCCGAATATCGCGATTGGCGGAATCGACGCCGTCCCCATGGCCATACTCCTGTCTACAACCGCATTGGGAACCCTGATGCCCATCCTGCGCGAGCGTGGTCTTATGGGCACGAAAGTCGGCGATGCGGTTATCGCGTACGGCACATGGGGCGAGCTTGGTCCAATTCTTGCTATGGCTATCTTGCTCTCAACGAGAAAAGGCTGGCAGACCGCTCTTATCCTGACGCTTTTCGCCACGTTGTGTCTAGCTGTCGCGCTCGTTCCCGCCGCTGCACGCAAGAAGGGCGGCACTCTCTACCGTTTCCTGGAGGCAAAAGCCGACACAACCTCACAGACGCTTCTGCGAGGCACCATCATGATCCTGGTTGCACTCGTGACTTTCTCCGCCGTTTTCGACATCGACATCGTCCTTGGCGCATTTGCAGCTGGGTTCATACTAAGATTCATCAGGCCCGAGGGGAACCTATCCCTTGAAGCCAAACTTGACGGCATCGGTTTCGGGTTCTTAATCCCCCTGTTCTTCATTGTGTCAGGCTGCAAGATAGATCTGAGCGCGATTGCAGCCGATCCGGCAACGCTTATCCGCTTTATCGTATTGCTGATGGGAATCAGGGCGGTTCCTGTTGCCATTTCGCTTGCGCTTGGCAAAACGCGAAACACATACACGGTTCACGAGCGTGCTTCGATTGCCCTTTACTGCACGACGGCACTGCCAATCATCGTCGCAGTAACCTCGCTGGCGGTTAAAAACGGAAGCATGAACTCCCAGACGGCATCCATCATGGTTGCGGCTGGCGCCGTAACCGTATTTCTAATGCCGCTGCTTGCGCAAATCGTTTACGGAATCACCGACCGTCACCCCATCGATGCAGTCAAAGAAATCGCAAACGCGCCAAAGAGCACGATTAACATCATTAAAGAGCATGCGCATTCGTCCCATACGTACGAGGAAACCGATTATCGCACTATCTACCTACCTAAGAAGCGTTACGACGTTTATACGCGATCTGATGATGCTTCAGAAGATTCCAACTAAGGAATACTGCGACAAACTCTAAAAATCGAAGTAAACTAAAGAACAGCTATCTAGAAGCAACATGCCCGCAACTCGCATGAGGAGGCGGGCTTTCTTCGCATTTGCCGCCGAAAAGGCTTCTCGACGTGTCGTTTGCATGCCCACCGGCCGGGTCCTCAAACAGGAACGCAAGCCACCCTCACCCCAAGTCCGACGAACAAGAGAAGATCTCGCACGCACAACGCGAAATCGATCGACGCAAAGCTGAAATAGCAAAGCCATAACAGCGAATACCTAGATAGCAATACCGGCTAAAATAAGTCGAGAC
>URZP01000118.1 GCA_900552365.1 uncultured Coriobacteriaceae bacterium
TTCGAACCCGCTTTTAAAAGCGATCTCCATGGGTAATGCCGATACACTGGTTCCATCCTCTTCAGCAGCCAAATCTCAATCGAGGTAAGGTAGCGCCTCTGCAACGGAGCCGAATCGACAGACACAAAACCCGCCAGCCTTCCCGGATATCGCTGCATAAAAGCCTGAGCAACGTATCCGCCCATCGACTGACCGACGATCACAGGCTTGGCGACACCTTCCTTTTCAAGGATCTCCCCAAGCCAACGCGCCTTATCGTCCAACGAAAAGTCGAAATCGAACGGCCACGATGCCGCATGGCCCGGCGCATCCCAGACGAATAAGTTGAAGCGCCCACGGAAGAACTCGATCTGCTTGTCGAACAAGCGATGATCAGCCGTTAGCCCGGGAAGGAAAACAAGCGCAACCTCGTCGGCATTCACGACATCCATCCAATAACGGATGGAGCCCATCGCCGTTTCGTAGACCCTCTCCCGCATGACGCCGCCCTTCCTTAACCTAGCAAGATTTCTCTAAGTCTGGCCGCAAGCGGCCGCGACGGCGCGCGTCTTCAAGATGAGCTTGCGGTAAATGCGCTCGCGGATCCACGGCTCGCTCGAAAGAGCGATGGCATCCTCAAGCGGCACCCAGCGGACCCCAGAGTTCTCATCTTCCTTCACGCGAATCCGCTCGTTCGGATCGGCAACCACCAGATACGTCACGTTCAAATGAAGATGCGAGCCTACGTAGGCTCCTCGCTTCTCGTGCCCGTCAACGGTGAGCACCTCAAGCGAGAATATGTCCCCCGGCCCGCACTGCGCGATCTTCCCGCCCGAGACGCCCGTTTCCTCCTGAAGCTCGCGATGCGCGACGACAGAAAGATCCCGTTCGCCATCGGCGTGCCCGCCAATCCAGCTCCAAGAATCATAAATGCGGTGATATACAAGCAGCGTCCGCTCAAACAACGGATCAACCGTCCATGCCGAGCATGTCACATGAGCCAGCGAATCGCGATCGAACGCCCTCGAATCATTTTCGAGCCTTTCCATAATTAGCCGACGATCGACAGCCTCCTGCTCGTTAAAGGGCTTGTACTTGCGAATGTCATCCAGTAACGACATGTAACCCCGTCCCATCAAAACGATTCAGATGTAGCCTGAAGTCTACATCTGCGCCACCGACAAGGCAAAACACTCGTAACGGCAGATAAATTCAATTATTTTGATACAATCGAGTCAATTGCATAACGACTGTAATCTCGACCTCTCAGGTCATGTTCGAAGGAGCAAACATGAAAAAATCCGCCCTCTTCATTTCCGTTTTAGCCCTCGCCGCAGCGCTTACGGCTTCTTTGGCCGGCTGCCAGGCTCAAAAATCTCCTGAGCAGCTTATCAAAGAAGACCTTTCCGCCCAGTTCGACGAAGTGAAAAACGCCGACTCTGCCGCATGGGGCGAGGAATTTGGAATGGACGACGCCGACTTCGCCGATCTTGGAATTGACTCCGGCACATTCATGGCCGGTTATCTTGACGGTTTCGATTACGAGATCAACGAGGTCATAGTCGACAAGGACAAGGGCACCGCAACCGCTAAAGTCAACGTTACCTGCAAGAAGTTCGACGAAATCTTCGCTGCATGGTTTGGCGATTACATGGGCAAGGCCATGAGTATGTTTAACGCACCTGAAGAAGAGATCACAAAGCTTGCCGGCGAAACGCTGATGAATACCGTGAACAACACCACTGCCAAGACCACCTCTTGCGAGCTTACCTACACGAAGGACTCCGACGGTAAATGGGCTGCCGACGAAAAGATCTTCGAGGCCGAGATTTATCGCGCCATGGGGCTTGAGAGTCTGATGAACGACAGCGCCACCCCCGCTCAAGCCGCGTAAGCACAGCCAACAGCGAATCGACATGCATAACCAAAAGGCTTGGACACTGCGTCCAAGCCTTTTTTCGCTTCAACATAGTGTTGTAAGCGTATCCGCGTAAGCTGCACGGCGGCCCAACGCGGAAAGAGAAAGCGCCCTATCCGAACATCGAATCGAACGTGCGGCAAATGTGTTGGAAGCAAGCAACAGCCTGCGCGTTTGATGCGCCCTTGTGCGTTAGCGACACCGCCAGCCAACGTCGCGCGTTGCCCGCCAGGGAATGAACGGCGATTTTGCGACCCGTTGCGGGCCCCCAGCTTTTCTCGGGCCAAAACCCAACGCCCAGCCCCATGCCGATCATCTCACGCACGACGCTTGGGTTGTCGCTTTCGAGGACGACATTAGGCTGAAAGCCCTCGTTGGCGCACATGTCGGAAACGAAGCGGCCGAAGCCCGCCGCCGAGGGAAGAGAGATGAACCCCAAATGCTCAAGCTCCGACAGTTTGACGGGGTCGCTCTTGAACGACATGGATTCTGGGGCAACAAGCATCACGCGCTCGGAATAGCTTCGATAGCGAGCCGCATTCTCTAGAATTGCTGTGCCGACATCGATGTCGACCTCTTCGTCCTCATGCGACATCTGCATAAGCGTGATTCGCGCCGCCGGATTGCGCGCAACCCACCCCTCAAGCGCCTTAGACGCAATGTGCGATCCGGCCTGCAGGCTAATACGTACCTCATGGTCGCGCCCTAAGCGGATGTCGGCGAACGTTTGCTGGATGTCTTCCAGCTCGGCCATCACGGGAATCAGGCGCTCTTGCAGCAGCCTTCCCTCGCCGGTAAGGCGGATACCCCTGCCCGAGCGCTCGAACAAATCAACGCCAAGCTCGTCTTCCAGACGGGCGATGCTGCGGCTAACCGCAGGCTGGGCCATATGAAGCCGCTGGGCGCTTTTCGTCATATGCTGCGTTTGCGCAACATCAAGAAAGCATGTCATCTGATTGATATCCATGCCTAAATCATAGCAGATTTGTTATCGTTTTCTTGTGAATGCATATTTGTCATGCATCACTCGCTTTCCTATACTCCATGAAGCTTATTAAAGCGGCGCTACCAACACCCCGCCTTGCGTTCTTTGCGACCCGAGATGCTCACCTGCGCTGCATGAGATCAAGGAGACAAGAATGCTGTCACAAGCCCTGGAAGCCGCGATGCTTCTCTGCTTCGGTCTGTCCTGGCCTACCAACGCCTATAAAAACTATCAAGCACGCACGGCCGCCGGCACCAGCTGGCAGTTCATCATGCTCATCACCGTCGGCTACTTCGCCGGCATTGCCGCAAAGCTTTGTTCTGGACAAATCAACTGGGTTCTGGCTATCTACTTCCTAAACTTGGTCTTCCTTACTGCCAACTGGGCTGTTTACTTCCGCAACCGCAAGCTCGATAAGGAACATATCGCCGAGCGGATGCTCAACAACGACATCCACGAGCGCCTCGCGAAACGCGACGCCCTAAAGACGCTGATCTTCGCAACCGACGGCTCCGAGCCTTCTCTTAACGCCATCAAGTATGCAGCTCATTCTATGGACCTGGACAAAGCAACCGATATCGAGGTTCTTGCCGTTGCTGCGCCCGACAACGAGGCAAGCGCGCTGCGCGCCGATAATGCTGTCGTCCATGCCTGCGAGATCATGAAGGGCATTGGCATCGACGCCATCCCGAAAACCCGTATAGGCGATCCCGCCGTCGAAATCGTGAGGGAAGCGCGCGAATCCGACGCGGAACTGGTTATCATGGGTTCGCGCGGCCTGTCCGGCCTGAAGCAGGTCGTCATGGGCAGCGTCAGCCACAAGGTCAGCGAGAACGCCGGCTGCCCTGTTCTTATCGTTCGCTAGCCTTCGCATCGCACAACAGCCATCTAACATCTAAAAGCCGATCGAGCGCACCCTTGCCCGGTCGGCTTTTTCTATGAGGACAGAGGCACCATCGCCGTTTTAAGAATGCTAAGGCGACCTGACCATTTGAATGTCTCCGCTATGCACCGACGACCTTGCACTTCTTCCGACCGCTCACCCCAAAACCAAGCCCGTTGAGTCTTCCGATTGTTTATCAAACGATTAAATCCTCGACAAGAGCTCCGCGTCCCCGCGCCATCGCCGATATAATTTCTTGTTGAATTGTGAAGGCGAGGATTGTTCGAGCTTTGTCAAACGGCGGCAGTGAACTGCCGGCCGATCGCGTCGGCCAAAAGCGCGCGTTCGACAACCAAGGCTTGCG
>URZP01000119.1 GCA_900552365.1 uncultured Coriobacteriaceae bacterium
CAAGCCGGGCAGGAGGGTTATTTCTTTTGCATAGCCGGTAAGTTCGTTGGGTGTCGCCAGGATGAATGGCAAATCGCGAAGGCTCGGGTGATTCACGATGCGTTCGAACGCATCGATGCCGATGCTTCCTTCGCCAATGCATTCGTGGCGGTCTTTGCGCGAGCCAAGCGGGTTCTTCGAGTCATTAAGGTGGACCGCGCGAAGCTTCTCGATGCCCAGCACGCGATCGAACTCTTCCAACACGCCGTCAAGATCGTTCACGATGTCGTAGCCCGCATCGTGAACATGGCAGGTGTCGAAGCACACGCCCATCGGATTCGACAATTCGACGCGGTTCATGATCTCGGCAAGCTCTTGGAAGCTTCGTCCGACTTCAGTGCCCTTGCCGGCCATGGTTTCCAGCAGGACCGTTGTGGTTTGCGCAGGGGAGAGAACCGCGTTCAGGAGGTCTGCGATAAGCTCTATCCCGGCTTCGGTGCCTTGTTTGACGTGGCTTCCAGGGTGGAAGTTGTAATAGCTCGAGGGGACCGCCTCCATGCGTTTCAGGTCGTCCTCCATGCACATGCGCGCGAACTCGCGTGTCTCGGGCTTGTTCGAGCAGGGATTGAGCGTGTAAGGGGCGTGGGCGACCAAGGTGCCGAACCCGTTGTCGGCCATGAGGTTGCGCAGTGCCGCAGCGTCTGCGGGGTCGATTGCCTTCGCAGACCCGCCGCGAGGGTTGCGGGTGAAGAACGCGAAGGTGTTCGCGCCGATTGACAGGGCGGTTTCACCCATGGCCAGAAAGCCCTTTGAGGTTGAAAGATGACAGCCGATGGTGAGCATTGTTTCTCCTTGTCAAGCAGAAACGTCCAGCGCGTGTTGCGTGCTGGACGTTATCGAGGTTTTGCTTGTCCCCCGTAGGTTTTGGGGCTATTCGAATGAGTGCGTTGAGTAGACGGGCTTGTCAACCCAAAGCGCAAGGGAGCCGTTCTTGCGCGTGGCGTTCATGTCAATGATGCGCTGGTTACTTGACCCGCGGAAGCGAAGCGTGACGTCCTTCTTCTCTTCCTGAAACGGACCGTCAACCAGAACGTCCACGCAGGAAAGCAAGGTATCGGTGGCGCTTGTGTGCCGGGCGCTTTCCGGGTTGGTGATGTCCTCGTACAGATCGCCGGTGTATACCCAGATGCTTTTCTGCGGGTGGCGTTCCTTTACGCGGGCAAGGAACGGGGCTAGCGCGTGCTGGTTGGCCGGTTCCATGGGTTCGCCGCCTAAGATGGTGAGCCCATCGATGTAGGCGGGCTCAAGGCTTTTGATGATGCCCTCTTCGACTTCGGGGGTGAATTCCTTGCCGAAGTCGAAGTTCCATGTTTGAGGCTGGAAGCAGTTTTTGCAGTGATGCGTGCATCCCGAGACGAACAGGGTGGTGCGCACGCCCTCGCCGTCGGCGATGTCGCAGTATTTGATGTTGCCGTAGTTCATGCTGCTTCACTCGGTTTCGTACGGGCGTGCTGTTACAGATGCAGGACGCGGTCTTTGATTTCCTGCGTGCGGCCCTGGTTCCAGAACTGCGTTCCGATGTAGCCGCAGGTGCGGCGGGCGACGTTCAGCTTGTCCTGGTTGCGGTTGCCGCAATTCGGGCATTCCCATACGAGTTTGCCATCGTCCTCGACGATTTGGATCTCGCCGTCGTAGCCGCATTCTTGGCAGTAGTCGGACTTGGTGTTCAACTCGGCGTACATGATGTTGTCGTAGATGTACTGCATCACGCGCAGGACAGCCTGCAGGTTGTCCTGCATGTCGGGAACCTCGACGTAGCTGATGGCGCCGCCGGGGGACAGGCGCTGGAACTGGCTTTCGAAGTACAGCTTCTGGAAGGCGTCGATTTCCTCGGAAACATGCACGTGGTAGCTGTTGGTGATGTAACCCTTGTCGGTGATGCCCTTGATCACGCCGAAACGACGCTGCAGGGACTTGGCGAACTTGTACGTAGTGGACTCCAACGGAGTGCCGTACAGGGAGTAGTCGATGTTCTCGGCTTCTTTCCATTCGGTGCACTTGTCGTTGAGATGCTGCATGACCTCAAGGGCGAACGGGGTGGCTTCGGGGTCGGTGTGGCTGTAGCCGGTCATGTATTTGACGCACTCGTACAGGCCCGCATAGCCAAGCGAGATGGTGGAGTAACCGCCGTAGAGCAGTTTGTCGATGGTTTCGCCCTTCTTCAGGCGGGCAAGGGCGCCGTACTGCCAAAGGATGGGCGCTGCATCGGAAAGCGTGCCCTTCAGGCGTTCGTGACGGCAACGCAGGGCGCGATGGCAAAGCTCGAGGCGCTCGTCGAAGATCTCCCAGAACTTATCCATGTCGCGGTACGAGGACAGAGCGACGTCGGGCAGGTTGATGGTTACCACGCCCTGGTTGAAGCGGCCGTAGTACTTCGGCTTGCCCGGCTCGTAGTTGCCGGCGTTGGCTACGTTGTCATAGCCGTTGCCGGAACGGTCGGGGGTAAGGAACGAACGGCAACCCATGCAGGTGTACACATCGCCGTTGCCCACGGTTTCGCCCTTGGACAGTTTGTACTCGCGCATCTTCTTCTCGGAGATGTAGTCGGGAACCATGCGCTTCGCGGTGCACTTCGCAGCCATCTCGGTGAGATAGAAGTACGGCGAATCCTCGGTGATGTTGTCCTCTTCAAGCACGTAGATGAGCTTCGGGAACGCCGGCGTGATCCAAACGCCCGCCTCGTTCTTGACGCCTTGGTAGCGCTGACGGAGCATCTCTTCGATGATCATGGACAGGTCGTGCTTCTCGGTCTCGTTTTTCGCCTCGTTCAGGTACATGAAGACGGTGATGAACGGAGCCTGGCCGTTGGTGGTCATGAGGGTGACGACCTGATACTGGATGATCTGGACGCCGCGGCGGATCTCGTCGCGCAGACGCTCCTCGACGATCTCGTCGATCTTCTCGCTGGGGGCCTCGAATCCAAGGCTGTCCATTTCGGCAAGGGTCTGAGTGCGGATCTTCTTACGCGAGATGTCGACGAACGGGGCCAGATGGGTGAGCGAGATGGACTGGCCGCCGTACTGGCTGGAAGCCACCTGCGCGATGATCTGCGTGGCGATGTTGCAGGCGGTGGAGAAGCTGTGCGGCTTCTCGATGAGCGTGCCGGAGATGACGGTGCCGTTTTGCAGCATGTCCTCAAGGTTCACCAGGTCGCAGTTGTGCATGTGCTGGGCGAAATAGTCGGCGTCATGGAAATGGATGAGACCGTTGTTATGGGCTTCGACGATGTCATGCGGCAGAAGTTCGCGCATGGTGAGGTCTTTCGAAACTTCGCCGGCCATGTAGTCGCGCTGTACCGAAACCACGGAGGGGTTCTTGTTGGAGTTTTCCTGCTTCACTTCTTCGTTGTTGGATTCGATAAGCGCAAGAACCTTGTCATCGGTCGTGTTCTTGTGGCGCTTTTGGTTTTGCAGGTAGCGATAGATGATGTACTTGCGCGCGACGGCGAACTTGTCTAGGCGCATGATCTCGTCTTCGACAAGGTCCTGGATCTCTTCGACCGAGACGGTGTGGCCGGCGCATTCGCAGGCATCCGCGACGTTGGCGGAAGCGTACTGGATCTGGCGCTCGGTGAGACGCTCGGATTCGGGGACTTCCTTGTTCGCCTCGCTGATGGCGTTGGCGATCTTGGTGACGTCGAACAAAGCTTCGGAGCCGTTGCGCTTGATGATCTTCATATCCCGGCCTTTCTTTTGACAGCATTGTCCAAGGCATGCTTGAACGATGTGGAGGGGTGATTTGCGATGTGTTGATCATAGGTCATTGCGATT
>URZP01000120.1 GCA_900552365.1 uncultured Coriobacteriaceae bacterium
AGCGGATATAGTCGTTAGCATTCATTGCAATTCCGCATCTGCCCCCTCCGCGAACGGCAGCGAGGTTTGGATCCCGAACGAAAGCGCGTATCTGTATAACGAAACCCACGTTGTCGGCAAAGACGTCGGCAACAGCATCCTGCGCAATCTTTCTTCTTCCTGCGGCCTTTACAACCGCGGCGTCAAAACGCGTAACTGCACCGATGGCGAAACGTATCCTTCGCCTGGCGGATTGTGCGATTGGTACGGCATCAACTACTGGGCGCGTTGGAAGGGCATTTGCGGCATTATCGTCGAGCATGCTTTCGTGACCAATGGAAGCGACGCTTCCAAGCTTGCGAGCTCCGAATGGAGGACTCGCATGGGTCAGGCTGATGCGAAGGGCATCGCCGAGTACTATGGGCTGTCGAAGACTGCCGGCGGTGGGTCGGATGTCAGCTCTTCTTCCGTGAACAAGACAGGCGAGAGCGTCACCACCCCCATGGCCTTCGAGGACAACCCGGCTATCATGGGCTCATCGAAGACGTCGGTGAACGAGATGGTTGCGTGGTTCAAGTCCAAGAACAAGACGTTCCCGTCTTCCGTTTACACCAAATATGGCGCTTCCAGCATTGAGCAGTTCTGCAACATCTTGTTTGAAGAAGCTCAGGCTGAAGGCGTGCGTGCCGAGGTCGTCTTTGCGCAAGCGATGAAGGAGACGGGCTGGCTTGGTTTCGGTGGCCAGGTAAGTGCCGAGCAGTGCAATTTCTGCGGCCTGGGCGCTACTGATGGCGGCGCTGCTGGTGCCGACTTCAGCAAGTACGGCAGCGATGCCGTACGTATGGGCCTGCGCGCCCAGGTTCAGCACCTGAAGGCTTATGCGTCGACCGACAAGCTGAACAAAGATGTGGTCGATCCGCGATTCAATTACGTGACGCGTGGATGTGCGCCGAAGGTGAAGGATCTGACCGGTCGTTGGGCTACGTCTAAAACATACGGCGACGATTTGACCAGGATGATCAACGATCTTCTTGGCCAATCTGCCGATTCGACGGCAAAGACAAGCGTCAAGATCAACCTTTCCGACGTTCCTAGCGAGGTTACGGGTAAACGCGTTGCGTATGTCGACGGTGTTACTACTACGCTTGACGTAGATGGAAAATACGGGACCGTCCAGATTTCCGGTTCGGGTCCGCACAGTGTGACGATGTACGAATACAACAGCGCAAGTGCGGCCGCGCACGATGTTTACCCGACCCATATGTACTCATGGATCGTTTCTTCGAATGGTAGCTCCTACACCGCAACCCGCTATTACGGACTTGACGACCTGCTGCGTTACGCAGGCAGCTCCATTCGCATAACGGGCAAAAAGGGCATTCGTATGATCACGGGTATGGCCAGCACAGCGAAGAGCATGTTCACGGGTTCTGGAGTTAACGGGTACACCATTGTCGAAACGGGAACCCTTCTTGCTTGGAACGATCGCGTGACTAACGGAAGCCTGACCTTCGATACACCCGGCGTTAGCCGAGGCAAGGCGTACGTACGTGGCTCTCAGAACCCTGTTTTCAGTTCCTCGAACGGCGTCGAGTACTACACCAATGTCTTGGTCGGTTTTTCTAGGGCCGACCAATATAAGCGCGACATGGCGATGCGGTCGTATGCGATTCTGCAAGACGCCTCTGGAAACAAGTTCACTGTTTACGGCGGCACGGTTGTCAGGAGCATCGAGTACATCGCGCAGCAGAATGCGGATTCGTTCGCTCAGGGAACGTCCGCTTACGATTTCGTTCATGGCATCATCGATGCCTGCAGGGGGTAAACATGGGTCTTGAGAATTTGCCTACAATCGAATTGGAGGAGACGGACAAGGTTGGTGCTCATGCCAAGCCCGCTGCTCATGCTAAACCTGCCGCGTTCGACGCTGATCCTTTTGAGGGCTTGTCGAGCCAGCCTCTTCGCCCGAAGCGCCGTGGTGGCCTGAAAGTCGTCATTGGCTCGATTTGCGCCGTCGCGCTTGTCGGCGCGGGCGTTGCCTTCGCTTTGAATTTTGGCCGTTCGGCCTCGGAGTCGAAAGCCTCTGAGACCATGGCCACGACACCAGAAACCGTGCGGGCTACCGTTAAGGTGAACAACGTTTTCGTTCCCGATGCCGTTTTGAAACGAGGGGACACCTTGCAAAACGTCAAACCCGCTACGGAGTTGACGGGTTCGTACGCCAACGATTATTACCGTGCGGTGTACAACGGAAAGACCGTGTATATCGCCAAGAATCTGGTTCGTACTTCGCGCGAAACCGCTCCCGAGCAATGGACCGGCTATGCTGCGGAAGGCGCGATCATTTTTGCTAAGCCCGATTTCTCGGGCGACGACATCCTCACGCTTCAACTGAATGAAGAGGTAACCGTCCTTGACTCCTTTGGCAACTTGCTCTTTGTGCGCAATGCCGATGGCTTCGAGGGGTATATGCCTGCCGATAAAGTGATGCGCGAGAAGGCCCCGGAGGCTTCCGAGCCTGAGGTTTCCGATGGCGGGTACGTCGCTCCTTCTTATGATTACGGTTACAGCTACGGTGGCGGGTCGTCTTCCGCTGGCGGTGGAGGTGCTGCAGGCGCTGCTCCGGGTGGGGGATCGTCTTCTGGCGGCGGAGCGGCTGCCGGTGGTGGTGCGTCTAGCGGTGGCGGTCAGGGATCTTCGACTGGCGCTACCGTGGGAGATGGCGATGAGATGACGATGCCGGTAAGCACTTCGGTCCGTCACGATCCATTCCTTTTGGGCGTTGACGTTGCTTATGCCGATGAGATGGAATCGAAGGATCCGTCTTCAAGCAGCGCGTCGGATGCCGACAGCGAAGAAGTCACGGCTGCAGTTCTTGCCGATGGCGCTCAGACGTATTCCTGTATTCTGAATCGTGGCGACGAGGTTCTTGTCAAGGTTGATGAGCTGTTTGGGTTCTCGAAGGGCGAAGCAAGCGGTTCTGAATCCGCTTCCAATGGGGATGCCGCCTCTTCAGGCTCTGGATCCTCGACAGGCGAGCCTTCACCTCGCGGCGCATCCGATGACGATGTGAAGTCCGGGTCTTCAAGTGAGGATCTTTGCACGGTCGTTGTTAACGAGCGTGAGGCTCAGCTGCCTGAGCGAATCTTGTCGCTTGAAGGTTCTTCCGAATACGAATCTTGGACCGGATACGCCACCGATGGCGCCTTGCTTTACTCCGATTACTTGATGACTAATGAGGCGGCGAAGCTGTCCTTGAACCAGGAGGTTGAGGTTATCGATTCCATCGACAACGCTTTGGTTGTTAAGTTCGAGGGGGGCGTTTATTGCGTTGACGCTGCGTCTGTTTCGAACGAGAAGCACGAGGAGCCGCAGCCAGAGGCCGAAGAAGCTGCTGCTGCTGGTGACGTTGGAGCTTCTGCGGGGTACACGTATTACGAGCCGCAGTATAATTACGGCGGCGGATCGTCTTCGGGCGGCGGCAATGCTGGCTCGGATGCGCCGTCATCGGGCGGTGCTGTCAACCCGGCGCCTGCTCCTGGTGGCAATGGCGGCGGGGCAACGACTACCCCAAGTACCGACGAGGGTGAGTGGACTCCCCCGAAGCTGTAACGCGCGCAAGCTAGGGCTTTCGTTGCTTACGGTATAATCAAATAGTTTTACGAATGAATGGGCGTTTGCCGATCATCGAAGGCTTCTTCGAGGTGGAAATTCACGGTCACTTTTTCCAACAGCCTGTTGGAGGA
>URZP01000121.1 GCA_900552365.1 uncultured Coriobacteriaceae bacterium
CTGGCGGAGATTCGCATCTTCTCCCGCGACGAAAAGAAGCAGGACTACATGCGTCACAGCCTGCAGGAGAGGTCCCCTGAGCTCGCCTCCAAGGTCCGCTTTTTCATCGGCGACGTCCGCGACGCCCAGTCTGTTCGCGATGCCATGCACGGGGTGGACTACATCTTCCACGCCGCCGCCCTCAAGCAGGTGCCCTCGTGCGAATTCTTTCCAATGGAGGCTGTGAAGACCAATGTCATCGGCACGGACAACGTGCTGCACGCCGCCATCTCGGAGGGTGTCGAGAAGGTCGTTTGCCTCTCCACTGACAAGGCTGCCTACCCCATCAACGCAATGGGCAAGTCAAAGGCCATGATGGAGTCCATCATCTACGCCAACGCCCGCAACGGCGCCGGTCGAACCACCATCTGCTGCACCCGCTACGGCAACGTCATGTGCTCGCGCGGCAGCGTTATCCCGCTGTTCATCAAGCAGATTCGCGCGGGCGAGCCCGTGACTGTGACCGACCCCAACATGACCCGTTTCCTCATGAACCTCGACGAGGCGGTCGACCTGGTGCAGTTCGCCTTCGAGCACGCCAACCCCGGCGACCTGTTCATCCAGAAGGCACCCGCTTCGACCATTGGCGACCTCGCCGAGGCGGTCCAGGAGGTGTTCGGACACACGGATACGCGCGTCATCGGCACCCGTCACGGCGAGAAGCTCTACGAGACGCTCATGACCCGAGAGGAGCGCCTGCGTGCCGAGGACATGGGCGAGTACTTCCGCGTTCACGCCGACACACGCGACCTTAACTACGACAAGTTCTTCGTGGAGGGCGAGGTGCACACCCAGGCCGACGAGCCCTATACATCCCATAACACTAGGCGCCTGGACGTGGCGGGCACTATCGACAAGATCAAGACCGCCGAGTACGTGCAGCTGGCCCTTGAGGGCCGCGAGGCAGAGGCGGTGCAGTAGACGTGCGCTTCCTGGTTCTGGGCGCCTCGGGGATGGCCGGTCACCTTATCTCGCTTTACCTCAAGGAGCGCGGGCATACGGTGGTCGGCTTCAGCCGCCGCGGTGTTCCCTTTCTCGAAAGCCAAGTTCTGGGTGACATTCGGGACGAGAAGCTTTTGCAGGACTCAATCGATGAGGGTGACTTCGATGTTGTCGTGAACTGCATCGGAGTGCTGAACAAGGCCGCCGAAACCAATCCCGACGCCGGCTGGATAAACGGCGAGCTTCCGCATGTCCTGGCCGGCATGACCGAAAGCAGGCAGACGCGCGTGTTCCACATGAGCACCGACTGCGTGTTCGCGGGAAACACCGGGCCCTATACGGAGAAGAGCGAACCGGACGGCGAGAGCGCCTACGACCGGACCAAGGCGGCGGGCGAGCTTTGCGACGGCAAGAACCTGACGTTCCGCAACTCGATCGTTGGGCCCGATATGAACCCCGGAGGTATCGGGCTGCTCAACTGGTTCATGGGGCAGTCTGGGCCGGTCAAGGGCTTCACGGGTGCCATCTGGACGGGCCTTACCACGCTCGAACTCGCCAAGGCGATGGAGTACGAGGCGGGCGAGAACGTCCATGGGCTCGTGAACATGGTGCCCGAGGGCTCAATCAACAAGTACGACCTGCTGCAGCTGTTCAACCGCGAGCTGCGCGGCGGCGCTATCGAGATAGTGCCCGATGCGGGGCTGCAGCTGGACAAGACGCTCGTGCGCACGAACTTCGAGCCGAGCTACCGTCCGAAGTCCTATCCGGAGCAGGTCCGCGAGATGGCCGGCTGGATAAGGAAGCACAGGGAACTCTACCCCCACTACGAGGTGATCTAGATATGAGCAAGTTGAAACTCATGGTGGTCATGGGCACCCGCCCAGAGATCATCAAGCTGTCCGAGGTCGTGCGCAAGGCCGATGAGTACTTTGATCTGTCCATCGTGCACACCGGCCAGAACTACGACTACGAGCTGAACAAGGTGTTCTTCGACGACCTGGGTATCCGCGAGCCGGATCACTACCTAGGCGTGGTCGGTGAGGACCTCGGCCAGACGATGGGCAACGTCATCTCTAAGAGCTACGAGCTGTTTGCTGCGGAACGACCTGATGCCGTGCTGGTGCTGGGCGACACGAACTCCTGCTTATGTGTGATTTCCGCCAAACGCCTGAAGATCCCCGTGTTCCACATGGAGGCTGGCAACCGCTGCAAGGACGAGAACCTGCCCGAGGAGGTCATCCGCCGCATCGTCGACGTGACGAGCGACGTGAACCTGTGCTACTCCGAGCACGCACGCCGCTACATCCTGGATACCGGCGTCAAACCCGAGAACACCTACGTTGTGGGCAGTCCCATGGCCGAGGTGCTGGATCGGGTCCTCCCGAGCGTCGAAGCGTCGACCGTTCTGAACGACCTGGGCCTTAAGCCCGGGCGCTATATCTTGCTTTCCGCACACCGTGAGGAGAACATCGACATCGAGGAGAACTTCTTCAGCTTGATGGGCGCCGTGAACGCGATGGCCGAGAAGTACGACGTGCCCGTTCTCTATAGCTGCCATCCGCGCAGCGCCAAGATGATCGAGCGCCGTGGCTTCGAGTTCGATAGCCGCGTCATCCAGCATAAGCCGCTTGGATTCTTTGACTACAACCAGTTGCAGCGAAACGCCTTGTGCGTCGTTTCGGACTCGGGGACCCTTCCCGAGGAGGCCTCGTACTTCAAGTTTCCCGCGGTCTCCGTACGAACTTCGACCGAGCGTCCCGAGGCGATGGATGCCGGCGTATTCTGTGTCGGCTCCATCACCTCGGAGCAGGTTCTACAGGCCGTTGATCTTGCCGTTGCAATGCATGCCAACGGCGATGACGGCGTGGAGGTGCCGGCCTACGCCGATCGCAATGTGGCGACTAAGGTGGTCAAGCTCATCCAGAGCTACACAGGAATCGTGAACAAGATGGTGTGGAGGAAAGCCTAGATTGAAATACGTCCAGATAAATGCGTACTCGGGCGGGTGGGCCGACTCGATTATATTCAAGAAGCACCGCGAGCTTGTGGCCGCTGGCGACGAGTCTTGGGTGTTCTGGGCCCGTGGCGACCGTGAGCAGGATGAGCATCTGCAGCGCATTGCGAGCTATCCCGAGGTTTGCTTGGACGCTCTGCAGACGCGCCTGGATGGTAAACCTGGCTTTCACTCCAAAGCGATTACGAGCAGGCTGCTGAAGAAGTTAGACGAGATAGACCCGGATGTGGTGCATCTGCACCTGTTGCTGGGATACTACATCAACGTCGAGATGATGTTTGAATGGCTGTCCGCGCATCGCTGCAAAGTGGTCTGGACCCTACACGACTGTTGGGCGTTCACGGGGCACTGCATACATTTTACGTACGTTAAGTGCGACCAATGGCGCACGGGCTGCGCTTGCGGAGCAGCATGCCCGCAGAAGGGAACCTACCCGGAGACCTTCGCGGGTGACGGCGCCGTGCGATGGTCATATGAACAGAAGAAGCGCCTGTTCACGATGCTACCGACTGAGCGTGTGCAGCTGATTACGCCCTCGCAATGGCTCGCTGACTTGGCGAAGCAGAGCTTCCTGGGCAAGTACGACATAAAGGTCGTGCACAATTCTATCAACAAGGAGATCTTCAACCCTTCGCCTAGCGATTTCCGTGAGCGCTACGGGTTGGAGAATCGATTCGTAGTTCTGGGTGTGGCCTCAAAATGGAGCGAG
>URZP01000122.1 GCA_900552365.1 uncultured Coriobacteriaceae bacterium
CCCCATCTGCCTGCTGGCACCATTTTCGCAAGTGGCCACACGCATAAAAAGCGACTTGAATATGCGGAAACGCCGAACGGATCGTTGATTACTTTGCTCAATCCCGGGAGTCCAAGTATTCCGAAGGACGGTACCGCCAGCGTTGCTTTGTATGACAATGGCGCGATATCTCTTTTAGACCTTGACGGGCATACCCTGAAATCAATTTCGCTGTAAGAACCTGCCGGCATCAAAGGGAATCAACGCATAATACCGTGCGCTTCCGAATGAAAAAGAAAACAAGGGCCGCGCAATGCGCGGCCCTTGTTAGCAATTATGCTGCTTCACAACTTAGAGCATCGTCTGAATTGCGATGAACAGCGGTGAGAAAGTCAGCGAAACCATCGTCATCAGGTTGATGAGGATGTTCATAGACGGACCAGAAGTGTCCTTGAAGGGGTCGCCAACGGTATCGCCAACGACAGCGGCACGATGGGCTTCAGATCCCTTGCCACCGTGGTTGCCACCCTCGATGTACTTCTTAGCGTTGTCCCAAGCACCACCGGCGTTGGACATGAAGATTGCAAGAAGCATGCCAGTTGCAACGGCGCCAGCCAGGAAACCGCCGAGCATCGCAGGGCTGATGCAGCCGATGACGATAGGCACGACCAACGCCAGGGTGCCAGGAAGAAGCATCTTCTTCAGAGCAGACTGAGTGGAGATCGCAACGCAGTTATCGTACTCGGGCTCGTTCTCGTATTCCATGATTCCAGGGATCTCACGGAACTGACGACGAACCTCTTCAACCATTGCGTGAGCTGCCTCGGAAACGGCACCCATGGTCAGAGCAGCGAACATGAACGGAACCATAGCACCCACGAACAGACCGGCGATGATCATCGGATCGTTCAAGGTCAAGCTGAAGTTCGGGAATGCATGGTGCATGGTGACCTGATAGGACACAAACAGCGAGATAGCAGACAGACCAGCGGAAGCGATGGCAAAGCCCTTGGCGATAGCAGCTGTGGTGTTGCCAACGGAGTCAAGCGAGTCGGTGCGATCGCGAATCTCTTCAGGCAGAAGAGCCATCTCAGCAATGCCGCCAGCGTTGTCGGCAACAGGGCCGTAAGCGTCAACACCGATGGTGATCGCAGTGTTGGAGAGCATGCCGGTAGCAGCAAGCGCAACACCGAACAGGCCAACGGCAATCTCGCCATGAGCGTTCGGGAAAGCAAGGTTGCCGAACGAGAAAGCAGCGATGATGGCGACGGCGATCAGGATGATCGGGACAACGGTGGACATGAAGCCCGTGGAAATACCCTGAATGATGTTGGTTGCAGCACCAGTCTCGGAATCCTCGGCGATCTTCTTGACCGGCTTGTAAGAGTCAGAGGTGTAGTACTCGGTAACCTTGCCGATTGCAAGGCCGGCAACAAGGCCGCACACAACGGAGCCGAAAAGCCACAGCGGCTGATTGCCTGCAGCAGTTTGATTCTGCCATGCGAAGAAGATGACGAAGATGGCAACGATCTCGATGATAGCGGCGAGATAGGTGCCACGGTTGAGGGCCTTGGACAGAGCGGCGCTGTCGGCGTTCTCGGAGGTGCGAACAGCGGTCAGGCCGATAACCGACGTGATGATGCCGCAAGCAGCGATCATAACCGGAACCAGGATAGACCAAAGAATGTCAACGCCCATGAAGTAGCCAAGCGAAGCCATGGTGATGGCAAGAATGGTCGGCGAGATGATGGAGCCGGTGTAGGACTCGAACAGGTCGGCGCCCATGCCAGCAACGTCGCCGACGTTGTCGCCAACGTTGTCAGCGATGGTTGCGGGGTTGCGGGGGTCGTCCTCGGGAATGCCAGCCTCAACCTTACCGACCAGGTCGGCTCCGACGTCAGCAGCCTTGGTGTAAATGCCGCCGCCAACACGAGCGAAGAGAGCAACTGCGGAAGCGCCGGTTGCGAAGCCCTCGACCATACCGACGTTGGTATGGATGAGATCGATGATGGCGCCCGTCACATTAATGCTGGTGACATTACTGAAGACCATCGCGATAAGCCAAAGGGAAAGGCCGAACAAAGCGAAGGAGGCAACGCACAGGCCCATGGTCAGGCCGGAACGGAAGCTGACCTTAAGAGCGGCAGCAACGGAAGTCTCGGCAGCATGGGTGGTGCGGGTGTTGGCACGTGTGGCGACGAACATGCCTGCATAACCGGCGCAAGCGGAAAGAATGCCGCCCGTGATGAATGCAAGAGCGGTCCAGGGCGAAAGAGCCACGGCCATCAGAACGGCGACAACAACCACGAAGACTGCGAGCATCTTGTACTCGCTCTTCAGGAAGGCGGCAGCGCCAGTCTGAATCTTAACGGAAATAGAGTTCATCTTGTCCGAACCGGGATCCTGAGCAAGAACCCAGCGAGCAAGATAAAGCGCGACGCACATGCCGATGATTGCACATACGGGCGCCATCCATGCGATGGACGTCGAAATCACGATTACCTCCTTGGTATTCGATCTGCCTTAGATAGGCGTTTTCGGCCAGCTATCAAAGCCGGAAACGCGCATCGGAAGGCGGGAGACACAAACAAACTAATTGTAGATTATTTGAAACGGTTTAGAAACGGAAATATACAGCAGCGTCAACCTAAAACGGAACGCGGACGAAAGACATCAGCTAAAGGTTGTTACGGACCCAGTCGATGTTCCCCATGACGGTGGAGATAAGTTCCTCTACGCTAGAGAACTTCATCATGGGGCGAAGCCATTCAATAAAGTCGATATCGACAACATCGCCGTAGATATCCCCCTCGAAGTTCAAGAGGTGAGCTTCGCAATACGCTTGAGTCTCATCGGCGAACATAGGCGAAACCCCGACAGAGACCGCAGCTTTATAGCGATGGCCCTCTACGAATGCATAAGCGCCGAAAACACCCGGGGCAAGCGCGCGAAGGTTGATCGGAATGAAAACATTAGCCGTACGAAATCCCATATCGCGGCCTTCTTTGCGCCCTTGTTCCACGCGGCCGCTCATGCGATATGGACGGCCAAGAAGCTCATTACCGACTACATCCGGCACCCTGTACAATGGCGCAATTTCGATTACGGCAACCACCACCATAAAAGCCATCGCTGTTAAAAATAATCTCGTCAGTGAGGAGGCCTCCGCCACCTACACGCTGCAAGGCAGCACTGTTGTGCTGACGCCGGACCCCACCCCGGACATGGGCGACAGCTCTGGTGACAGCGAACCCAGCTACGCCCCCAGCATCAACACGGGTAGAGGCGGTACTGTAAGGACCTCTCCCCGAACCCCCTCTGCGGGAGACACAGTGATACTCACCGTCACCCCCAACCCCGGCTATGAGCTCTCAGAGCTCATCGTCACCAGCCGTTCCGGTGCGGTGGAGGTAACTGACAACGGCGACGGTACCCATACGTACCAGCAGCCTGCGGGCCGGGTCACCATCACCGTCCGATTCCGGGAGGAGGCGGGGCCCCGGCCTTTTGCCGACGTGCCGGAGGACTACTGGGCAAATGACGCGATCCGCTGGGCCATGGAGAGCGGCTACATGAGCGGTACCTTGGAAAGTATCTTCACCCCGGAGGGGGCAGTGACCCGGCAGCAGGTATGGATGATACTGGCACGGTTCTCTGGCAGCAGTCCGGCGGATATGGCTCAGGCGGCGGCCTGGGCAACGGAAAGCGGGATTTCCGAC
>URZP01000123.1 GCA_900552365.1 uncultured Coriobacteriaceae bacterium
TGTTAGAGGCCGCACAGGTGGACGCTTCTACCTTCAGCGGCGTGGATGCCGTGGCCTTCGGATGCCCCGCTATGGGGGTACATCAGATGCTCCGACAAGACGATTCGCAATTACCTGATAGTCATAGCGACGTTGATCGTCTTATGGATGCTCGACGTGCTGCTTAAGTACCCCCTGCCCGACCCCCTGTTCCTGATCAGGTCATATATGTGGTACTTCTACTACGTGCCAATGACCATCATTCCCATGCTTTGCTTCTTCAGTGCGCTTCGCTCAGCGGCGCTTGACACGAAACCCGTTGCAAAGGTCATAAAGACTATCGTCGCCGCCATCTCAGCAATGGCAGTCCTCACCGTGCTCACCAACAATTTCCATCATTTCGTGTTCAAGTTCGATTTCGCCGACCCCGATTGGTCGGGCAACTACACATATGGTTTGGGTTATTGGGCAGTCCTGGCATGGTATCTCGTTTTGTTCATCTCCTTTCTTTCCGTCTCTTTCGCAGCTGCCCGTAAGCAACTTCGCAGCGCTTTCGTCCCCATCATCATGGTCATTGGCGCAAGCAGCGTTTACTTCATCCTGTACATCCTTCGCGGCACCGTCTCAATCGGCACGAACTTCTCGCTTGTGTACTGCGTGGTTCTTCTCGTTGTCCTTGAAATGGCACTCGATCTGGGAATCCTTCCGTCATATAGATGGTATCGCGACGCCTTCGCAATGCTCCCCCTCGATCTGAAGGTTCTTGATCGAAATAACGACGTTGTTTTCCAAAGCAACGAAGCCCTCCCCGTCTCGCCGGCTGTCGCCAACGCAATCGACATGCACCAAGAAACAGCGCATTGCGCTGCATTCCGCATCGGCTCGATTCCCGCAACCGTTTTTAAAACGTACCCTGTGCACGGCGGAACCGCCTTACTGACCGAGGATGCCTCCACCATCGAAGAACGTCGCGAGGCGCTCATTAAGAGACGGGAATCGCTTAGGGAAAGCAACAAACTGCTTGAGCGCGAGTCGAAAATCAAAAACGAACTTGTCCAGCTTGAAAGCAAACGAGCCCTCATCGACGAGATCGAACGCGCCTTGAAGGACAAGACGCAAGAGATCGAATCCTTACTTGAGTCCCTTCCCACCTGCACCGACGCCCAATGTCAGATAGAGCGCAGACGTATCCTTGCCCGCGTCAAGCTTCTGGTTGCCTATTGTAAGCGCAAAGCCGGACTGGTTCTGTCCGAAAAACGCGATCCGGAATTCGGTCGCGAACAAGTGCAGCTGGTGTTCAGCGAAACCGCATCCGACCTCCGATCAATCGGCGTCGAGTGCGCGGCGCTTGTCGAGACGCGCGAGAAGCTTCCCGCAGCATGCGTCAGCCTTCTGTACGACTGCCTATACGACTTCGCGCTTGCCGCCCACCTCACCAACGACGCCGTGCTCATGTTGTTCGTTCACGAACTTGATGCAACGCACGTCCAAATGAAAGCGCTTCTGGAGAACACCGTAGCCCCGAATGCCGACTTCGAAAGTCTTGCCGACGACCTTAAGACGTCGCTGAGCGAAAGGAACGTGCCCTTCTCCATCTCGACCTCACCCAGCAGCGCAAGCCTGTCCGTGATCGCCGACTCCACGGTCCCCGCCATTGCAACGGAGCAGGAGGCGAACTCATGAACCACCTTTTCGCCTTGAAGGCAACGGTGCTGAATCTTCTTATTATCGTCCTTCTGGGAATCACGATCCTGCAGCTACTACACGGCTTGTTCCTTACCGCCAAAACAACCCGGAAAAGCGCGCGACTCGTCATCTTGTACGAATTCCTTCTCGTGCTCTATCTGTTCATTGCTTGCAGTGCGGCCATGTCGGCACTTCAAGGGCACGGTCAGGTATTCCTGCGGTTCAAACCGTACGCCATACTCCTTGAGCCTTTCTTGTGGCTGAACTTCGCCATTGCGATCGTGGGCATGTGCGCGTATCGCAAGAAGGGCTTCCTTGCCCATACGCCCGAGTTCATCACGCTGGTTTTGTCTACACCGCCGGTCATTGCCAAAGTCGGCGGGTTCACCGGGTACCTCTTGATAGTCTGCTCTTCGTATTTTCTGTTCCGCACACTCTCGAACCTGATAATCGATCTCAAGCTTCATGCAGCCGAATCCACCTTCCTCTCACTTGTCGAATCGCTAGACAAGTTGCCCGAAGGCATAGCCTGGACGACGGCCGATTATCAAATGCTGTACATGAACGACGCCATGCGCTCGTGCCTGATGAAGCTGGGTTTCGCCACTGACCTGTCCGACACCACGGACCTGTGGGGAAAGCTGGAGTGGACCGCGCTTAACAATTGCGAACGAAAGGACGCGGTGCTTCCCGAAGGCATCCGAATCCACATCGATGAAAACGAAACAAGGCTGTTCGTGCGCGATTCAACCGTGATTCGCAAAACCGCCTGCAGGCGCATCTACGCCATCGACGTCACCGAAGAAGAACGCCTGAACGAGAAGATCGAACAAGTCAACGAAGAGCTTACGGTGAAGAACAGAGAGCTTAACGCCTCGCTTGCCCAACTTCAAGAAGTAGCTCAAAACAAGGCACTCGTCGACATGCAGGCGCGTGTGCACGACACCATCGGCCAGCGTCTTTCCATCCTGCATCGGTACTTGGAATCGAACGACTCCGATCCTGAAAAGCTCGAGCAGGTGGTTAGCCTGCTGCACGACATCACCGCCGAACTCGATTCCCATGCGCAGCCCAATGCGCAAGCCGAACTCGACTCGATCAAGAACGCGTTCTCACTCATCGGGATCGATATCGTGGTGTCGGGCTTACTCCCCGACGATCCCGCTGTTGCCGCAGGCTACACACGGATCATCCGAGAAGCATCAACCAACGCAGTCAAACACGGCCACGCAAAAAAGGTTTCCGTCGATATCCGCGAAACCTCCGAGGGGCGCACACTCAGCATCTCAAACGACGGCGTTGCAGCTTCCGAGCGCATCCGTTTCGGCACGGGCTTGCCCGGCATGAACGAAACAGCTAAGAGCTTTGGGGGGACCCTTGCGGTGACCTCATACAACCCATTCACCATCGTCATAAAACAAAAGTTTCAATAAACAGGTAAACTGGTAATTAATGAACGCGCCATCGCAAGGAGACGTTATGATCAGCATCATTCTCGTCGAAGATCAAGCAATGCTGCGCGAATCGCTTGAGCATACCCTGAACGACCAAGACGACATGACGGTTGTCGCTGCCCTTTCTGATGCAGCCGACTCAATCGACGCCGTAGCGCGCACGCAAGCCGATTGCGTCCTTATGGATGTTTGCACCGAAAACGATTCAAGCGGCATCGTCGCTGCACGAAAGATCAAAGAAGCACACCCAGAAACGCGCGTCATCATCATGACCGGCATGCCCGAGATCACCTTCATCGAGCAAGCACGCGACGCGAAGGCAGATAGCTTCGTCTACAAGAACGTGGGAACCTCAGACCTTTTAAGCATCGTCCGTTCGACCATGGAGGGCTACTCCACCTACCCCGCCCAGAAGCAAAGCGTCTTCTCGGGAACCGCCGCGCTCACCGACATCGAGATCGATATCCT
>URZP01000124.1 GCA_900552365.1 uncultured Coriobacteriaceae bacterium
ACCGGTTGACCTCCCTGATTCTGATATCGAGACCCCAATCGCCAACGACAACGCCAAGGACGAAGAAGCCCTCGACGAACCGAACGTCGAGCAGGGCGAGCTGACCAGCGAACCGCAAGCCAAGAACGAGGAGAGCTCCCAAAATTCCGCTGACATGACGCTTAATCTCTCCAACCTCGGCCTTAATGGTGCAACCAAGACTCAGGGCGACTGCGCAAACGATCGTGTTGTGGCGTCTGCATTCGTTGCGCCCAAACCTGACTGGCGCGATGGCGCAACTATGGAAATGCCTGTCATCGAAGCCGACCAATCTGCGCCAAAAAGCACCGATTTCCGAATCTCTTCTTCAAAGGACGCGAATAAGCCTTCCAAGAAGACCATTTTTGCAATTATCGCGACCATCGTGATCGCTCTCGCCGTTGCCGCTGGAGTCACCTACGCTATGGAGATCTGGGGCGGCAAATCCGTCCCCGACGTAACTGGCATGTCCGAAAGCGAAGCTACCGAAACCCTTCAAGCAAAGGGCTTTGCCGTACGCTCTACCCAGGTGAAATCCGACGATAAAGAGGGCATCGTCCTTGTCGAGGATCCTGAAGGCAATTCACGCCTGGCTGAAGGATCTGAAGTAGTCATCCACATCACCACTCATCGTTTCGTTCCTGACGTCGTTGGCAAGTCCCTTGACGAAGCCAAATCCGCCATTGCCGCAGAAGGGTTCGAGAACGTCACGTACACCTTCGTCAATTCCGACGAGGAAGAAAACAAGATCCTCTCTATCACGCCCGAGCCAAACACCCGTGCGAAGGGATCAACAGCCATCGAGGTCAAGGTCGCCCAAGCCTATTGCGTACCCGACGTGTCCGGAATGTCTCTTTCCGAAGCACAGAAGGCAATTAACGATGCCGGGCTTACCTATCAGGTGTATTACACCAACTCCGAGCAATACCCTGACGGAACCATCCTCGGAACTCAGCCTGCTGCCAAAGAGAAGGTCAAAAGTGACACCGTCGTCACCATCAACGTCACCAGGGTTCGCAGTGCCGAACTTATCTCTGCAACGCGTAGCCTTCTTGCCGCTGGTTCCACCATCGACATCTCGGGCGTTAGCTATTCGATTTCGTCGCTTGACTCGGTGCAATACGTTGGAGACGACAAAACTACCTACACCATGACGGCCACGCCGTTCGTGTCGCTGTTTGGAGAACGCCTCTCCGGCACCACGAGAACCGTTTCGGGGACTATCGTCTGGACCGAAAGCAACACCGTTTCTTCGATTACTTCATCGTAGATAGCGCTCAGTATTCAAGACCATGTCAACCGAACTGTATAACGCGCATGTCATCGTGCTTCGCAAAACGCCCTTGGGTGAATCTGACCTGATTGTGACGCTTCTTGCCGACAACGGGTCTCAGCTGCGATGCGTCGCAAAGGGAGCAAGAAAACCTTCTAGCAGTTTATCGGCACGTTTGGAGGTCTACTCCGAAGCTGATATCCATTGCGCACGAGGCAAATCCCTCGACATTATCAAAGAAGCACGTTTGCGTTCATCGAACGACAGCGCGCGATCAGACATCGAGCATACCGCATGCGCTGCACCTATCGCGGAGCTTCTTGACACTGTATCCCAAGAAGGCCTGGAAGACCCGCGCCTGTTCGCCCTTGCGTGCGCCGCATTTTCCGCAATGGGCGACTCATCGCCCTCTCAAGCTGTGTCCCTTTGCGCCGCCAGTCTCATAAAGATCATGGGGATGGTTGGATTCAAACCTTCGCTCGATCATTGCGTCTTTTGCGGAAGGCCCCTTGAACTTGAGCGTTACGACAACGTTTGCATTTCGGATATCGATGGCGGCGTCGTATGCGATAGTTGCCGCACGCTGACTGAAACCCACCTCATGTCCGCCAACGACATAGCATGGACCCATACGTTCCTCATGTCCACATTCAAGGATCTCATGAGCATCGATCCGGATCCCGTGGTTTCTTTTCAGGTGCTGCAATTCGCTCAACAATGGTCGCGTGTGCATATCGGGAAGAACCTCAAGTCCTTGAATTTCCTATTCACCTGCGGCTTATTTTGACGCGTTAGGAAACCCCTCGACATTAACGATCCGTCTTCTGTGTATAATCGCCCGAGTCGATTCTAGAAGGGGGGAGTTGAAACAATGACTATGTACACCTATCAGACGCAAGGCGTTTGCGCAAAATACATCAACATCGAGCTCGATGGTGACACGGTCAAGAAGGTTGAATTCGTAGGCGGATGCCCCGGCAACGGCCTTGCTGTGGCCAAGCTTGTCGAAGGTCGGAACATCGACGAGCTCACCGAACTTCTCGCGGGCAATCGTTGCGGTCAGAAACCCACGTCCTGCTCCGACCAGATGGTCAAGGGATTTGCCGCCATCCGCGAATACGAGAAGCAGCAAGCAGCGAATAACGAGGAGTAGCGCTTACTCCCAGCAAGCTTGCCCCAATTATGCGCAAGCTGTGTTCGACCAGCCTCATCATTGCACGTCAAACCCGTTTTCCGTATTATTGGAAACGCTGCTGAACAGCAGTGGTCTTTCCTCTTAGCCAGCATATCCACCACATGCGGCTCAGAAGAAAGCCAAGTACAAGTCGCCCGTAAAGGGCAGTGCACTAGCACAGAAAGGTGGTTTATCGTGGCAGATAAACTGAGCATCACCAAGGAGCGTACCGCTGAGCTCATCGCAGAATTCGGCAAGGACGCCAACGATTCCGGCTCCGTCGAGGTCCAGGTTGCAATTCTCAGCGAGCGCATCCGCAACCTCACCGAGCACCTCAGGACCCACGCAAAGGACAACCATTCTCGTCGTGGCCTGATGAAGCTCATTGGTAAGCGTCGCGGCCTCCTGAAGCACATCAAGGAGCGCAACATCGAAGAGTACCGCGCACTCATCAAGAAGCTCGGTATTCGCGACAACATCCAGTAGGGTTGTGCATGTGAGGAGCGTACCTTCCGGTGCGCTCCTTTTTGTGTGAGGAGCCGGCACAAGTCGGCTCTTACGCTGTTGAACCATAGGGGTTCGACATGATTGTCCCGTGGGCAACGTGGCTTACGGAGATGAAGGAGAAATAATGGCATTGGTATCTAAGACGTTTGAGCTGTATGGCAAGACGTACACCTTCGAAGCGGGCGAGCTCGCCAAGCAGGCGACTGGCGCTGCCCTCATCAAGCAGGGCGACAGCCGGAGCCGAAGCGGCTACGACTGTATGCGGGAACTGGTGGACGACGGAGTCGGTGCCGTGCTGATCTCCAACAGCGTGATGGCCGGAGGGGCCATCAGTCTGCTGGACAGCCGCCACATGATCATCGGCAAAGATATTCAGGTGGCCGCTCTGCGGGATTACGAATGGCACCGGTTCCAGCAGGAAAACGTCCACACCGTGGAGCAGCCCGCCCGGGACATGGCCAAATTCGCCGCCCAGCTGCTGCTGGACCGCATCGAGGATCCTAGCGGGGCCCCCCGGGAGGTCATTCTGAAAGCCGCTTACCACGCCGGCACCGACC
>URZP01000125.1 GCA_900552365.1 uncultured Coriobacteriaceae bacterium
GTTCAGGATCTCTGCGTGGGGAGAGGGGGTTGCGGCGACGGTGATGGTTTTGTCATCGGAAGCGCTGGACTTGCTTGAGCCAGAAGTGGGGCTCTTGGCGCCGCAGCCTGCCAGCGCGAACACGAGTACCGCGCTTAGGGCAAACGTGGCGACAAGCGCCGTCTTTTTCTTGAAACTGAATGCCATAGGATGTCCTTTCTTGAGACGCGTTTCAATGAGCGAACGCGTTGGCTTTAATTGAACGTTCAATAAGATATCGGTAGTTGTCTTGAAAGGCTATTACGAAAAACTAATGCTGAGTTATCGCTACTACCGATATAAGCTAATCAGACCGATAGGGATTCAGGCATTGCCGATTGAATACCTGAGTTAGCTCAAATGTCTTTAAAGCTCTTTGTTATAGGGCGATGCTTTGATACAGCCCGTTTTTAACGAAACCTTGCTTACGATAATATTCACGCGTGCCAACTGACGAGATCACGTTCAGCTTCACGTAGCCTCCAGCGCGTGCGATTTCTTCGGCTTGCTCGATGAGTTTTCTCCCAAGACCGTGATGCTGTGCGGCTGCGTCGTCTTTCCCCAGGTGAGCAGCTTGTCCATACACGTGAACCTCTCGGATCATGGCGTCGCCTTCGGAAACTGCCAGATCGTCGTTTATGTCGCGAGCATTGATTTCATCCCATTTCGGGAGTGAAAGGCGCAGGAATCCGGCGATGCGGTTGTCGTCTGTAACCCATTGCAGGAAATGCTCCTGAGTAAGTGCGGTTTCGTATACGAAGTCTGAAAGGTGCAGGTTGGAAACTTGCACTTCCTGCCTGTTGATCTCACGGAAGCGGATTTCCTGTACAGCGGCGTGCTCATTTAGCTTTTCGATGTGCGACTCGACTATTTGGCGAAGGTTCGTCTTCTTGTTCCCGACCATGATGTCACAAGCGCTGATGTCCCTGATCATGCGGCTGATTCGAATGTAGGGAGGCGTCGCGAGCGTATCCGTCGAAAGGACGTCGATCAGTTCCGTTTCGGTGTAAGGACGCCAACGCCCCTGTTCGTATAGGCTGACCAGCCCGGTTCCAGAAACCAAGGCGCAGGGGTAGAGCTTCACTTCATCGGGGAGGAACGCGGGGTTCGTGACGAACTCGCGATAATCCTCGATATCGCTTTCAGGGGTTGATCCGACAAGGTTGACCATCAGATGGGAATGGATTTTGAATCCATAAAGCCTGATCAGGCTGAATGCCTGCGTGACCTGCTTGATTGGAGTGAAGCGGTTGTTCTGGCGAAGGATTTCCTCACGTGTGCTTTGCACGCCGATTTGGATTTTCGTGCAGCCAAGCTCCCTGAAAAACGTCAGGTTCTGGGGCGTGACCGTGTCGGGGCGTGTTTCGATGACCAGGCCGACTACGCGATGCGCCGATTTTTCGTTTGCAGACTGCTGCGCTATCAGCTCATCTTTTGTCGCGGTTTCGTTTTCGGCTTCGCGAAGATGCGCGGCGGAATCACCGTATAAGGTGGCGAACGCCTGGTTGTAGGTTTCTTCGCCCCTTTCGATGGCTGCTTGGTGGCTGCGGACCAGCTCTTCAAGGACGTCGGGGTCGCTTGAGATGCCCGCGTCCTCGTAGCGTTGGCGTATGCTGGCAAGCTCGGATTCATCCATAGGCCATTCGTTTAATGCTCTGAACAGCTCTTTCATGAACCAAAGTTGGTAGGGGCGGGTGTAATCGCTCCAGGTGCCGCCCAAAACGATAAGCTCGACCTTGTCGGTTGCGTGTCCCATTTGCGTGAGTGCGCGCATGCGCGAGGCAACCTGCAGGTAAGGGTCGAAGAAGTTGCGCTCGGCACGCTGGCAGGCCGGCTCGTTGGATAGGTAGCTTTTCGGCATGCGCAGGTCATTCGGGCAATAGACGCAGTTGCTGCCGCAAGGTTGCGGCTTGGTGATCACCGTGATGGTGGCAACGCCCGACGATGTGCGGCGAGGCTTCATGCGCAAGGTGTCGAAGACCTTTCGCTCCAAGGCGTCGTCGACATTCCATGAGGCCCAGCGATCGGGGTCATCCGACTTGGTTTTCAGGTAGAAAGGAAGAAGCTTCTTCTTTGCCAGATGTTTCGATACGTCGGTGACGTTGTCGTTGTGGTCGCGAATGATCTGGGCCAGTTCGCTCGGGGTGACGTCGCCAAAGCGTAAGCGATCGATGATATCGAGTAAAAGTTGTTCCATGCTCTCATTGTATTCGAGATTAGCTCGCAGGCCATTCTTGGTTAGAATACCCGTATGGAAAATCTCGCCAACAATCAATTAGATCAGCCGTCGAAGGTTGCGCCTGCATCTGATTTGGCGTTAATGCTGAATCAGATCAACGCCGATTTTTATGCTCACGTCGCTGATTCGTTTTCGTCCACACGTAGTCGTCCATGGGAGGGCTGGAATCGCATTGTCGAGCTTGCGGGCGCCTGTGGCCGTGCCGCGCGCGTTCTTGACGTGGCTTGTGGAAACTTGCGCTTCGAGCGCTTTTTGGACGACGAGCTTCCGTATGCTCCACGTCGGTTCACCTGTGTTGATTCATGCACAAGCCTTGTAGGCCAATTGCCAGACGACGTCGATTTCGTCGAGCGGGATATTGTGTCTTCGTTGGTTTCAGGTGGTTTGTGCAATGCAGTCGGCACCGATTTCGATCTTACGGTGTGCTTCGGTTTTTTCCACCATGTGCCGGCGCTGGATTTGCGTGTGCGCCTGCTTAACGATCTTGTAGCGCGTACGGCCCCTCATGGGCTGATTTGCATATCGCTTTGGTGCTTCCTGCGCGACACGCGTCTGGCCGCGAAGGCGGATGCTGCTACCAAGAACGCTTGTGAACGCCTTGGCATCGAACGGTCTGCGCTTGAGCCGGGTGATCGGTTTCTCTGCTGGCAGGAGCGCGAAGACGTGTTCCGTTTCAGCCATTCATTCGACGATCGCGAAATAGAACTTCTTGCTAACTCGGTGAGCGATAGCGCGGAAATTATCGAGATCTTCAACGACGACGGCAAGCATGGCGATCTGAACACCTATCTTGTTTTTAGAAAACGATAGCTTCGCGCCTTCGAAAGGGGCTTTCATGACGGTCAAACTGGATCTGAACGATGTTTCGGGAATGGTGTTCGATTGCGACGGAACCCTGCTTGACACCCTTGATGCCTGGCGTTTGGCGGAAGCGCCCCTGTTCGCTCAGATACCGTTTGAACTGACGCGTGCGCAGGAGGACGAGATCCATTCTGCCCCTATCGAGGAAGCGGCGCGTATCTTCCACGAGACGTACGGTGTAATGAACAGCTCGGTGGAAGTTCTCGCGCATCTGGATGATGCGCTGCTTTCGTATTATCGCGATACGGCCGAACCGCTTCCCGGTGCGGTGGAGCTGGTGGAAGTCGCGAACCAAAGGGGTATTCCGTGTGTTGTGGTTTCTTC
>URZP01000126.1 GCA_900552365.1 uncultured Coriobacteriaceae bacterium
AAACCAAATAACCTGGAAGCACCTCAAGCTGACACCGTAAAACAAGGAAACCCGTTGCTCGATGAACCAAAAAAGGGAGCGAGCGCAGTGCGCTCGCTCCCTTGAAACAACGATCCTTGCGATCGGCTTTAAAAGCTAACCCATGAACCTCAAGCCAAGCGGGATCAGGACGAATGCCATGACCAGAGTCAGGTACACCATCATGATGGCGCCTGCTGTGTAAGCAGATTTAGTGGTAGTAAATGCATGCGCGTGAATCATAGCACCGTTGACGGAACCAGCCGGGGTGAGCAGACCGACGACGCCGAAGACGGTGATGACCATGAGGGCAACCTGAAGGTTGAAGTTCGCCTGAGTTGCCATCGTCATGGCGATGGTCATCATGGTGATGGTGACAGCGACGTTGTTTGCGACGTTGGTCGCAATGAAGGTGATGATGCCGAGAGCCAACAGGAAGGCGTAGCCGGGAAGACCGAACAGCGGAGCCATAAGCTGGGAGATCAACGGGGTGATACCGGCGGCCTGGCTGGTGATCTGGCTGGCAACGACCATTGCAGAGGCAACGACCAAAATAAGATCCCAGTAGAAGTACGCAGGAGCGGTCTTCTTGTCAAGAACGGGCTTGTCTTCGACCTTCCAAACCATTGCGACAGCGATCAAAAAGACAACCCAACCATAAACGCCGATGCCCTTGAGAATGGCCCTGAAGCCTTCGTTACCGGCACCGAAGCTAATGGCGATGCAGCCGACGATGTTGGCAACAAGGATTACCAGAACGGCCTTCTGACGCTTGGTCAAAGGAGCGCTTTCCTTCTGGAACTGCGTGACGTCGATCTCTTTGATCTTGTCAACCTTGCAGCCAGGGGTGATAAACATGACCAAGAGCCAACCAAAGCCGGCAACGATGGTGGTGACGAGCTCGGAGATGATCCAGCCGCCCATGTTGATGGAGATGCCTGCCTTGGTTGCCATGCCAACGGTCATCAGGCACCAACCGCGGAACGGGAAGAGCGAGAATGCAACGCTGCAGGTAAGCATGAAGCCCATAAGGACCATCGCAGGGTAAAGATCGCCCTTCTTGTAGCCCGCCTGCTCGAAGATGGACTGATAGATAACGAACATGATCAGGGCGACCAAGGTCTGGTTCACCAAGATGGTGAGATAAGCCGGAGCCAAAACGATGAAGCCGGTCAAGAGCCAAGGACGACCTTGCACGAACTTCGCGCCGAGCATCTTGTTAGCCAACCATTCAGTCAAATGGCTGTCCTGCAACATACCCAAAAAGAACATGCCAAGAAGCATCAGCATGACGGACTCGTTGCCGAACGCCGAAGCCAATGCAGCGCCCGCAGTGCCGAAGTCGGTGACACCCAGCGCTACCAGCGCCAAAAGCGAGGTCCAGCAAAGATTGTCCGCATCTACCGACCAACCATAAATCAAACCAATGAAGATGCCGATGATGGCCATGCCATAAGGCGTGATGGTGCCGATCGGCGGGACGAAACGGAACAAGAACATGAACGCAAGCACGATCACGAGGTGAATGTACTTGTTCGAGCTCTTGCCCTCTTGAGCAGCTGCTGCCATAAGCCAAATCCCCTTCCCCTTCTGTGCAATAAGCACAACCTATAACAACATATGGATAGTTTATAGAAAGTGTGAGGAGATATAAAGCCGCTCAACCATGCTCTGGAGCTATTTTCTGACCCTACAATTGAAAGTTGATCCCAAACCGTTACTTCCAGTTGAGGCAAGATTTCAAAGCGATAACGAAGGCCTCGATGTCGTTTGACGTGGTGTAGCGACCCATGGAAATGCGCAATGCACCATAGGCACGATCCGCACTGATGCCCATAGCTCGAAGAACATGGCTAGGCGAAAGAGAATGCGAAGAGCAAGCTGAGCCACCCGACACCCCAAAGCCCATCATATCCAAACGAAGAACCAAGGTCTCGCTTTCAAACCCGTCAACGATAACGTGAACGATGTTGGGAAGGAACGACCCCTCAGAAACGTCGACCGTCGCCGTGACTCCGGGAACAGCCGAAAGCTCCGCATATAGACGATCGCGCAAGGCAGCCAGTCGGATTGACTCCTCTTCGAGCATCGAGCATGCCGCGTGACACGCTGCCGCAAAACCAACGATACCGCATACGTTCTGCGTGCCGCTTCGCCTGCCCTCCTCCTGACCACCGCCGCCAAGGAACTCGCTCATAGGAGTGCGCGCTTTCAGATACAAAGCGCCAACCCCCTTGGGGCCGCAGATCTTATGAGCAGAAAACGACGCTGCATCGACGCCGAGCACGCGGACATCAACAGGGGTCTTGCCAAGCGCTTGAGTGGCGTCGGTATGGAACAGCGCCCCCTTTGCGTGAGCCGCGCCGGCAAGCTCGGCGATCGGCTGGATGCTTCCGACTTCGCTGTTAGCCATTTGAACGGAAACCATGACGGTCTCGTCGTTTAATGCGGTTTGCAAGTCCGCCACACTCACGAAACCTTGCTTGTCAGGGTCAAGATAGGTGACGCGCCAGCCCATTGACTCGAGCTTCTTAGCGGGCACGAGCACTGCCTCGTGCTCGATGGACGTGGTGATGAAATGCGGCGTGAAATCGGAAATGCTTTTCCCGCTGGCGCGTCTACGCGCATCAGCAGCTGCAGCTGCAACGCCCAAAAGAGCCGCATTGTCAGATTCGGTTGCCCCGGAGGTAAAGATGATCTCATTGGGACGCGATGCATTCAGATCGGCAGCTATGCTGCGTCGAGCCTGTTCCATTGCCTCAAAAGCAGCACGACCGGGAGCATGCAGCGAGTTCGCGTTTCCACCCAAAGCAATGTTGGCGCGCCCGGGAACGAAATACGGAGCCATAGCCTGGGCGGCCTCTTCACAAAGGGGCGTAGTGGCTGCACAATCGAGGTAAATGTAATCAGCGGGGACGGTGATGCTCATTAAGAAAGCGCCTTCTTCCTTGCCTCTTCCGCAACGCCCCTGATGCCCTCCACGGCTTGTTCGAGGTTATCGGCACCGAAGACAGCGCTGCCGCATACCAAAACGTCCGCACCCTTGGCCGCAACCAAATCGGCGGTCTTCAAACCGATGCCGCCATCAACTTGAATGAGAAGGCTGTCGTTACCGGCTTTGCGGGCCATCTCAACGACCTGGGCGACCTTGTCCTCGGAGCCCTCGATATAGCTCTGACCAGAAAAACCGGGCTCAACGCTCATGATAAGGACCATCTCCAAATCGGCGATGACGGGTTCCAGAACGGAAACGGGCGTTTTCGGCTTAACGGAAACCGCAGCTTTAATACCAGCGTCGTGAATGATGCGAACAGCTTCTTTCATGCCCGCCTCGTCAAGGGGTTCGGCGTGAACCGTGATGGAATCGCACCCCGCACGCGTGAACCAATCAAGCTGCTCGATAGGGTTCGAGATCATGA
>URZP01000127.1 GCA_900552365.1 uncultured Coriobacteriaceae bacterium
TCTATACCGGCGGCGAGCCACTCGTCCGCAAGCACGACCTGATCAGAATTTGCGAAAAACATCAGGACTGCGTGTTTCTCTGCTTCACCAATTCCACGCTCATCGACGAGGCGTTCTGTGACGACATGATCCGCGTTGCAAACTTTGTCCCTGCCATCAGCGCCGAGGGCAACGAGCACACCACCAACGCCCGCCGTGGCGAGGGTACGTACGAAAAAATCGAACACGCCATGAAACTTTTGCGTGAGCGAAAACTGCCGTTTGGAATCTCGACGTGCTGGACCAGCGCCAACGCCGATACCGTCGCCACCGAGGAAAACATGGACTGGATGATTCGCGAGGGCGCGCTCTTCTGCTGGTATTTCTACTTTATGCCGGTCGGCCGCAATGCCACCAACGAGCTTATGCCCACGCCTGAGCAGCGCGAACACATGTATCATTTTGTTCGCGAGATGCGAGAGAAAAAGCCTCTCTTTACCCTCGATTTCCAAAATGACGGTGAGTTCGTGGGCGGCTGTATCGCCGGCGGGCGACGCTACCTACATATCAACGCGACGGGAGACGTGGAGCCGTGCGTTTTCATTCACTACTCCAATGCCAATATCCACGACGTAAGCCTGCTCGACGCACTTCGCTCTCCCCTCTTTATGAAGTATTACGAAGGCCAGCCTTTTAACGACAACTACCTCAAGCCTTGCCCCATGCTCGAGAACCCCGATGTGCTGCCCAAAATAGTCGCAGAGGCAGGCGCCATGAGCACCGACTTGGTAGAGAAGGAGTCTCCCGAACAACTGCGTGAGAAGACCCGTGCCGCCGCCAAAGCTTGGTCATCCGTGGCAGAGCGCATTTGGAACGACCCCAAAGATCCGCTCTACACCAAGCGCCATGACGATATGACACAGGGCATGGCCGATAGCGATATGCACAAGTTTGAAAAGCAGGGCCGCAAGCTTAAATCAAACTGCTAGTAGCACATCATCGATAGAATACAAACGCGCGGGCGCCTCAAGACATTTTGGGGCGCCCGCGCCATATATGACATATATCCCCTAAGTTGCGGTGAAATAGTGTCTGATTATGCCTTCTACCAGCAAAAACAGACACTATTTCACCGCAACTCATTAAGGAGCTGATGGAAGCAGTTGCCAACAGAAAGTCAGTTGCCAACAGAAGGTCTATTCCAAGCGAGACTCCAGGCTCGACAGGCCATTAAGAGTCAAGTCGTTGGCGACCGCCGAGACGCGCTCGATGGGAACCGAGCCGTCGGACAAAGCCCACGCGCGATAGATGCCGATAATACCAGACAGCAAAAACGCCAGGTAGTAATCGAACATCTCGTCCTTTAGGCCCTCGGGCAGCAAGTCGCGCTCGGCAATCTCGTGCTCGAGCGGCACGCGCAAACGCGTCATAAAATCGTCGAGCGGGATGTTTTCAATCAGCTGGCGATTGAGCACGAGGTTATTGCAAAGTGCCTCGTTGATGGTCTTAAAAAACGTTGCCGCCGCTCCGAGGGCACGCTCGTTCGTGTCGCCGTCCATGGAAGCAAGCGTTTTCTCGACCGAGTCGGCAATCATCTCCACCACATCAACGGCGATCGCATCGAGCAGGCCGTCAACCGTACCGAAGTGTACGTAAAAGGTCTTGCGGTCGACATTTGCCTCACGCGCGATAGCACTCACCGTAATGTCGGCAAGCGGCTTATCCATCAACAGGCGCTCAAACGCAGAAAGGATGGCATTGCGGCTGCGAACGATGCGGCGATCGAGGCGCGGTTTGCTGGTGGCCATGGACGTGTCCCTCCGGTATGCGAGCATTCATCAACAGATGAGAGATAATCTACGTAAGAGGATTATCCCCCATCCGGCACAAAAAAGCCCGGCAACATGAAGAACGCACGACCAGCTATTACGCCTTAGGTAGTTTCTTTTTGTTCAAAGCAGCCGGGGACACACGGATGCCGTCGCCTGTCTGGCGCACATAGGCCTTATGTGCCGGTTTGGCGGCCCCAGAAGCCTTCTGAGCATGCTGATTGGGATCCACGGTAACCGCATGCACAGGATGGGGCTTTGCAGGCTTAGAGGACGTCTGAGGCGTTCGTCCGAGCTTGAGCATCAAGCGATCCCAGCGTGCATGGATACTCTCGTTGTGAGCGCTCTTAAGGCCCAGCAGGGGCGCGGCCAAAATGGTCGGCGCGATAAACGTAATGAGGCGCCACAGCAGATAACCGGCGGTCGAAGCCGATCCAAAGAAATGACCCAGGAACAGCGCGAAGCCACCCTCGGCGCCGCCGGTGCCACCGGGCAGGGGAACAGCAGAGCTCAGGAGCTGAACAAAGGCGCTCGCGGCCATGACCGAGAAAAAGTCAACTTCGTGGTGGCCAAAGGCAAGCATCAGGAAATACGGCACGAGGTAGAAAAACGCGAGTTGCAACATGGTGATGACCACCGTGAGCAGCATGGACGAAAAGTGGCCGGCCGAAAGCTTGAACTTCTCAGAGAACGAGTAGATTTCGCCGTCGACAAACGTACGCCAGCCCTCGATCTTGGTGGCCGAGACACCCACGCGCTCGAGCCAATTGATGATGCAATGCGCGACGCGCGTGACGGTCTTGGGCATGAGCGCGACGGCAAAGATGCCAAGCAGGATGCAGCAGTGGCCGCCAAAGCTAAAGACGCACAGCAGCGTCATGTCACCATAGCGCTCGGCGAAAAACGGCATGCGGGCAAGAAGCAGAATGGCGCCCCAGGCAACGAGGCCAAACTGATACACGATAAAGCGCGTGAACTGTGTGGCACCGGCCTCGCCGACGTTTTGGCCTGCCTTGGTCAGGCGGTAGATCTGGGCAGGCGTGGAGCCCATCATCATGGGCGTCAGGTTGCCAAAGAAGATACCGCTCGCCTCGACCGAGATCAGGTCGCGAATGCCGACGGGCGAATTGGGGTCGAGCCAGACAGCAATCGCGTACGCCACGATGCCAAAGAACAGGTACAGGAACATGCAGAAGCATGCAGCAACGAGCCACGGCGCCTGGACGCTCGACATGGCAGCCCAGAACTGACCCATCTGACCGGTCACAATCAGATAAACGATATAGCCAACCAGCACGACGCCGATAAAAATGGCACCGCGACGTGCACTCTTGTTGTCATCGCCACCCGAGGCCTCAACCTCGACCTGGGGCTTAGATGTATGCTGAGAGGACTCCTTCATGAGGCTCCTTCTGACCGTCCAAATATCTTGCATATTGTACCCGCAAGGGCCACAAGCAGAACGAAAAGCTATGGGCCAAATGGGAATTGCAGATGGTTTGCTCGGAAATAAAAAACCCGGACTTCCGTGGGAAATCCGGGTCTCAGAATCATGGTAGCCCGTACCAGATTCGAACTGGTGATCTCCGCCTTGAGAGGGCGGCGTCCTAAACCGCTAGACGAACGG
>URZP01000128.1 GCA_900552365.1 uncultured Coriobacteriaceae bacterium
CCAGCTGGATGTCGAACGACGTTTTGTAAAACAGAACCTTGTTCAGATCATGCATCGTTGCCCCCGTAATGCTCCAAGCGCGACCGCGCAAATTAAGGTCAAATCTTTCAACCTATTTGAAGATAACCCATTTGCACAGGCAGAAGCCCCAGACGCCCTGCATTGCCATGGTGATGAACTTGCCCACCGTCTGCGGCAGGCCGAAGGCGGATGCCGTTGCGGAAATGAACCACGTACCGAACAGGAAGTTCCATAGATACAGAAAAATGAACAGAACGACGCTGCGCCAGAAGTTGCTTGAGGCCTTGAAGGTGATGTTGCGGTTCATTAAGAAGTTGAACGATCCCGAGCATGCCACGGCAATGCCGTTGGCCGTGCCCGTTGCCAGCCCAAGAAGCTGCATGACGGCGAACACGCCGAACTCGACGAAGGTTTGCGCGACGGAAACGCCGTAGTATGTCATGGCTTGGCGAAGGAACCCGCCGGTCTTTTTCTTGGCGGCAGCTTCCCCGCCAGCCGAAACGCGCACCTCGTTTTGCATGCAGATGTCCCCGATCGATCACTCATTATTTCTGCTGCAAATCATAGTGCCGCCAAAGCGCCAGCAGCTTCGCTTCTTAAGAAAAGCCGCAAAGCTGCTGAGTTTGTTGAGTGACAGGGCGATGGGTGCGGCGACATCGCAAAAGGGCATCGCGGCGAGCGCGCATCCCAGCCGCAGGGTGCATCAAGCCGAGCGCAAATTGCGGTCGCGGAGCGCATCGGGTCGACCCCGAAGCACGATGACGAGCGCGGCGTTTTCTACGGCCTGGTGGGCGACGTCGACGGCCTTTGCGAATACGAGTCAGAAACTGCGGATGGAATCGAGAAGGCGTTCCGCGACGCGGTCGACGACTACATCGACGCATGCCGCGAAAGCGAAACGACGAACGGCTCCAGCGTCCTCTAGCATCTTCGCCATTTTCTTCCACCATCCCAACCTCTACCCAACATTGCCTCCCCCTCCGCTTCCTCTATTCCGCCAGTGATATATCATTCAGCTCGTAAGTGAGGCTTCGCGCACCCAACAAGGCGACTGAGCCGAGCAATGCGCCACCGAACTAAGGAGCGCCCAATGAACATCCTGGCAATCAACGGCAGCCCAAAGGGCAAACGAAGCAATACCTGGCGCTTGACCAGCGCTTTCTTGCAGGGAATCACCGCGCAAGAAGAGAGCGCCCATGGGCAGGCACCCGTAGTTGAAGCCCTGAACGTCGACGCGCTCAACATCAAACCCTGCCTGGGCTGCTTCTCGTGCTGGAGCAAGACACCAGGAACATGCTGCCTTCACGACGACATGCAGTTGGTTATCCAAGAGATACTGTGGGCTGACGTGATTGTCTGGAGCTTCCCCTTGTACTACTTCGGGCTGCCCGGCCCGCTGAAGAACCTGATCGACCGCCAGCTTCCCATGTCGCTTCCCTTCATGAGCGCCGAAACGAAAAGCGGCGGGCACCCGTCTCGCTACGACATGAGCGGCAAACGCACGGTGGTGGTTTCGACCTGCGGTTTCTACACCGCCAAGGGCAATTACAGCGGCGTGACCGACTTGTTCGACCGCCTTTGCGGCAAAGACTGCTACACCACAATCTTTTGCGGGCAGGGTGAGCTTTTCCGCGTGAAAGAGCTGGCCGCACGCACCGACGAGTACCTTTCTTGGGTGAAGAAAGCCGGCGAGGAGTTCGCGACCGGTTGCGTAGGCAACGCAGGCTCCGCAGCTAACGGCCGCGCAGCTGACGGCATCTCGCGCGAAACCCGCAGCAAGCTTGACCAGAACCTGTTCCCGCGCGACGTCTTCGAAGCGATGGCCGACGCCAGCTGGGGCGTTAACGAATCAGGCGAAAAAGAGGACCCCAGCCTGATGTTCACCCGCCAGATGGCCGCCCTATACAGCAGACAGGCTTGGCCGGGGCACGACCTTGCGCTGGACATGCACTACACCGACATCGACAAGACCTACCGCGTTGTCCTTGGGGCAAACGGAAGCCGCGTTGAAGAAGAACCCGCCGAGGGCTTCACCACGGATTACACCACACGGATCAACACACCGTTCGACGTT
Organism: uncultured Coriobacteriaceae bacterium; assembly: GCA_900552365.1. GTDB lineage: Bacteria > Actinomycetota > Coriobacteriia > Coriobacteriales > Eggerthellaceae > UMGS1502. The sequence goes on from URZP01000128.1 coordinate 2,096, forward strand.
TGGCAGTCCATTGCCGCCGGCAAGATCCGCGGCGACGAGGCGCTTATGCAGCACCTGTACTCGGTTGAGGGCGACTTCGACCTGATGATGCACTGGGACGAATACTTCGGGGCCGCGAACTCCGGCGCGACGGGCGGCACGGACGCGAGCGCAGGCGCGGGCGGCAGCGACGGCCCTAACCGCGGAGTTGGCGCGGACGAAGCCGGGGTCGCAAGCTCTATCGGCAAAAGAACTAGCGAGCCGAAAACCAATACGCTGCTGCTTTTGATTCCCTGGATCGTCTTCTGGATAGCCGCATCAATCAACAGCTTCTGGGGCAGCCTGATCAGCGTGGCGGCGTGCGTGCTGCTGCCTGTCCTGATGCATCGGGCCAAAGCAACCGCGTACGACCAGATTTCGGCGCTTGCTGTTGGCGCCTGCTCCATCGCGTTGCTGGCAGGGGCTTCCCCCGTGGTGGTGATTCCGGCGTCGTATGCTCTATTCGGGCTAATGTGGAGCGTCTCTTGTTTCCTAAGGGTTCCGCTGACCGCGCATTACTCCAAGAACAGCTACAACGGGGACGAAGCACTGCGCAACCCCATCTTCATGAAGACGAACCGCGTCCTGACTGCAGCGTGGGGCGTGCTTTATCTGATCACGCCCATTTGGACGTACTTCATCATGCAGACGGATGCGGCCAGCTTGGTCGGCGCCATCAACTCGGTACTTCCCGCGCTAATGGGCGCGTTCACTGCCTGGTTCCAAAAGTGGTACCCCGCGCATATCGCCCGCGGAAGACGATAGGGGATTGAGAGGCGCTGGGCGAAACCCCTTGCCTTCTAATAACGGGTATGTGAAATTACTGGTTGGATTTGTTAAACGAGTGATTGGAATACGCAGCCCGTCGTTTTGTTGAATTGGCGGCTGCGTCCCGCTTTCTGTTTCGCGATACTTCCGATACTTCCGATACTTCTGATACTTCTGATACTTTGCATACCCAAGAAGAACCCGCATTATGCGGGTTCTTCTTCAGGATACGTCGCTGTGCGTGCCGGTTTTCGTCAAATAAAGAATCAATTCATCTTCGAAGCGCTCGTAAATCAGGAGCCAGTCGGGGGTAATGTGGCATTCCCTGCATTCGGCATAATTGCCGGCAAGCTTGTGGTCTCTATGCTTCGCCTCTAGTTCTTCGCCGGCGGCGAGCGTGTCGACCACTTTTTCTATGAGCCTCATATCGTAGCCACGGCGTTTCGCCACCTTGATGTCCTTCTTAAAATGGGAGGTGAGGACGATCCTGTATCCGCTCATTCGCCTAAATCCTCCATGGCTTCCGCGAA
>URZP01000129.1 GCA_900552365.1 uncultured Coriobacteriaceae bacterium
TATTCCAATCCTGCGGGCACCACGTATTCCGACGAAGTCGTCAATCATCTTGCGGGCATGAAATGCGCTGCCGAAGACTTCCGCATCTTCTGGGACAACGCTTATTGCGTGCATCATTTGTTCGACGAGGCCGAAAACCAAGACCAGCTTAAGGACATCGCCCAGGCTTGCGCCGCTGCCGGTAACCCGAACCGCTACCTGAAGTTCGCCTCCACCTCGAAGATCACCTTCCCCGGCGCCGGCATCTCGGCAATCGCGGCAAGCGGCGAGAATATCGCCGAGATCAAGAGCCTCATCAGCCCCGCCGTCATCGGCTACGACAAGATGAACCAGCTGCGTCACGTCAAGTTCCTGAAAGACGCCGACGGCATTGCCGAGCATATGAGCAAGCATGCAGCCATCATCCGCCCGAAGTTCGAGCTGGTGCAGGAAAAGCTCTCCGCGGGCCTTGCCGATGTCGGCGACTGCAGCTGGACCAACCCGCGCGGCGGCTACTTCATCTCGTTCGACGCTCCCAGAGGCTGCGCCAAGCGCATCGTCGAGCTTGCCAAGGCAGCCGGCGTCACCATGACCGGAGCAGGCGCCACCTGGCCTTGCAAGAACGATCCGTACGACACGAACATCCGCATCGCCCCTACCCTCCCACCTCTCGAGGAGCTTTCCGTGGCGCTGGACGTCTTCGTCTGCTGCGTGAAGCTTGCTGCCGTTGAGAAACTGCTCGAGGATAAGGAATAACGAACGTGCAAATGAAAATGGGCTCTGGCGACTTCTTGGTAGTCTTCGCCATTCTTCTTTACTTCATCGTGGTGCTGACCATCGGCTTCATTTACGCAAAGAGGTCGAACTCGTCAGCATCCGAGTACTTCCTGGGCGGTCGCAAGATCGGCCCATGGTTCACCGCCCTTTCAGCCGAGGCCTCGGACATGTCAGGCTACCTTCTTATGGGCCTGCCCGGCTTGGCTTACTTTTCGGGCGCTGCCGACGTTGGCTGGACCGCCGTCGGCTTGGCGTGCGGCACCTATTTGAACTGGAAGCTCGTCGCTGCGCGCCTGCGCAACTACTCTGTGGCGGCGAACGACTCCATCACGCTGCCTGCGTTCTACAGCAACCGCTTCCATGACGAGAAACAAACGGTGGGCACCATCGCCGCCGCGATCATCCTGATCTTCTTCTGCGTTTACGTCGGCAGCTGCTTCGTTACCTGCGGAAAGCTGTTCAACACCCTGTTCGGTCTTGATTACGCCGTCATGATGGTCTTCGGCGCAATCATCGTGTTTCTTTACACGATGGTAGGCGGCTACCTTTCGGTTGTCGCAACCGATTTCGTCCAAGGCTGCCTGATGTTCTTCGCCCTGGCTGTTGTGGTTCTTGGTTCCATCGGCATGGCAAGCGGCATCGAGAACGCGGCTGCGTTCCTATCCGACATCCCCGGCTACCTGTCGATGACCCAAACCGCCGTGCCCGTCCTCGACGCGAACGGCATGCAGGCGGTAAACGACGGCGCTCCGCTGTTCGGCATGCCCGCCGAATATGGTTTGCTTACCATTGCCTCCACGCTGTCGTGGGGCTTGGGCTACTTCGGCATGCCGCAGGTTCTTGTCCGCTTCATGGGCATCCGTAGCGCCGAAGAAGTCAAGCAGTCGCGCATCATCGCCATCGTCTGGGTTGTCATCTCGATGTTCTGCGCCGTCATGATCGGTTTGATCGGCCGTGCGGTCATCCCCACCGAGCTTCTCACCCAGTCTGCTGCCGAGAACATCTTCATCGTTCTTTCGCGCATCATGCTCCCCTCGCTTCTGTGCGGCATCGTGGTTTCAGGCATCTTGGCCGCATCGATGTCGTCGGCTTCGTCCTACCTGCTGATCACCGGATCCTCCGTTGCCGAGAACATCTTCCGCGCCGTGTTCAAGAAAGACGCAACCGACAACCAGGTTCTCATCGTCTCCCGCATCACACTGGCAGCAGTCCTGTTGTTCGGCATCTTGGTGGCCTGGGACGAAAACTCGGTCATCTTCGCCGTCGTCTCGTATGCCTGGGCAGGTCTGGGCGCGTCGTTTGGCCCCCTTACGCTATTCTCGCTGTACTGGAGACGCACGACCAAACAAGGCGCTATCGCCGGCATGGTAACCGGCGCCGTGACTGTTCTTGTTTGGCACAACTTCATCAAGCCGCTTGGCGGCGTGTTCGGCGTCTACGAGCTGCTGCCTGCTTTCATCCTTGGATGCCTGGCCATCTTCATCGTGTCGAAGCTCACGCCCGAGCCCGAAGCATCGGTGCTTGAAGAGTTCGATCACTACATGGACTCGAATGGAGGAACGCGCGACCTGGACGATGTCCTAGAGGGCTCCATCCCCTTGGACTAACGTTGAAACGCCTATAAGCCTATACGGCCGCTAACGACAAGCCATGAGTGCCATCCCGAAAGGGGTGGCACTTCTTCTCTCTTGGAAGCCCCTCTTGAAGAGTCTCATCGGAAAAGCTGCGACGGGCGCGATCGCCGCTGATGCGCCTTACAGGGAATTGTTAGGAAATACACAGGTCTCATCGTGAATCCGCAAGGCAACCCGTTATGCGACGTATGGATGCGCCTGGGGCTACCTTGGGTCACGCATCCCATTCGCCCTTGGATTCATCTTCCTTGCGTTGGCAGATAAACAACCGAACTTGAACCGCGCGTTCAACGAACCGGCGAAAGTAAAAGAAGACCGCCCCGAAAACAGAGCAACCTTCGCGAAAGACAGCGCGGTAGCCGAATAAGAACAATGGTGCACCCACGCAGCACAGCAGAACGCGCCCGTAAAACCAGGAGGCCTCCCTTAAGGGAAGCCTCCTATCATTTACTGTCCCGTCATAACGAAGCAGAGCCACACAAAAAGCACCGTGAAGAGAGCGAACCCGGCCATGAGTGCCCATGCAGAGGGGCGTCCCAAATTTACCGTCCAGCCAAAACCAGAGCGCTTTGGCACGAAAATGCTAGCGTCATTGCCGTTGACATATATCATGCCCAGCTTCCAGCATGCGTCGTCATTGCGAAGCAGGTTTTCGGACTCTTCCATACGGAAAACCTTCGAACCCGACTGGCCGAACACTAAATTCACGCCCACAGTTGCAACCAGCACCAAAACAGTCAATGCAAGAACTGCGATCAAAACGATCTGAAGCGATGCCATCCCGATGAACGAAAGTTCCATCAAGATGCCGATAACGGCGGTAAGGAGCAGGCCGCACACCAGAAGCGTCACGGTTTGCGCGCGCAAGAACAAGCCATAAGCCCACGAAGAGCTTGCAGGATGTTCAGGCGTGATGCCGGGCTTCGAGCGCAAAGCCGACCAATGCGAAAAAACGAAACACACCGCCATAAAGACCTCGAACAAAACCGGGAATGCAACCACCATAGGTGTCTTTTGAG
>URZP01000130.1 GCA_900552365.1 uncultured Coriobacteriaceae bacterium
TGCGCGTCTTCCGACTCTTCGGCAGACTGGATGCCTTCGAAGTGGGATTTTGAGACAGACGTGCTCGTTATTGGATACGGCGGCGCCGGCCTGTGGGCTGCGGTCACCGCTAAAGACGAAGGCAACAGCGACGTGCTCGTGCTCGAGAAGGCGCCGTCGCGTGGCGGCGGAAACAGCTCCATCAACATGGGCGAATATACCTGGGTTGATGACGTGGACGGGGCCGTAAAGTACATTACTGGCTTCACCAAGGGCCATACGCCTGAGGAAATCGCGCGCGCGTGGGCTGAAGAGTGCTACAACAATATGGACTATTGCGACCGTTGGGGCGTGAAGACCGAGAAAAAGAAGGGCACCAACGCTTCCGGCGGAACGTCAAGCTGCGAATATCCCTGGATCGATGGCGCAGAGGCTATGCACGTGTGCTCGTTCGGCGATGCGACGAAGGGCGGCAACGAGGGTTGGCACACGCTTGATCAGGCTCGCGCCGACTTGGGCATCGAAGTTAAGTTCAGCTGCCATGACGAGACCCTAATTCAGAACCCCGAAACCAAGGAAATCGTTGGTGCGTACACCTATATCGGCGACGACGGCACGCAGTATGCCATCAAGGCTCGTAAGGGCGTCATCATGACCATTGGTGGCTTCGAGTTCAACGATGAGCTGAAGAATACCTATTGCAAGTGCTATCCGATGAACGGTTTCTACGGTTGGCCCTTCAACACGGGCGATGGCATCAAGATGGTGCAGGATGTCGGCGCTCAGTTGTGGCACATGAATAACGTTATCGGCTCGTACAACGCATGGTTCAAAGATTTCGAGTGGAAATACGCATTCACCCTTACCCCTCAAGCGAATAACTTTGTGATGCTCGATCGCCTGGGTAACCGCTGGATCGCCGAATCGACGTTCCTGAGCCCGCATGTCGGTTGGCACGAGTTCGAGAAGTTCAACGACGAGAAGTTGTGCGACTTCGAGCGCATTCCGACCTGGGTCATTCTTGACCAGAACGTTATTGATGCGGGACCGCTCGGCGCTACTGCAGGCGGCACTCTGAACACGCCTGGCGGTTCGACCACCATTGGTATGACGCTGAGCGACATTCCCGCGGAGTGTGGCCAGTACCCTGGCTGGAGCGAGGACAATTCGGTCGAAATCCAGAAGGGTTGGATTCTGAAAGCCGACACGATCGACGAGCTTATTAAGAAGATGGCTGAGGTCGACGAGGCTCCCGACGCAGAGACCGTGAAGGCGACCATCGAGAAGTACAACGGCTACTGCACTGCCGGCAGCGATCCCGAATTCCAGCGTACGGAAGCTACGCTTGCGCCGGTCGCGACCCCGCCGTATTACGCGTATCCTCTGTATCCCGGCGGCTGCTCGACGCTCGGCGGCCCGAAGAAGGACGTCAACGCGCAGGTGCTCGATGTCGATGACAAGCCTATTGGCCGTTTGTATGCAGCGGGCTGCTTCGGCAACATGGCGAGCCACACCTATGGCATTTCCGGCGGCAACAACGCCGAGAACATGGTTTGGGGCCGCATTGCCGCTCGCTCGGCATCGGCGAACAAGCCTTGGGACGAAAAATAATCTAAGCGGCGGAGTCTCCCTTCCCTCCCTCTAAACTCCGCATGGCTTTCCCTTCTGTTGGTGGGCATCACGTATGTGGTGCCCACCATTCGTTTGCGGTGGGGTTGTTTGCTCATATGACCGATGAACTGTCAAGTAGGAAATAGTGGACCAACCCGCCCTTGCAATGGAGAGTTGGCCCACATCCCTTGCATCCTCCTCCGCCGCCAGACGTGTTTCCAACGTCAAGCACAGTGATCAGTCTCATATCCGCGTGTCGCCGCCCCGTTCGGGGCCTGGTTGCCGCATTAGGATGCCTTCGGCTGGACGGTTTCCGCTTATTCGATCGCTTGATTCTAGAATCGCACGCGGCCCTCGCGGGCTGTGCATAGCCAAATCGCGGGTCGCCCCGGCGCCATCGGCGGCAGCTCGAGATGCTCGGGTCTATGTCGAGGCGGGCGCGAAGCCCGCCGGGGACATCCTCTATGCGGGCATCACCGCGATGTGGTAGATCCATTCTGCGAGCTCGCGGGCGACGGCGACCTTGGCCTTGTTGGCCGAGACGCCGCGCATCTTCAGTGCCGCCCTCCTCTTTCTCAGGCGGGCGGCGCACTTCTCCGCCTTCGCCCGCACGGCCTCGGGAACCGCGGCATCCTCGCTTCTCACGGCCTTGAACTGCTTCGAGTAGCACGACGCGGCCTCGACGAGGATGCGGCGCAGGTGGGAGTTCCCCTGCTTGGCGATGGCCCCGCGCGACACCTTCTTGCCGCTGGGGCTCTCGGAGGGAACGAGGCCGAGGTGGCTTGCGAACGACGCGCCGTTGTTGAAGCGATCGAAGTCGTGGACCTCGCAGACCAGAGAGAACGCCGACACCTTGCCGATGCCGTGGATGCAGGTGAAGCGCGACATGCGCTCGGAAAGCTTCGGCGACGAGGCGATGGTGCGCAGGATTTCGGCTTCCACCTCCGCCAGCCGCTCCTCGAGGCGGAGCACCGCGCTCATCTTGCAGCGGAAGGTGAACGTGTCGGCCGGCTGGTCGAACTCGTGGGATTCGGCCCACTTGCGGAACGTCTTGGACCATTTCTTCTTCGTCAAGGTGTATTCCGTGCCCGTGAGCAGGAGGAACGACGAGACGCGCTGCTTGGCTTTGCGCAGGTCGGCCGCCACCTCGCCGCGAAGGCGCGACAGGTGGCAGAGCGACTCCTCCTCGGGCGTCGGGACGCGCACCGCGCGCACGCCGCGTGCGAGCATCTGCCGGGCGAGCCACTTCGCGTCGGCCCTGTCGTTCTTCTGGCGGTCGACGCGATAGGAGAGCTTCGAAGTGGCCGCCACCGTGCAGGCGACGCCTCCAGCCTCCAGGGCGCGGGCGAGCCCGAAGCCGGTCGGGCCGGATTCGTAGACGCAGCCGACGGGCTCGGGGAACCCCTGCCCGGAAATCCATGAAAGGAGCTGCCCGGGGTCTTCCGAGAGGACGGCTTCCCGCATTTCCCCGGTTGCGGGGACGATGGCGCAGACGGCGTTCTTTTTCGAGTGGGTGTCGATGCCGACGATGGTAGAATAGCGCATGAAGCCTCCTCGATTGCATGTGGTAAGCGACCACTGTTTCCTTGACGAAAACGATTGTCGCCCAACCCACGATTTGCATATAGGAGGCTTTACCGATTTTCATCGGTCATATCTTCTAGACACACATTTTGTCCGCTAACCCGCCTTTTTGTTTGTGCCCCAAAATGTGCGCCACGTGGGGACCAAATTGGGACCAAGCTCGGAAAACTTTTCAATCGCTCCTGTCGGCATGCCACAATAAGTTCTGCATAACTCAGCTTTTCGGTTAC
>URZP01000131.1 GCA_900552365.1 uncultured Coriobacteriaceae bacterium
AAAAGCAATCTATTAGGAATCTAAAACAACGGATTAGAAAGAGGGAAGGAAATGGAAGAGACGGCGAAGAAATTCGACGCTAAGTATTACGTCCATTCCGTCATCGGTTTGATTCTGATGTTCGGCATACCGCTGATTCCGCCGATTGAGCCCATTACGCATGTCGGCATGCAAATTGGCGGCATCTTCATAGGCTTGGTTTACCTGTGGTCGACCGTTGGGCTGTTCTGGCCAAGTCTCCTTGGCATTGTGGCATTCGCATTTACCGATTACACCGATATGAACGGTATGTTTGCATGCTTCTCGGCGTATCTGCCCATGCTCATGCTGTTCTGCATGATTTTCTTCGGAGCAATTGGTGACTGTGGTCTGACCCGTTATATCGCTCATTGGTTTCTGAAGCGCAAGATCATCAACGGGCGACCTTCGGTATTCAACTTCTTGTTCTTCATGGCGATGTTTGCCGTGTCCGCTATTGTTGATCCGCTGATGGCGATGCTCGTTCTTTGGCCGACCATGTACATCATTTTTGAAGAGGTTGGCTATCAGAAAACCGACGCGTATTGCAAGATCATGCTCACGGCTTCTTTCGTGGCCGTTACCCTTGGTCAAAGCACGCTGCCTTTCTTCGGTGGCCAGCTGGTCATTTTGGGCGCATTCGAGGTAGCCAGCGGGATTCCCACAAACTACATGGCCTACATCGCGTTTAACGTTGTTACCAGCATTGCAATCCTTGCGGTTGTCACCCTTGTCATCAAGTTCATCCTCCGTCCTGACATGAGCAAGATGGCTGCGATCTCGGTCGAGCAGATCAATAAGGAAGAACTGCCGCCGATGAATATCCAGCAGAAGGCCTACGTGCTGGTGACCGTTTTGTTTTTCATTTTCGCGCTCGGCCCTTCGGTTTTGCCTGCGGATTGGGCTATCACTCGGTTCATGAATGATATCAACCTGGTTGGCTTTACCATTCTTGCGCTGGGAGTTCTTGCCCTTATCAAGGTGGACGGAAAGCCGATTTTGGAGCCTGTCCGCATTTGCAAAGAGTACGTGATGTGGGATCTCTACCTTCTAGTAGTCGTGTGCGTGTTCCTTGCTGGCAGCTTGATGGCTCCCGAGACGGGTTTGCGCGAATGGCTTGTCGGCGTACTCACCCCTGTCTTCAATGCTGGCGGCCCGCTGTTCTTCAGCGTGGTGCTTATCGTGATCGGTGCGTTGGTCACCAACGTGGCTAACAATGCCATTACCGGCGCTATCCTCATGCAGATCATTGTGGCGATGGGCCCTGTTGTCGGCCTTCAGAACCAGGCTGCACTTGCCATGACGGTGTGCTTGGCGACGTTCATGGCCATTCTCACTCCTGCGGGTTCGCCTTATGCGGCTGTCTTCCATTCGAACAAGGACAAGATCTCGTCTGGCGAGATCTTGAAGTACGGCAGCATCATGATGGTCGCTGGTTTGCTTGTGTATATCGTTATCGGATTGCCGCTGGCTAACTTGATGTTCTAAATGATTTAGATAGATTTTACGGTCGTGCCCGTTTGGGCGCGGCCGTTCTTTCTTTGTGGGGCGCTTACCAATTAATCACCTCTTGTTGGTCGCCCACTTCAAAGTACACTGTTCCGTATGGACAGCAACGAATGGAGGGAACATGCTCGACATCAACGGAGAGGCGAAGCTAAGACAGTACGCCGAAAGCGGGTTCTCTAAGCAGGTGCTGAAGGTTTCGGACAGTGTTTATCACGTGATGAGCTACGGCCACAGCAATTCGATCGTCATCATCGCGGACGAATCGGTCATTCTGATTGATGCCCTGAATTCGCTTGATACCGGTCAGAAACTGAAAGAAGTGGTTGCGGAGCTTACGGATAAGCCCGTCAAGACGATCATCTTCACGCATTCGCACTCCGATCATCGTGGCGGTAGCGGCGTGTTTCGCGACACGGTGGAGGAAGTGATTGCGTTCGCGCCGGTCAACGAGCCGCTTAAGTTCAGCAACACCATCATGAGCGGCCTTGGTGCCAGGACGGCGCGTCAATTCGGCTACAGCCTAAGCGACAAGGAGCTGATCACGCAGGGTCTTGGCATTCGTGAGGACCACAACGGTTCCGAAGTGTTGCCCGTTACCACGTTGTATGACGAAGATGAGGTTGAGCTGACGATCGACGGTCGCACTCTGAAATTGGTGCGTGCTCCCGGTGAAACTGATGACCAGATTTTCGTGTGGCTGCAGGACGAAAAGGCGCTGTGCTGCGCAGACAACTATTACGCGTGCTGGCCTAACCTGTACGCTATTCGCGGCAGCAGTTATCGCGACGTGGCCGCATGGGTGGATTCACTGGGGAAGATGTTGGAGTACGACACCGAGTATCTGCTACCCGGTCACACGGGTGCCATTGTTGGCGCGCAGCAGGTTAAGGAAGCGCTGGGGAACTATCGCGCCGCGATAGAGTCCATCCTTTTGCAGACCTTGGATTGCATCGATCGCGGTTTGGGTTTGGACGACACGCTTGCTGCGGTTAAGCTGCCGCAGGAGCTTGCCGATCTGCCTTATTTGGGCGAGTACTACGGAAGCATCGACTGGTCGGTGCGTAGCATCTACCAGGGATATGTTGGCTGGTTCGACGGTCGGGTTGTCAATTTGCATCCGCTTTCACTTGCCCAGCGTGCGACTGAGCTTGTTCCGGCGCTTGGCGGGGTTTTCAAGGTTGCGGAGCTGGTTGAAGCTGCGCAAGCAGAAGAAAAGTGGCAATGGGCGTTGGAATTGTGCGAGATGGCGCTGTGCATCGAGGATGACGAGGCCGTTCGCGCGTTGAAGATCAAGTCGCTTTACGAGTTGGCGAAGCTTGAAACCAGCGCTAATGGCAGGCATTACTACCTGGTAACTGCTCACGAAATGGAAGCGTAAAAGCCTGCGATCTGGAACAGAATTTTCTGGTGTGAAAAAGGAGCGCTGACCTGCGTCGACGCTCCTTTTTTGGACACACATTTTGTCCGAGTGGTTAAATGCGGACGACGGATTTAAACGAACGAAAAAGGGGTATCAACCTGCACCGATGCTCCCAAATCAGACACGCTTTTCTGCCTATAACCCCCCCCGATAGCGCAAGCGGGCTTCGTGGTCGTTTGATCTGACAACAAAAAAGCCGCTCTGATGAGCGGCTTTTAAAATTCAGTGGTGCGGGTGAAAGGACTTGACTTACGCGGGGGCGTAACCCCCGCTTGGTCGCCGGCGGTCAACGACGGAGTCCGTATACGGCTCCGTCACGTCTTTTTTGTTTTGCCGCCAAAATGCGGGCGGCAATTTCGCAAGCGAAACCACAAAAAACACCTACAGAGATGAGCATTGTACAATTTCCCCACCGGGCTGTTTCTCTGTACCG
>URZP01000132.1 GCA_900552365.1 uncultured Coriobacteriaceae bacterium
CGAAGGACGCACGCTCAGCGATTCCGGCCGGGGGTATCTGGGTAAACATCAATTATTGCGCGCGGGAGATTCGTATATCACTGCGTTTGTTGTGAGCTGTCTCTCGCGTGGCTGGAGTAAAAAGCAACCGCTCGATGCGGAGATCATTCGGGATGCAATGGAATTCGCTGCTGACTATTCAGCTAAGAATTGCCTTAAACCCGGCGGCTTTGGATTCGAGCATAAACTCGCCGAGATGAAAGACGGCCAAGCTTCCATTTCCTAGAAAGGTATTTTTTTTAGGTCATTAAGTATTAATACGTAGTGAAATGACAAGTTGTCAATTGAAACGAATTTCACTCTATTAAACGAAGGGATATTAGATATGTTCAATTTCGATGAGCCTCGTTACGAGAAGGTTGTGAGCGATGCCCTCGCTCTCCGTCCTCAGATTGAGGCTGCCGTGGACAAGGTCTGCGAGCAGGGTTATTCCAACATCTTCTTCATCGGCTGCGGCGGCACCTGGGCCCACACGCTCCCGATGAAGTATTGGGTCGAGACCACCACGGCCGACGTCGACGTCCACTGCGAGATTGCCGCCGAGTTCCTCGCATGCCCGCCCAAGGCCTTCAACAAGGACTCGGTCTGCGTCTTCTCCACCCGTACCGGCACCACCCCCGAGATCATCGAGGCCGCCAAGTTCTGCCAGGAGCAGGGCGCCCGCACGCTGATGTACGTCTCCAACGACAACACCCCGGCCACCGAGTACGCCGATTACAAGTTCTTCAGCTTCGCCGAGGACGACGTCCTGTGCGAGGCCATCTACACCTACCAGATCACGCTGGTCGCCCGCTTCCTCAAGAACGCCGGCGCCTTCCCCAAGTACGACACCTTCATGGAGGAGTTCGGCAACATCGCCCCGTACCTCATCAAGGCCAAGGACGCCCAGGACGAGCGCTGCGCCGCCATGGCCGAGGACTTCAAGGACACCGACTACCACATGGTGATCGGCTCCGGCATGCTCTGGGGTGAGGCCTACGACTACGCCATGTGCATCCTCGAGGAGATGCAGTGGATCAAGACCAAGTCCATCCACGCCGCCGAGTTCTTCCACGGCACCATCGAGCTGTGCGAGGAGGGCACGAGCCTCATCATGCTCTACGGCGAGGACGACACCCGCAAGCTCATGGACCGCGTGGACAACTTCACCCACATGCTCGCCGACGAGAAGGGCGTCCATGTCCGCGTGAACAAGTTCGACACCGCCGAGGTCGAGCTGCCGTTCAGCGACCCCGAGTTCCGCAAGATCGTCTCCCCGATGGTCACCTACACCATCACCGAGCGCCTGAGCTGCCATCTCGAGCACGTCCGCAACCACCCGCTCACCACGCGTCGTTACTATCACCAGATGAACTACTAATCCTCTCAAATTGCTGCTGTTGCCTGCAGGCGAGCTGTTCTGAACGTCTCGCCTGCAGGCTTATTTCTGGGGTTAATCAGAATAGTTGCCCAGTACCTTCTAGTTGCGCTGGTCGCATTATGGCGTCTATGGACGAGCAAGCATTTGGCATTACGATGCTTGGTCGTCCGCTGTTTACGAGCCTGTTTGTCGGCTTGATCCTTGGCGATGTCCAGCAGGGAGTTATCGTCGGCGCTGCTTTGGAGTCCATGCTCATGGGCGCCATCATGGTCGGCGCGGCGGTTCCTCCCGAGGTCTATGCCTCCGGCGTGCTTGGCTGCGCGTTTGCCGTCATTACGGGTACGGGCACGGCAACTGCCGTCGCGCTCGCCCTTCCCGTCTCCGTCTTCCTTCAGGTGTGGCGCAACTTCTGCTACGCCGTTCCGGGTGCTTTTGCCTGCAAGAAGATTGAGACCGCTCTGGCAAATCGCGATCTTGCCAAGGCGAATCTGTACCATCTGACCATCGTGCCGCTGTCGATTGGCATTCCGTCTGCACTGCTGGTGTTTTGCTCGCTGTTCTTTGGTGCCGACCTCATCAACAATGCGCTTAACGCTATTCCGCAGTTTGTGATGGACGGCCTCAACGTTGCGTCCGGCGTCATGGTCTGCATCGGCTTCGCTCTTCTTATTAGGACCATGGGCGACAACAAGCTTCTTCCCTGGCTGTTCCTGGGATTCATTATGGTCATCTACCTCAAGATGGACGTTGTCGGTGTTGCCGCTGCCGCTATCTGCGTCGCGCTGCTCCTGGCCTTCCGCGAGGGCTCGGCCGGTCCGCAGGCGGTTGCCGAGGATGAAGAGGAGGACTTCTAATGGCTACCCAGAACACCGATCTCAAAGAGGCCAAGAAGGACGCGATTATGACTCCCGATATGTATCGGAGCATGTTCCTTCGCCAGTTTACGAGCCAGTGCTCGCAGTCGTACGACAAGATGATGGCAATGGGCTTCATGTACACCATTCAGAAGCCCCTGCGAAAGATCTATCCCAACGACGACGATTACTATGCGGCGCTTGATCGCCATACCGAGTTCTTTAACATCACGCCTCATGTGCTTCCGTTTGTAGCCGGCCTAACGGTTTCGATGGAAGAGCAGGCGGCTGCCGATAAGAACTTCGACACGTCCTCGATTAACGCCATGAAGGTCGGCCTCATGGGACCGCTTTCCGGCATCGGCGATTCGTTCTACTGGGGTACGTTCCGCGTGGTCGCCGCCGGCATTGGTATTGGCATCGCGTCGACGGGCAACCCGCTCGGCCCCATCGTGTACGCGCTCATCTACTCCGTGATTAACCTTGCAACGCGTATCGTCGCCGCCCATCTGGGATACGACCTGGGAACCAAGTTCCTGCAGCAGTCCGAAGAGAACAACCTTATGTCTCGCATGACGCATGCTGCCGGCGTTCTCGGAATGACCGTCATTGGCGCCATGATTGCGGCACAGGTCTCGCTGTCCACAGCTTTGACCTTTGACGTGGGTGGGTCGGAGATTGTCCTGCAGGATCTGTTCGATTCGATCTTCCCTGGCCTTCTGCCCTTGCTGGCAACGTTCGCCTGCGTTGCCCTCTATAAAAAGGGTGTCAAGACCATTTGGATTATTATTGGTATCTTCGCGATCTGCATCATCGGAACAGGTTTGGGAGTGTTCGCGGCGGCGTAATGTTGACTGCTATGCTCGCGCGTTGGATAACTAACTGACCGTTTGAAAACGGGGCTCGGCGTAAGGCCGGCCCCGTTTTTTGTTTGAGGGATTTTCCGACCGTTCAAAAAACCACGCTCGCCCATCACCCACGTATCTCTCATCTCTCATTCGTCACTAATACGAGAGATAACTGAAAGACGAGAGATAAATATGAGAGATAACTGAGCAGCAAAGAGACAGGCAATCATGGTATTGTCTCAATACTGATTGTTCTACCAGCA
>URZP01000133.1 GCA_900552365.1 uncultured Coriobacteriaceae bacterium
CAGCCCTTGCGAATGCCCGCCAAGGCCGGAATCGCCATTCAGTCAATCTTTGATTTTATCAGTAATCCTTGGCGCCTGGAGAGCTCATCCAGGATTGATAGAATTCCTCGTACGCATCAGCCAAGATGGCCTCGCGAGCACGAGCCATTAAGTCAATCAAGAAATGAATGTTGTGCATCGATAACAAGATGCCGCCTAGCATCTCCTTCTGCTTCACCAGATGGCGAATGTACGCACGCGAATGGTTGCGACACACAGGACAGGTGCACTCAGGGTCGAGCGGCCCGAAGTCGTGCGCGTACTTCGCGTTGCGCATGTTCATGCGACCTTGGCTGGAAAACGCGGTTCCCATGCGGCCGGTGCGCGTAGGCAAAACGCAGTCGAACATATCGACGCCTTCACGAACGGCGCGAACGAGCGTGGTGGGATTGCCCACGCCCATCAAATAGCGAGGGCGATCGTCGGGAAGAGACCGCGCAACCGTGCCCAACGTCTCGAACATGACGTCATGCGGTTCGCCAACCGAATAACCACCAATGCCGAAACCGCCGAAACGGCGGCCGCCGTTCGCCAGGCTTTCCTGCTCGATTTGCAGAAGATGCTGGACGCTTTCGAGACGCAGATCCTCGAACATGCCGCCCTGAACGATGCCGAACAACGTTTGATCGGGCTTTTCGTGAGCGCGCAGGCAACGCTCGGCCCACTCCCACGAAAGCTTCGTGGATGCGGCGACATCCTTTCTCTCGGCTGGATAACCGATGCACTGGTCAAGCTGCATGCAGATGTCGGCGCCGATCTTCTCTTGAATGCGCATGTTCGACTCCGGCGTCCAACGGTGCTTGCTGCCGTCGTAGTCAAGCGATTGGAAACTGACACCCTCATCGTCCTCGGACATCATATGCGCCAAGCTGAACAGCTGGAAGCCGCCCGAGTCGGTCAGCATGGGACCGTCGTAGCTCATGAACTTCTGAACGCCGCCTGCTTCTTCAACAAGGTCGGCGCCGGGACGCATATACAAATGATACGTGTTCGCCAGGACAACCTGGCTTCCCAGCTCGTGAAGCTGGTCGACCGTGATGCCCTTGACCGTGGCATGCGTGCCCACTGGCATGAACATCGGGGTCTTGAAGCTGCCATGCGCGGTTTCGTAGCTGCCCGCACGCGCGTGCCCACTTGTAGCTTCAATCGTGTAATCGAAAAGCGCCATCTTCGCTTCCTCCTGGGTCGTTAATCCATCGTGATAGTATACGGTACGCCGAAGGAAGGGGTGAAAAGACGATGAAAATGCTGTTGCACGCGTGCTGCGCCCCGTGCTCTTTGGAGCCGACGCGCATCTTGCTGGAGCGCGGCGCCGACATCACCGTTTACTTCTCCAATTCGAACATCGCGCCTAAAGCAGAGTACGACAAGCGCCTCGCCGAGCTACGCACGTTTGCCAGCGACATCGGGTTACACCTAATCGAAGGCGAATTCGAGCCTGACGCCTGGGAAAATGCCGCCGGCGTTATCGGCGAGGGGCTCGCAGCTGAATGCAATATCAACGACTTCTCGCGCGACGTGGAAACCGTCGCCGAGCTTCTTGACGATGAGCATCGCCAAGAACGCTGCCGCGCCTGTTATCGTCAGCGGTTGGAGGAAAGCGCCAAAGCTGCGGTGGATGGCGGCTTCGACACGCTGTCCACCACGCTTGCGGTAAGCCCCTACCAGTTCACCGAAGTGATTCGCGAAGAGCTCGACCGCGTTTGCGCGCACTACGGTCTTACCCCCTACTTCGAGGACTGGCGGCCGCTCTACGACAATGCCACGGCCCGTAGCCGCGAAATGGGCATGTACCGCCAGAATTACTGTGGGTGCCGTTTCTCAATCGCCGAAGGACGCGCCACGCGCGAGTTCATCAAGCACCGCAATGCGCAGAAGAAGGCTCAAGAACGGGCGGCGCATGCAGACGAGATCGCCGCAGCCGAAGCGAAACGCAAAGAGCGCGCGGCTGAACGCAGCGCCTACAATAAGAAACAGGAGCGCAAACGCGCCGTCCTGAAAGCACTCAGGGAACAGCGCAACGCGTCATCCGAGGAATCAACCAACCACAAGGAAACCAACCGTGAAAACCAGTGACTTCGATTACGACCTGCCTCAAGAATTGATCGCCCAAGAGCCCGCAGCAGTTCGCGACGGCTGCCGCATGCTGGTGATGGACCGCGAATCCGGCGCTCTTGAAGACCGCATCTTCCGCGATATCGAGGAGTACCTGAGCCCGGGCGACCTATTGGTTGCCAACGAGACCCGCGTTCTACCGGCGCGCTTGCTTGGCGCGAAGCGCAACACAGGCGGTCAAGCGGAGGTATTCCTTCTGCGCCAGGTGAAGGGCGACGCTGCGCAGGCTTATCTTGACGACAGTCTGACCGAATCCGTGAATCAACAAGCGATTTGGGAAGTTCTCGTCCGCCCCGGCAAGCGCCTGAAACCGGACAGCGGTGCCGTCGTCGACTTCGTCGGCCGCGACGGTCAGGTGGCTCTCTCCGCCGAAATCGTCGACTGGGCCGCCGCGAAGGAGACCGAGTCCGACGAAAACGGAGTTGCAGAAGAGTCCGCCAAGGGCGAGCGCATCGCGCGTCTGACCACCACGCTCCCCTCGCTTGACGAGGCGCTGCATGCCGTGGGCCACACGCCGCTTCCGCCCTACATCAAAAACTATGCGGGCGACGAGGAGCTCTACCAAACAGTGTACTCGCGCCATGAAGGATCCGCCGCAGCCCCAACCGCGGGCCTGCATTTCACGCCCGAGCTTATCGAACGCCTTAAGAAAAAGGGCGTTCGCTGGGAGACCGTCGATCTGGAAGTTGGCCTGGACACGTTCCGCGTGGTTGACGAGGACGACCCCTTGCAGCATAAGATGCACACCGAGTTCTACACGGTGCCGCAAAGCACAGTCGATGCCATCAACGAAACGCACGCAGCGGGCGGCCGCGTGATCGCCGTAGGAACCACCAGCACGCGAAGCCTAGAAAGCGCTTGGGATGCCAACGCGAACGACGGAAAGGGCGCACTGGTCGCGCGCAACCGCGCAACGACTAACCTGTTCCTGTACCCCGGCAAGGAGTTCCACGTGATCGACGGCCTGATCACTAACTTTCATGTGCCGCGCTCAACCCTCATGATGCTGGTCAGCGCTTTCTCGTCGCGCGACAACATCATGAATGCGTACCAGCACGCCATCGAGGAGCGCTATCGCATGCTTTCGTTTGGCGATGCCATGTTCTTAAGATAGCGCTCGGCACCGATCGGCGTCGCCCAAAATCAACGACCGCCGCCCAAATCGCCTCGCAGCAGACAAAAGGCTCGGACCGATTCGATCGACGGTTT
>URZP01000134.1 GCA_900552365.1 uncultured Coriobacteriaceae bacterium
TATCCTTCACTGCATCGAAATGGCTCATCCAAACGGTTTGATTGCTGGGGGTGCCTTCGAACAGATCGCCTCCAGAAACATGAAGCTCAGCAGGACCGTATTCGGCAATCTCGGGATGGAAGACGGTTCCGCCTAGAGTGACCGACGTGATTTGATGACCGTAACAGAAGCCAAGAATAGGCACACCTAGCTCGTAGACTTCTGGGTCGACGCGCGGTGCGTCTTCCGCGTTCACGGATGCCGGTCCACCGGAAAGAACGATAGCGGAAGGCTTCATTGCGCGAACTTCATCTGCGCTTATGTCGCAGGGAACGATTTCGGAGTAGACGTTCAGGTCGCGAACGCGGCGAGCGATAAGCTGACCGTATTGAGCGCCGAAATCGAATACGAGAACCTTCTGAGTAGGGGTTTGCGAGCTGCTCACGATTCGTGTCCTTTCGTACGAGAGCTGCCGCGCCCAAGGTATAAAACGTACCAGACGTGGCTTCATTGTGCGTTTCTTGCAAGGCGCATATTACACGAACGAGCGACGCTTAAAGTTACTCCTGCTCAAATTCAAATGATGGTCACGTAAGGAGGAGTCCTCTCTCTATGTTTAGTCAGTTCACCAACATTTTCACTCATATGCTCATTCTATTTGCAGCCATTGGAGTGGGGTATATCTGTAAGAAGGTGGACGTTATGGATGAGGATTTCGATAGGAAGATGTCCAAGCTTGTCCTGAACGCCACATTGCCGGCTCTCATCCTGTCCTCTGTTTTGGCGGCAGACGAGCTTCCCGACGCAATCACCATTCTTGAAGTTATGGGTCTTGCCATCGTCAGCTTTGTGGTTCTTATTGCAATGGCGTTCTTGGTAACCTTCTTGCTTCGCATCCACGACGGTCATCGCGGCGTTTTCCGCTTCATGATGATCTTCGGTAACGTTGGATTCATTGGCTACCCTGTGCTTTCGGCCATTTTCGGCCCCACTGCTGTGATTTACGCCGTTATTTACAATCTTCCGTTCAACTTCATCGTATTCACCCTCGGTGCATGGCTTATTGCGTCAGACAATGCAACAGGCGTAAAAGTACGTATGCGTCCACGCGACCTTGTTAACCCTTGTAACATCGCTTCCGTCATCAGCATTGGTCTTGCGTTCGCAGGAGTGCATGGCGTGCCCGTCCTGGGCGATGCCTTAGCGACTATCGGCAACTTCACCACACCGGCCACGCTTCTGATCGTCGGTTCTTCGCTTGCCAATCTGCCTGCTAAGCAGTTGCTTGGCGGCCCGAAGATGTTCGCGGCTTCTATGGTCAGGCTCGTAGTCACGCCAATCGTGATTTTCTTCCTGATGCAAAACGTCGCAAGCGATCTTATGCTTGCCGTGTTGGTGGTCCTTGCGGCCATGCCGGTTGCCACAAACGGCACCATGCTTTGTTATCAGTATCACGGTGATGCCGTCAGTATGGCTCAGGGAACCTTCGTCACCACGGTGTTCTCGCTGGTTTCCATTCCTCTGCTTATCACGCTTTCCGGTTTGCTGTAGAGTTGCATGACGCGACGCTGGGCCGCTCTGCCGTTGTGCTTCTGATGGAAGTAAGTCATCAGGTGGGGTGTGCTGGTACCATTTCTTAGGAAATTTTTGCTCGAACGAGCACGAACCAACGAACATCGGGGTATATACCTATGGTTATCATTGAAGCACTGAAAGCGCTTGTCTTCGGCATTGTCGAGGGCATCACCGAATGGCTGCCGGTTTCGTCGACCGGTCATATGATGCTGTTGAATGCATTCATGTCGCTTGACGTTTCCGCATCGTTTTACGACACCTTCCTCGTTGTCATTCAGCTTGGCGCCATCATGGCCGTCATTTGCTTGTTCTTCCATAAACTCAACCCGTTCTCTCCGCGCAAGAACGCCGCGCAGAAGAAGACCACCTGGGGAATTTGGGCAAAGGTCGTTGTTGGCTCGATTCCCGCAGCTATCGTCGGCTTGTTGCTTGATGACTGGATGGAAGAGCGCATCATGAACGATCCGAACCTTTCCTACGTCGTTGTTTCTTGTGCGCTTATCGTTTACGGCATCATCTTTATTGTTTTGGAGCATCGCAACAGGCGTCTTATCGAGGAAGCCTCTCAGCCTCGTGGCCGTCAC
This sequence comes from uncultured Coriobacteriaceae bacterium, assembly GCA_900552365.1. GTDB lineage: Bacteria > Actinomycetota > Coriobacteriia > Coriobacteriales > Eggerthellaceae > UMGS1502. The sequence goes on from URZP01000134.1 coordinate 2,139, forward strand.
GCTCGCGGTGCTGCGAAGTCTGATGCGGTGGAACAGGCGCAGAAGGGCCGTGCTCTTGATATCGGTGGCTATAACGCTGACGACGAGTACGATGCCTCTTGTGCAATCGCCAAAGTTTGCAACTTCGATCAGCTTTCTTACGGCAAAGCATTCGCTATCGGCATTTTCCAGAGCTTGGCTATCATTCCCGGCACCTCGCGTTCGGGTTCCATCATTATCGGTTCGCTTCTTTTGGGCACCTCGCGTACGGTGGCAACTGAATTCGCGTTTTTCTTGGCCATTCCCATCATGTTCGGCTGGAGCGTTCTGAAGCTTCTGCGTCATGGCATGGCTTACACCGCCACCGAGTGGATGATCTTCGGTGTTGGCATTGTTACTGCGTTCTTGGTATCCATAGTTTCCATCAAATTCCTGATTGGCTACATCAAAAAGAACGACTTCACCGCTTTCGGCATTTACCGTATCGTCGTCGGCTTGCTCGTTCTGATCTTCTTTGGTCAGTTCGTCAATCACATTTTCTTCTAAGGGAAGGATGCTTATATGACTCAGGCTGAAACTAGTGTCAGTGCTGCGAATCTAGCTTCGATCTATCAGCATCGTGGAGCAATCGATGAGATCGATCGCAAACTCGTCGCGTTGCTGAACGAGCGCGCCATTCATTCGCTGACCATTCGCAATTTGAAGCCTGGTGCAGGAATGAATTTGTTCGATCCTTCGCGCGAGGACGCCATTTACGAAAAGGTCTGCAACCTTAATGGCGGCCCGTTGACGGATGATAACTTGAAAGAGATTTACGCAACCATGCTTAGAGTTATGAAAGAAGCCCCTTCGCTTCCCATGGAGTAAGTAGTCAAGGCGGGCAGTGCTTGCTGATTTCTTGCGGTGGCTGATACCGCGACATACGTGCCACGCTAAGCCGGTCGGGAACCCCCGATCGGCTTTCTTATTGCTACATCGCATTTGGGCTTCAAAGGAAAACATCTCCGATTCAATCGGTTCTACCTTTTGGAATAGGTTATGCATGACTAACTCTGGTAACATTTTTTCGACTAGAGCAACTTTTCTGTCGCTGATGGAAGTTTTCTCTTGCTAAGTCCGAAGGGCTGCGTATACTTGGCGACAAGTTCAAAATCAAATGCGTTGACGAGGACGAATCGAATAAGCCATCTCAAGAGAGTCGGCGGTTGGTGGAAGCCGATGTTGGAA
>URZP01000135.1 GCA_900552365.1 uncultured Coriobacteriaceae bacterium
ATAACACAAAGTTAGCTTTGTGTTACCTCAAGCTCCCCTCGAAGCAGATGGATTTCGAAGGAGGCTTGAGTGCAAGTTCGAGACCCTGAAGAGCAGGGGAGGAGGGAACGAAATGACTCTGAACGATTTGAAGCCGGGTGAGACCGGTCGTGTCATTCGCCTGAACGATACGGGTGAGACGCGCCGTCGCATCATGGACATGGGCATCACCCGTGGCGCCGAGATCACCATCACGAACGTGGCACCGCTTGACGACCCCGTGGACATGACGGTTCGCGGCTACCATTTGTCGCTGCGCAGGTCCGACCTGAGCGGCATCGAGGTCGAGAAGATCTAGCGGTAAGCCCGGCTGCTTGCGGGCATGTGGGAGACGCCCCGCAAGTCCTTAGCGCAAGCAAACGGGCGCGCAAACCCGCGGCGCATGAACGGTGCGCATGCGGGAAGCAAGTATTGAACGTCAAGCAAAATCATGAGATTTGGGCGCGATTTCGCGCAGAGTGGAGCACAAAGCATATGTCAGTGAAAATTGCTTTGGTGGGTAATCCTAACTCGGGCAAGACGACGTTGTTCAACCAGCTCACCGGCAACCATCAGTATGTCGGCAACTGGCCGGGCGTAACGGTCGAGCGCAAGACGGGTACCCTCAAAGGCGACAAGGAAGTCGAATTCGTCGACCTTCCCGGTATCTATTCGCTTTCGCCTTACACGAATGAAGAGGTTATCGCACGCGATTACCTCGCAAGCGGCGACGCAGGTGCGATCCTGAATATCGTGGACGCATCGAATCTCGAACGCAACCTGTACCTCACTACCCAGCTGATGGAGTTCGGCCTTCCCATGGTCGTCGCCCTCAATCAGATGGACATCGTTAAGAAGCGCGGCTATACCATCAAATCTGAGGAGCTCAGCCGCAGGCTGAACGTCCCGGTTGTCGAGATCTCGGCCCTTCATGGCGATGGCCTTGAAGATGTTACCGCTGCTGTGGTCAAAGAGGCCCGCACCGGCAAGGCGCCGATTCCGCCGCATTTCAGTCAGGAAGTCGAGATTTACCTGAAGCAGATCGAGGAGAAGCTCCCCGCTTCCGTCCCCGACAAGATGAAGCGCTATGACGCTATTAAGCTGTTCGAGCGCGATGAGCTTGCCGAGCAGAAAATCGGCGGTCAGGTGAACTGCAGCGACACCATCATCGCTGCCGAGTCGGAGTTCGACGATCGTTCCGACGCGATCATCACCAACGAGCGCTATAAGTTCATCGTGAACTTCATCCCCAGCGTTCAGAAGCGCTCTATCAAGGGTCTTACCACCTCCGAGAAGATCGATCGCGTTCTCACGAACCGTATTCTGGCGTTGCCGATCTTCGCCGTGATCATCACTCTTGTTTACTATGTCGCCATCTCCACCGTCGGCGGTTATTTCACCGACTGGATGAACGATGGCGTGTTCGGCGACGGCTGGTTCGTTGCCTCTCAGGGTCGTGAGGCCTTCGACGAGGACTCGGGCGCTTTCGACGATGCTCAGAACGACATCAGCGCGTTCTTGGCTGATGCTGAAGAGGCCGGCATCGATGTTGATGCTATTTTCGAGTATCTGGGCGAGGACGCCGAAGGCGACCTTGACTCTGACGAGGGCCAGGCTGCTCTCGCTGCGTTCGAAGAGGATGCGGCCGATCTTGTAGCCGAGACCCATATCGTTGACGAGGAGACCGGCGAAGTTGATGAGCACGAGGTGACCCTGGAAGACTTCCAGGCTGCCCTTGAGGTCCCCGAGGCCGATCCGAGCGAGTATGGCCCCTGGGTTCCCGGCATTCCCGTCGTGGTTGAGGACGGCCTTACGGCTATCGACGCGCCTGATTGGCTGAGCGACCTGGTCATCAACGGCATCATCGCCGGCGTTGGCGCGGTTCTTGGCTTCGTGCCCCAGATCATGGTGCTGTTCTTCTTGCTGGCCATTCTTGAAGGCTGCGGCTACATGGCTCGCGTCACCTTCATCCTTGACCGCATCTTCCGTCGCTTCGGCCTGTCCGGTAAGACCTTCATCCCGATGATCATCGGCACTGGTTGCGGCGTTCCCGGCATCATGGCTTCCCGTACCATCGAGTCGGAGTCTTCGCGTAAGCTGACCATCATGACCACGACGTTCATGCCGTGCTCGGCCAAGCTTCCTCCGATTGCCCTTATCTCAACCGCGTTCTTCGGCGGCGTTTGGTGGGTTGCCCCGATGGCGTACTTCCTGGGCATCGGCTCGATCATCGTTTCGGGCATCATGCTGAAGAAGACCAAGCCGTTCTTGGGCGAGACCACTCCGTACATCATGGAGCTTCCCGAGTACCGTATGCCGCGCTTCGTTGACTTGCTGCGCAGCATGTGGGAGCGTGCATGGGCGTTCATCAAGAAGGCTGGCACGATCATCCTTCTGGCAACCATCATCGTTTGGTTCCTGTCTGGCTACGGTTTCGAAGACGGCGTGTTCGGCGCGGTTTCCGAGATGGACAACTCGCTGTTGGCGGCGTTCGGCAATGCCTTCTGCTGGATCTTCGCTCCGCTTGGTTGGGGCAACTGGGAATCCGCCGCGGCAACTGTCACGGGCTTCATGGCCAAGGAGAACCTGGTTGGCACCATGGCTGTTCTGTTCGGCGGCGATCCGACCATCGCTTGGACCACGGCTCTTATCGCCAGCATGGAGGAAGTCTCCGGTGGCTTCGGCGCAGCGGCAGCCCTTTCCTTCCTGGTGTTCAACCTGCTGTGCGCACCGTGCTTCGCTGCAATGGGCGCCATCAAGCGCGAGATGGGCGGCTTCGGCAAGTGGTTCTGGGCAGCTATCGGCTACGAGATGCTGTGGGCCTACGTTGTGGCGCTGATGTTCTACAACTTCGGTCGTGTGGCCGCTGGCGGTAGCTTCGATGCTTGCTTCGTCTTGGCAATTGCTTGCGCGATCGGCATCTTGTATATGCTGTTCCGCCCGGCTCCCAAAGAGAAAGGCAAGCTTGAGGTTAAGTAACAACCGAGCTTAGACTAATCAGTTCAGTTTGTTCGTGGCCGTGCCCTTTTGGGTGCGGCCACGGCTTTTTGGAACTGCGGTTTCGGTTAGGCTGGATCGCTCATGTGATGCCGGCTGGTGGCGTTGCAGCTCGCATGCGTGCGGCCGCCTTGTTGTCTTGCGGCGCCGCAAGGCGGCTCACGTGCACGGATTTTCCCGTTTTGCGCGGTTCTGCTAATCCAAAAGCGCGGTTGGGGCCGATTTTCCATGAGCTCTTAAGGAAAAGCCTA
>URZP01000136.1 GCA_900552365.1 uncultured Coriobacteriaceae bacterium
CCATCCGCTCGAGCGCGAGCCTGTAGGCGGGCATCTGGTACTGCCAGCCCATGTCCGAATGCAGCAACGGGGCGTCTCCTACGAAAACGCCACCGTTATGGTCGCCATCGGCGTGAACGAGAACAGCTACTGCGAGGTGATCGGGTACGCCGAGGGCTTCACGGAGTCGGCCGAGTGCCGGCGTACTGCGATTGTCGCGCGAACACTGAAGGCGCATCCGCACGAACAACGCCATCGAGGGCCTCAACAGAGAAATCAAACGATGGACGTGCGTCGTCGACACGTTCCCCGACGGGAAATCGGCAATAATGCTGGTGACCGCCCGTGAAGCACGTCGCCGACAGCTAATGGAGCTCCCGCCGCTACCTTGACGCATCTCTGCTCAAGGAGCAGTCGTACTGACGGCTGGCTGAGAGTGCGCAAAACTATTGACGGTACCCATAAGCAAAATCAAGCGCGAAGTTTACGCTCCCGAATGTCGCCAAAACAGGCAATCCACGCCACAGAACAATGAAGCCGGGGAGCTTAAAGTTCCACCCCAAGTTCGCTCTTCACAACTTCGAACGCCGCGGCGATGGCCTTGTCCATGTCGTAGTACTTGTAACCGCCCAGACGGCCTGCGAAAACAACCTTGCCCTCACGGTCGGCAAGCTCGCGGTATTGCTCGTACAGCGCGGTGTTGCGCTCGTCGTTGATGGGGTAATAAGGCTCGTCGCCCGGCTTCCAGTCGGCGGGGTACTCGCGCGTGACAACGGTCTTGGGCTGGGTGCCGAACTCGAAATGCTTGTGCTCGATGACGCGGGTGTAGGGAACCTCGCGCTCGTTGTAGTTCATGACGGCGACGCCTTGGTGGTCAGCCTCGTCAAGAAGCTCGGTCTCAAAGCGCAGGCTGCGGTACTCAAGCTGGCCCAGGCTGTAGTCGTAGAACGAGTCGATGGGGCCGCAGTAAATCACACGATCTGCGATGTCGGGCTGCTCGGCGATGAGATCCTTGTACTCGACGCCCGTGCGAACCTCGACGCCCTCGAGCATGTTGGCCACCATCTTGGTGTAGCCACCCATGGGAATGCCCTGGAAACGGTCGTTGAAGTAGTTGTTGTCGTAGGTGAAGCGGCACGGCAGGCGTTTGATGATGGAGGCAGGCAGGTCTTTGCAGTCGCGGCCCCACTGCTTCTCGGTGTAGCCCTTCACGAGCTTCTCGAAGATATCACGGCCAACCAGCGAAAGGGCCTGCTCCTCGAGGTTCTGAGGCTCGCCGATGCCTTCGGCGTCGATCTGCTCTTGGATCTTGGCCTTGGCTTCTGCCGGCGTGACCACGCCCCACATCTTGGAGAACGTGTTCATGTTGAAGGGCATGTTGTAGACCTCGCCCTTGTAGTTGGCGATGGGGCTGTTCACGTAGTTGTTGAACTCAGCGAACTGGTTGACGTAACCCCAAACGTCCTTCATCGAAGTGTGGAAGATATGGGCGCCGTAACGATGAACGTTTATGCCCTCGACCTCTTCGGTGTAAACATTGCCGGCGATGTGGTCGCGCCTGTCGATGACCAGGCACCTCTTGCCAACCTTCTTAGCCTCGTGTGCAAACACCGCACCAGTAAGACCGGCACCAACAATCAAGTAGTCGTACTGAGCCATTGGAACAAACCTCCGAATGTCATGTCCGAACGAATTATCTTACGTCATTTTAGCAGAATGAGGCATGGACAACCGCGCGAGCACGGCCTACGAAGGATGATGTTCGGCGACGAGGAAAGTTATGCATTTGAAACTTCTGAGAAGGAGCGTCGAATGGCGCCTCTCACCGCCTCTTCCGACAACAATTCGCACGGGACGTGATGAAAATGAGAATGGATGTCAGCGGGCAGTTCAAGATAATCGCCATACGAGTGGCGCAGTGCCCCATCGAACCAAAACAGCAGCTGACTGCAGCCAAGCTGTAAAAGACGGAAATCGCCCTGCGCCTGCGGAAGCTCTTGAAAGAAACGCAGTTTAACCTCGACATCGATCTCGCCATCTCGCGCAAACACAGGCCAAAGCATCATCTTGGAATGAGTATCGTGCGCATCAAGCCTCTCGAAGGATCCCCGACGAAGCGATGCGATCTCCTCGCACAGCGCCGCAGTCTCCCTCCTTAAAGCGCGAACATCGTCGTGAAGCCACAGAACTTCAACAAATAGCTTATGAAACGATCTGGACGACGGCGGGAGCAAACGCCCGCGCAAATCAGATAGAATTCCCAATTAAGTCCCCAACATAATCAACGGAATCGGATTGTAATACGCAAACTCCAATAAGTTATCGCTTTAACGCATAGCGGATAGAAACCAAAGCGCCGAATCCGTCTGCTCGGTCAACGATAAGCCACAAACGCAAAGCATTATAATGACAACGTTAAACGGCGATCGGCCAAAGCACCGCCCACACCCAGAAAGGCTTCTCGGAACATGGCGCAAAACACGAACCAAGACCCCATTGCCAATCCCGTGGTATCGGTAATCCTCCCGATCTACAACGTCGAGAAGTACTTGGAGCAATGCCTTGACTCCGTATGCGACCAGACACTTCAAAAAATCGAGATCATCTGCATCGATGACGGGGCAACCGACCGATCAGCGCAGATCATCGATCGATTCGCAGAAAAAGACAGCCGTATCGTGCCGGTCCACAAACAGAACGAAGGGTACGGCAAAGGGGTCAATACTGGTCTGTCGATCGCACGCGGCCAATACGTTGGCATAGTGGAACCCGACGACTATATCGACCACCGCATGTTCGAGAAGCTCTTTGAAACAGCGAAGAGCTTCGACTTTCCCGACATTGTAAAAAGCTCGTACTGGCGTGTTTGCGATGCTGGGACAACCGAAGAAACCATTGCTCCTTGCTACTACCAGGGCAAGGTCGAATGCGTGAACACCCGCTTCACCATCGACCAAGATGCATCGCTTCTTTACTATCACCCAAGCATCTGGACGGCTATCTACAAGCGCGAATGGCTGAACAGCAACGACATCAAGATGAAGGAAATACCTGGTGCCGGATGGGCGGACAATCCCTGGCTTATGGAAACGATGTTGGCTGCAACCGGCATCGTCTACATCGACGAGCCGCTCTATTACTACCGTGAGTTCAGGACGGGGTCGTCCAGCAATCTCAAAGACCCGTCTATCATTTACAACCGCTGGTTCGATATGGACGAGATACTCAAACAGCG
>URZP01000137.1 GCA_900552365.1 uncultured Coriobacteriaceae bacterium
CTTGCATTTTTTAGCAGGGCCTTAATTCAAAAGACCCTGTTCTTCGATTGCGTCAACTACTTCAACATCGGCTGGCAGCCAATCAACCGAGCGAAGGTTGCTTGCGTCAAGCCACTTTGCCGCAGAATGCTCAAGAAGCTGCAAATGACCTTCCACGACGGAGCATTGAAAGCATTTCATTGAGAGATGGAAGGTGGGGTAGTCGTACTCAACCTGATGAACGAAATGCTCAACCGAGATTCCTGCTCCTAGTTCTTCGTGAATCTCGCGGATTAAAGCCTCTTCAGGGGTTTCGCCATTTTCGACCTTTCCGCCGGGGAACTCCCATCCTCCTTGGAACTCGCCATATCCACGCTGCGTGGCGAACACTTTGTTCTCGTGTGTGATGATCGCAGCGACTACGTTCACGGTTTTCATTAAGCTTCCTTACCTCCACTGATCGGTGTGTTTACTGGAAGTATAGCCCTCAAAGTCTCTTTGCGCCTAACAGGGGCTTCTGCGCGATAAGATGATATGGTTCTTATGACATTGCCGCCACAGGTGCTCCTCAGGCCTGTTGGTTGGGTTTTGCTTTGGGCGAAGCGGCGCCTTTCGCGTGTGTCGATCGTTTCGTCATGGAACGCAGCCCTTTCGCTTGCGTTTTCTGTCGCTGCCTTGTTTGGGAAGAGGATATGAAAGAGTCGCTAACATACAGTGCGGTTGATTTTTCAAGAAGCCTGGAGGCTAGCTTCATAGGCTCGAACGCGGATCCGGACGAACGCTATGCACCGCGTATCTTAAGCAATACCGAGTCCTCGGGTAACGTTCTTTCTGTGCTTAAAAGCGAGTTGAGGACTTGTACGAGCTTTGATTTCTCGGTTGCCTTCATCACAGCCGGCGGTATTCAGGTTCTGACTAAGATCCTTGCTGATTTGCAAGTTCGTGGCATTCGTGGTCGCATTCTTACTTCAACTTATCTGAATTTCAACGACCCCGATAACCAAGTCGTGGATCGCTTCATATGAGCGATTTCGACGAAGCCTAGGCGTTGTCGATCATCCCTCAGATGCGCCTGGTGAGAATTCCTGTGCGGTTCGGTCGGCGAGTCGCGAGTCGATGCAAGCAGCAATGAATACGCCCCTGCAATCTTAAGGCGAGTTGCGGGGGCGTATCGGGTTCTGCGGTCTTGTGCGTGGCCGCTATGCGTTTTGCGTCAAGCGGATTCCCACGTAGTAGGCCGGGCTGGGCATTCCGCTGACGTCGTAGATCTTGCTTAAGTCAATCGCGGAAACGCGCCAGGTATATGTTGCGCCGTTGGCTTCAAGCGTTCCGCTTCGGTACGTGTTGCCCGAGTCGTCGGTTCCGCTATCGGCGACCGACCCAGCCTCGATTCCTTCCTTGTTCATCGCGAGCGAAATCGCGCTTTCAGCAGAAGTGGATTTGAAATCGGCGTAACGGACCACGATCGTGGTGCCGCTGTCGTGGTTGGTGCTAAGTTGCCACGAACCGTTCAGCAGCGGCGTTGCTTGCGATGCGGTAAGCTTGCCGATTCCACGCGAATACAGCAAGCCTGCATCGACGATGGAGACGTCAGACGGAAGCTTGTAGACCGTGATGCCCGAGTCGCTCTCGGAGGTGGCATCGTAGATGTTGAAGCCTTGCTGCTGGATGGCGGTCTTGATCTCGTCGTCGCTCATGGTGGCGTAAGACGCAAGATTGGGCAGGGTGGCAGCTGACGCTTCTCGTTGGATGTTGGTTTCGACGCTGGCTTGGGCAAGCTTTGCCTGGCGCGCCGTTTCGTAGACGGTGTTGTTCAAGATCATCGCGCCGATGACGATGCCGGCAACGACGAAGCCCACCATGATCAACTTCGCCTGGCGGGTCATGCCAAGAGGACGCTTAAGGCCGGCGTCGTCAAGCCTCATGATGTTGCCGTCTTTGCGTGTGTACTCGACCGGTTGCGGGTGCAGCAGGTTGTCCACCCAGTGTTCCAGATCGTTGAATTTAGACATGGAGAACTCCTTGCGGGTTGTGTGCTTTGGGCATTATAGCATTGCCCTTTTTTGACTTTGCGTGTTAGGATCATCGCAACCCGTGGGGGAGTAGTTGGCGCGATTAACGTCGCGTGCCCATGTTCAACATCGTGGCGGTGGCATTGACGATCACCGTCTGGCATGGCTTAAATGGCAAGACTCATGGCGTAGCGATCCCGTCGTTGCGCCATGAGTCTTTTTCTTTTCTACGGGCTTGTTTCGATTCGGACGTAGACGAAAAACGAAGGAGAACTTCATATGTTCGATTTTTCGGTGTTCACCACCGCCGATGCGTGGATCTCGCTGGTGACGCTTCTTTTCCTTGAGATCGTGTTGGGCATCGACAACATCGTGTTCATCAGCATCACTTCCAACAGGCTTCCCAAGAATCAACAGCATATCGGTCGCATTCTTGGCTTGGCGGGCGCCTTTCTTTCCCGTGTCGCCTTCCTGTCGGTTGCCTCGTGGCTCACGCACATGACGAAGCCGCTGTTCACTATCGATCTCGGGTTCTTCGCTCACGGGTTCTCGGTGCGCGACATCATCCTGTTCTTAGGCGGCGCTTACCTCATCTACAAGGGTATCGACGAGTTGCGCGGCGTTTTGGCCCTTACCGAGGAGAAGGAAGAGCACGACGCCAAAACCATCTCCAAGCCCGCGCGTTCGATTTCGCTTTTCGGCGCCGTGGTCACCATCATGGTCATGGACATCGTGTTCTCGATCGATTCGGTCATTACCGCCGTTGGCCTTTCCGATCATCTGATCATCATGGTTCTTGCGGTTATGCTGGCCATCATCTTGATGATGTTCTTCATTGACGTCATTTCCGATTTCATCAACAAGCATGTCGAGATGAAGGTTCTGGCGCTGGTATTCATCTGCGTTATCGGCTGCCTGTTGTTCGTCGACTCGCTGGGCATCAACTCGGGCATCGAGGTTTTGGATATGCACATGGAGAAGCTCATGGTGTATTTCGCCATGGTGTTTGCCGTTGTGCTCGAGCTTATTCAGATGCGCCATTCCACCAATCTTGAGATGTGGAATCGCGAGCGCTGGCAGGACATGACCGGCGATGCCGTTAAGGCGGAATTGCTTCCCAGCGAGGGCCGCGAATCTGACGACAGCGAGGGCGAAAAGGTCGAAAAATAGGCCAATACTCAA
>URZP01000138.1 GCA_900552365.1 uncultured Coriobacteriaceae bacterium
GCGACGGAAGGGAGGGTTCTTTCTCGATTCCAACCGAAATCTATCGGCTAGAACCTTAATCAAAACTCAACCGTTACAGCGGGAATACCAAGCACCAAACAACGATGAGCACCGTATTCACCAAGACGGTCGGAACACCGTACTGGTAAATCTCCTTGGCGCTGATCCATTCCTTGTTGGGGAACAGCAACGAACTTGCTGCGCAACCAGCAGGGGTGAGGATAGCGTTGACCGAAGCCAGCATGATGCCGAAGGAAACCAGCTCGGGCGAAAGACCCATGCCAGCGCAAATCGGGATGATAACCGGCAGGAACATTGCGACAACAACCATGTTGATCAGGAAGTTGGTCAGCAGGACAACCACAGCAATGACGATCAACAGGAACATGCTGCTAGGAACGCTTGTAAGTGCGGGGACAACGTTCTGGGACAAGAACGCAGCGATGCCAGTCTTCTCGTTGATCAGGCAGCCGCCGATAGCAAGGATGACGGCAACCATCATGAGCATATTCCAAGGAACGTTCTTCGTGGCAAGGTCAGCGAAGTTCAAAACCGGCTTGTTCTTGTAGTACATCAGCGTGATGACGATGAAGAACAAAAGAGCGATGCCCGCAGAGCCGAAGCTGTTGTAGAACGTGGCAAGCTCGGAACCCTTGGGGATGAACGAGGGAGCAAGCAGCAGAACAACAAATACAGCCAGCATGATCAGAGCGGTCTTCAGCTCGTGAGCAAGCTCTCTCTGACCGCTCACATCAAGCTTGTACTCCTTGAGAGGCGTGACATCCAAACGGAAAATGAACTTGGTCAGCGCAATGTAGACCATGATTTCAAGAATGCCGAACGGAACCATGAACAGCACGTACTGGATCATGTCGGCAGGCGCGCCCATGATGTTGGCGTACACGCCCAAATTGGCGATAGCGTTACCGCCCCACGGCATAGCGGAAAGGCTGAATGCGCCCTGCATTGCGATGCCGAAAACCATGATGGACGGGAACTTGTCATGCGGCTTCTGACCGATGCCGTGCGTGATGCCGTAAACAACCTCCCACATCAGCAACATACCGACGAAGGTGTTGACCAGCGAGCAAATCAGGTACGTCGCAAACAGGATCATCGCAATGAGGCGCCACGGATGACCCTCAAGGAACTTCCTGCCAAGCAGCCAGTTAGCCAGGAACTGGCTAACGCCGGTTTCCTTCAAATAGCCAACCAAAACGAATGCGACAACCAGGAACAGGAACGTATCAGTACCCCAACCAGCAGCAACGAACTGCTTCAGGGTCATAACGCCCGTTGCCGGGAAAAGCAGCATGCCCATCAAGCTGGGCCATGCGCGACCCGTCAGAGACCAACCAACGATCATCGACAGAAACACGGTAACGCACCTCATACCGATCTCGGTCATGGGCGCAGGGGCAGGAATGAACCAACCAGAAAACGCGATCACCAAAACGATGACAGCTTTCAGGAACTCCTTCTTTCCAGCCCCGGCTTGTACTTCAGCCATTTTCAACTCCTTTTACTTTTCAACAAGCGGACGTGCCCCTTCACACGCCCGCATACCTCTCATCTTTCGCGCGTCGCCTAAACGCACGCAATTTCAAACTGCTTCGACTGATCCCTTATTTTTTGTCGACGCAATTTGCAAAGCCCTTGTCGAAGCCGCGCGTACCCTCGACGGAAACCTGCACGCCCTCGGCCTCTAGGTCGAACTTCTCCGCGCCGGGCAGCACGTACTCGGCATTGTCGATACGCCCGATAGCTACCTCTTCCTGTTCGGGCAGCTGAGGTACCCAGTCGTACGGAATGCGGTAGGCACGGTAAATCAGGCCAGAGCCCAGACGCGGGTAGTTGTACTCCCACACCAGCTCGTTGTCGGGAGTGAATTCCATGAATCGTCCGCTGGTGCCCTCGCAAATGAACGTGTTGCCGTTAGGCAGGCGCTGCGCGTCGGAAGTCAACGGGCTGTAGAAATAATGCGTGGTGAACGGAGCGTCGGTTGCGCCGATTTCTTCGCCCTTGCATTCCCAAACAATCTCAAGGGTGGTCGGGTCGAACTCGACAACGCGGGATCCGTCACGGCGAGAAACCTTAAGACCGGTCTTGCTGAACTGGTTCGGAGCACCATAACCTGCCCAACCACCATTGTCGTAGACCATGATGTGACCCTCGCCCGGCAGACCCTTCGGAATCATATGAGTGTGGTGCGGACCGACAATGGTACCGAAAATACGCAGCTCGGGAGTCTTGGTGAAGTCGGGGCCGACCTGCCAGACAATCTCACCCGTTTCATGTGAAACAATGAACATGATGTTGCACTCGCGCGAGTCCATGATGATGTTCTCGGGGTTGAATCGCTCGTCGCCCTCGTCATACCAATGGTTCGGGCCCACATAGCTTGCGCAATTGATATGGAACAAATCGCCCTGACCAGTGGGGCGCATCGTAGGATCGCGGTACATCGCGTTCTTCTGCTCTTCAGTGAAGCCGAACTCGTTGAAGTGGTCGATGACGCTCCACTCCCAAAGAATGTTACCTTCGCGGTCGATCTCGATCACACAGTCATCGAGCAGCTGATGCGGGCTGATCTTCGGCTTGTTCACGTCCTTATGGGTGAGGATCATCATCTTGCCGAAATTGGGCGTGACTTCCTGACCCGGAACCGGGTAGCCGACAGGGTTGCCTTCCATCTGGTAGTCATGATGCTGGCGAGCGGCCCACTCGATGCCGTCGGGGTCGTTCACGTGGTCGTACTTGTTGAACGTCCACTCAACGTTGCCATCCCAGTCGATCATGGTAACGTCCGCGAAGTCTTGCGAAGCAATGGCTGCGTCGCGTGCTGCAAGACTGCCAAGGATATGACCGCCCTTGATCATCTTACAGGGCATACCCATGAAATCTTTCCACTGACGAACCACCTTGCCGTTCATGTTGATCAAGATCGCACCGATCTGGCGACCCATGAACAAGGTGTAACCGCTATCGCATTTGCTGGGGTCATAAAGCGTGGTTCCCGTTGGAAATACAGTTGGACGTCCCATTGATCCTCCTTCATTTCGGCAATTCCGATTTATATCTTCACTAGTTCGCTTTACTCGAACGCCCGCATAGTATCATGCGATGCGACCGAAGTTGTGAACGTCTCCATCGCGTTTGCCTA
>URZP01000139.1 GCA_900552365.1 uncultured Coriobacteriaceae bacterium
GATCATCTTGCTTTTGGGGTGCCACCTATACACTACGTATAAAACGAAGTTCATTCAGCGTAAGCTTCCTCTTGCTTTGAAATTATCTCTGATCAGCGACGATAAGGCCGAAGGCGATCTTAGCAATTTTGGCGCCATGGTTACGTCCCTGGCTTCGACGCTTGGTACGGGCTCCATCGTGGGCGTGGCCACCGCGATTTTGTCGGGCGGCCCTGGTGCTGTGTTGTGGATGTGGCTGACGGGTATTTTGGGCATGGCCACCAAGTACGTTGAAGTGTTCGCCTCTATGAAGTACCGTGTTAAGGATGTGCGCGGCGAGATGATGGGCGGTGCCATGCATGTCTGGGAGCAGCGCTTCAAGCGCGAAGACGGAACGGTGCCGTGGTGGGCTAAGTTCATGGCCATTTGGTTTTCGGTGTTCGCGCTGTTCTCCATTTTCGGCATCGGCTACGCCGTGCAGACCAGCTCCATCACCAGTGTTTTTCAGGTGAACCTAGGCGTCGAGCCCTGGGTTGTCGCCTCTATCGTGTGCGGCAGCGCTCTGATCATCATCTACGGCGGACTTCAGCGTATCTCGTCTATTTGCGAGAAGCTAGTGCCGATCATGGGTGCCGCTTATATTTTGGGCTGCATCTACATTCTTATCTGCAACGCACCGCTTTTGTGGGACACCGTGGTTCTGATCTTTGAGTGCGCTTTGACGCCCAAGGCCGCATTCGGCGGCGCGGTGGGCAGCGGTATTATGATGGCGCTGCAGTTCGGATGCGCACGCGGTCTTTTCTCGAACGAGGCCGGTCTTGGCACGCAGCCTATCATCGCCGCCGCAGCGTCTTCCAAGAACCCGGCGCGTCAGGCGTTGGTTGCCATGACCAGTGTGTTCTGGTGCACTGTTGTCATCTGTCTGCTTACGGCGTTCGTTATCGTCAGCACCATGATCGCACATCCTACCTTGGTTACCGACATGCACGTGACCAACGGCGCATCGTTGGCCAACGCGGTGTTCAGCACCATTCCTTATGTGGGCACGCCTGTTTTGATGCTGGGGATTCTTACGTTCGCGTATTCAACCATCCTTGGTTGGAGCTATTACGGTGATCGCGTGGTCACGTATCTGTTCGGCCGTCGACATGTGTCGCTTTACCTTGCGCTTTGCATTTGCGCGGGCTTTTTGGGTGGTATTGGCGTGGGCGATATCGCATGGACGGCAACCGACATCGCCAATGCGCTTATGGCTTTGCCGAACATTCTGATGGTCTTCCTTATGGCGGGTATCATCGGTAAAGAAACGCAGCACTACGTGTACGACGGCAACATCGACGAGGAAGTGGACGACGAGATCCACACCCTCGAAGACCAAAGCGTTTTCGTTCGCAAGAAGGCTTAGTAGCGGACGATGTTCGCTTTTAGGTGAGGCTTTGTCTTTTGACGTTGGCCGGTTTTCCCATCACTCGGACAAAACAGTTAAGCCCATCGCGGGAATCCCATGATCGGATCGTCGCGGTGGGCTTTTATGCAGCCTGCTTTCTGTTTTTCACTCGACGCGAATGGTGCTTTCGCCCGTGCTGCTTTGTTGCTTACAGGCTCTTAAGCGCCTGATCGAGGTCTTCCAGAATGTCGTCGGTGTCTTCAAGTCCGCAGCTGAAGCGCACGAGATTGGGCTCGACGCCTGCCGCTTGAAGCTCTTCGTCGGTCATCTGGTGATGCGTGGTTGATGCGGGGTGCAAGCAGCACGTATGCGAATCGGCGACGTGGGTTTCGACCTGCGCGACCTTCAAGCGCGACATCAGGGCCTCAGCTTGGTCGCGGCCGCCCGCCACGCCAAAGCTCACTACGCCGCACGAGCCGTTGGGCAAGTACTTCTGCTGAAGGGCGTGATAGCGGTCGCTCGGCAAATCAGGATAGCGCACCCATTCGACAAGGGGGTTGGCTTGAAGGAACTGCGCCACCGCTAAGCCGTTTTTGCAATGCTGCGCCATGCGCACGTGAAGGCTTTCAAGGCCAAGCGCAAGGTAGAAGGCGTTTTGGGGCGACTGGATAGAGCCGAAGTCGCGCATCAGCTGCGTAGTGGCCTTAGTGATGAACGCGCCTTCTTTGCCGAATTTCTCGGCGAAAACAACGCCGTGGTAGCTTTCGTCAGGCGTGCAGAAATCCGGGAACTTATCTGCGTGTGCAAGCCAGTCGAAATTCCCGCCGTCGACGATGGCACCGCCTAATGCGGCAGCATGGCCGTCCATGTATTTGGTGGTGGAATGCGTCACGATGTCAGCGCCCCATTCAATGGGTCTGCAGTTAATGGGCGTTGCGAACGTGTTGTCAACGATCAGCGGCACGCCGTGTGCATGAGCCGCCTTGGCGAACTTCTCGATATCCAAAACGGCAAGAGCGGGATTTGCGATCGTTTCTCCGTATACGGCTTTGGTGTTCGGACGGAATGCAGCCTCAAGTTCTTCTTCGGTGCAGTCGGGTGATACGAATGTGGTTTCAAGCCCCATGCGTTTCATGGTGACGGCCAGTAGGTTGTAGGAGCCGCCATAAATAGCGGAGCTTGCCACAACGTGATCTCCGTTTGCGGCAAGGTTGAACAAGGCGAAAAAGTTCGCCGCCTGGCCCGACGAGGTGAGCATAGCGCTTGTGCCGCCTTCAAGTTGAGCGATGCGCGCGGCAACGGTGTCGTTCGTGGGGTTTTGCAGGCGGGAGTAGAAATAGCCTGACTCTTCAAGATCGAAGAGCTTTCCCATTTGGGCGGACGTGTCGTATTTGAACGTGGTCGATTGCACGATGGGGATCTGGCGAGGTTCTCCGCTGTTCGGCGAGTAGCCGCCTTGTACGCACGTGGTGCCGATCCTGGTCATTTGAAGCCTCTTTTCATTGCAGATTGATACCGGCCCTTTGGCGAACGCTCAATGCTTTAAAGGGCCTCCATTCATGGCTGGAATACTAGCAGAACGAGGCGGCGCTGAAAGTTTCTGTGAAGGAACTGCGCTTACGCCTTTTCAATATCTGGATAGCTGCATGACAGATAACCGGGCTCTGC
>URZP01000140.1 GCA_900552365.1 uncultured Coriobacteriaceae bacterium
AGCTGGGAGAGCGCGGGCTTTGCAAGCCTGAGGTCAAGGGTTCGATCCCCTTAAGCTCCACCAAAAGTAATAGCCGCCTTCGGGCGGCTTTTCTTTTTCTCTTCGAAATTTATCAGATCCCCTTCTTTAAGAAAAAAAAGCCATGAGGGTTCAAATCGGCAATAAGAATGAGCCGTTGCGTGGTTTCGTTTCGGTGGGATTCGAAATACGTTAACAGCTAGCGAAACCATCAGCTTTCGCTGATCGATGAGAAAAGGAGTGGAGCGCATGAAATCTATTACTAAGACCATCATGATCGCGGCCTCGGCATTTGCTCTTTGCTTCGGACTTACCGCCTGCGGTGGCGGTGGTCAGGCTGCAGCAAGCGGAAGTACCGCATCAAGTGGTAGTGCGGCAGCCAGTGCTACAGCAAATGGAAGCGCTTCTTCTGCTGCTTCTTCTGCAGCTTCGGCCGCAAGCAAGGCCACGGATTTCTACATGTTCAAGGCCGAGATGCCTGAGGGCTATGCAATGTGGGGTCCCAATGGCAAGGAGTCCCCGTTGAACATCGTTGAGTTCCGCAACATCGAGAACTCCAACAAGCTTGTTGACGTCGAGATTGACGATGGTACTGCCCAGGAGCAGTTCGACAAGAAGGCCGCCAAGGACAAGTACACGGCCGGTCAGGACATGAAGCTTGGCAAGTACACCTGGAAGACGCTTGATTTCACGTGGAACAAGCAGCCTAGTGTGGTTATGTACACTGACATCGCCGACGGTCTGTACGCTGAAGTGACCCTGTATGAGACGACGCTTGATGACGCGGCGGTTAAGGCTTTCCTTGAGGGTGCGGAGTTCACGACTGACTATGAGACTGCTCACAAGGCCGGTATGGACACGACCGTCGAGAAGTTTGCCAGCGATAATAATCTGAAACTTTGGGAAGATAAGAAATAAACGACGGATAGATATTCGTTAAAAGTTCGGGCCCTTTCGCCAACCAGGTGAAAGGGCCCGCTTCATCAGCTCTGAAATGCGATCTAAGCGCAAAGATTAATCCAACTGGATACGAGCACCGTCTTCAAACGCTAACTCGCGTTCTGGGCCGTCAAGCGCCTTACGAGCTTGGTCGCGCAAGTTGTTCATACCGCTGAGGAATTGACGGTACATAACCAACGTCAAGTAGCGACCTTTTTCCGAGGGGATCAAGCAATTCGCATCGTCGACGGCGAAGGCGTGGTTCGCGCGCATGAATGCCATCTCGATGGGAAGTGCGCTCTCGATGCTTTTGCCGAACAGGTCCTTGAACTTCTGCTTGTCGAAGCGAAGAGTGTACAACCCCAAAAGGAAGCAGTAACGCATGTGGTCGCGAGGTGAAAGCGCCATTTTGCCCATGATGGACATGCGCCCGCTCTCGATGGTCTTGTTGTATTCCTCAAGGCTGAACGTGTTCACATACACGCCGCCGTTGAGGTGCGAGATGGATCCGCTGCCGATGCTGGGATACTCGTCATACGAAGTCTGCACTTCTTCGGCAGGAAGCTCGATTTCTTGAACGCCGTTTTCGTTCAATCGGTTGAAGGTCCAAACGGTTTCGCGCTTGAAGGCCGGGTTCTGACCGCCTGTCAGCCCTTCGTCGAGCATCTTGTACATGCCGAACTCGCGGTTATAGTCCATCTTGCCAAGCTTCTCGGCCATTTTCTTGGTCGTGCACGACGAGACGTAAAGCGGCGAGAACGTGGTTTGGCGGCAGCCGCACTTCTTGATCATCTCGATGTCGCGCGCAAGGATTTCCTCAGTTTGAGAGGGGAAATTGAAGATCATGTCGACGTTCAAAGAGTCGAAATAAGGAAGCGCTTCACCGATGCGCTCCATGATCTGGGCGCCGCTACCGTACTTGTTGTATCGATCCATCTGCTTAAGCAGATTGTCGTCGAAGCTTTGAACGCCAACGGACATGCGCTGCACGCGGCCCTTCAGCTCGGAAAGCCACGGCTGGGTGAGGTGATTTGGGTTGGTTTCAACCGCCACCTCGTTGACTGACGGGAACTTATCGCGCGCAAGGTCGATGGTCTTGCACAGCTCGTCAAGCAGGATGGTTGGCGTGCCGCCGCCGAAATACAGCGTTTCGAAGTCGTAGCCAAGGTCGACCAACATGAGCATTTCCTTGCGCATGTTCTCGAAATAGCGGCGGGCCACGTCCTCGCGCATCTTGTATCGGTTGAAGCTGCAGTAAGGACAAAGAACCTCACAGAACGGAACGTGCAAGTACAGCATGTACTTCTCGCCGTCTTTAGGTTCTGGCAAATGCGTTTCGCTGGTGGGATTGATTACCAAATGCCCATTCGCGATGTTCTTAACGATAGTGGTGAGCATGCGTTCACTGATCACGAGTTCTCTCCCCTTGTGATGAGTTTTGATACCAATGCAGAATGGTACCGCGCTGAAAATCCGCCTGCCAATTTATCTGCACTTTCCAACGGAAAGCATAGGATTACCACTTGACATCGAATAGGTTTGAATTTTGGAGGTTCTGACAAGAACACAACAGCGGTTTGCTCCCGTTCCACACCACGAATCCAACAGATGATTTCGCGTATCCAACAAGGATTGATCATTACGTCTGGCTAGCCGTGATAGGATTTCAGGAATCATCGAGGTGAAACGAGGAATCATGAAGCGATCGGAAGCGCTGCGCATGCTTGGCCTGGGGGAAGATGCAACCCCGGACGAAATCAAAGCTGCCTATCGTGAAACCGCCCAAATATTGCATCCCGACAGATTCGCGTCCAACAAAAAGCTGCAAGAACGTGCGACCGAGCAGTTCAAAAACTTGCAGGAGGCTTACGACTGCCTGACAGGAAAGTCGGCATCGTCTGGCACGGCTTCGTCAAAATCATCCCGTTCGTCGAACGCCTACGATTCCATTCGCGAGGCCCAGCTTGCCGGTTTGGCCGCTGCCCGCACGCAGCTTATCAAGCAGCGAGATTACGCAAGCGACGAGCGCAGGAACGGCGCGATCATGTTTCTTGCGGGTGCTGCGCTGTGCCTT
>URZP01000141.1 GCA_900552365.1 uncultured Coriobacteriaceae bacterium
TAAGCCCGCCGTCGCCGAAAGTACTGCAGCGCCAGGCTGCGGGAGGATAGGGAGCCTCGCTCGCGCAGGGCGCTTCTCAGCGCCAAGGGGCCGCCTCCGGGCGGCCCCTTCCCTTTGCCCCCGGCCCGGGGGCTTTTTGCTTTTACGGGGGTGTCTCGATCACTGTCTTTTTGGTTTTTCGGATGTGTAAGCCTTTTCTTATCCTTCTCGTTTTGCTCGCTTACTTGCCCTTTTGTTCTTATCGCAAAGAGCGCTCCTTTTGGATCCCAGCTGTTTCTACTGGGGTAATATTTATCAACGTGCGTGCTTCTTGGCGTACTTGTTTCGTTATCTTTGTTTCCTTACGAGAGAGTTAGGGTCTTCGGTATGGAGTTTCGTTTCACCAAGAGAACCGCATTCCTCGTTGTTTGGGACATAGCCGCGACATTCTTGTCGTATTGGCTTGGTTCCGTTCTTACGTTGCAGGACAAATTCCTGTTTGCGACTCACGAGATCTATTTCATTCTTGGCATTGCCGTTGTCATCAACCTTTTGACGTATGTGGCTTTCCGTTTATACAACAATCTTTGGGAGTATGCTTCCACCGATGACATGCTGCGTATCGTAGTAGCGGTTGGTCTCGGAATTCTTGTTTCGGCTGTCTTCCTTTGGACTATCGGGGAATGGGTGCCTATCCGTGTTTACTGCGTTGCGCTCATCCTTCAAGTTATTTTCATCGGAGGCATCCGCATGCAGTATCGTGTCATGCGGTCGAAGAAGCGTGAGTTCGCTGCTCCTCCGAAAGGATTCGACAGGCCTCGTACCTTGGTCGTCGGCGCCGGCGAAACCGGTAGCCTTGCTATCAATCGTATGGTCTCAAATGACCCCAATATGCTTGGCGACCCCATTGTCGCTGTAGACGACGACCCTGCAAAGCAGAGGCAGCGCATTCACGGCGTACGCGTTCTTGGCACAAGCGAGGATATCCCCGATCTTGTTTCCCGGTTCGACATCGAGCAGATCGTCGTTGCCATTCCCTCCGCTACGCTTGATGAGCGTAAGCGCATTTACAGCATTTGCACCGAAACGAATTGCCAGCTTCGCACGCTGCCCAATGTTCGCGAGCTCACCATTGACGAGATCGATGACATCCAGCTGCGTGAGGTAGACGTTGCGGATCTTCTTGGTCGTGAGGAGATCGTTCTGAACACCCGCATGGTTTGCGGCTACATTTCCGGAAAGACCGTTCTTGTCACGGGCGGCGCGGGTTCCATTGGCTCCGAGCTCTGCCGTCAGATGGCAACGGTTGCCCCAGAGCGCATTGTTATCTTCGACATGTGGGAGAACGATGCGTATCTTCTTAAGAATGAGATCATGCGTCAGTACGACGATATCGAGGTTTGCGTTGAGATCGGTAGCGTCTGCGACGTTAGCCGTTTGCGCGATGTATTCGTTAAGTACGAGCCTGATGCGGTATTCCACGCAGCTGCTCATAAGCACGTTCCGCTTATGGAAGTCTGTCCCCGTGAGGCTATCCAGAACAACGTTTTCGGCACGCTGAACACGGTTCGCTTGGCAAACGAGTTCAAGGTCAAACGTTTCATTTTCATCTCGACCGACAAGGCGGTCAATCCTACATCGGTTATGGGTGCCACCAAGCGCATGGGCGAGATGATCATCCAGCATTACGCTCAGGAGAACCGCAAGATCCAAGAGCAGCTCTCTACTGAGGGCAGGAAGGATCCCAATGCGCCCGTTACCGTTTTCGCCGCCGTGCGCTTTGGAAACGTTCTTGGGTCGAACGGCAGCGTCATTCCCATCTTCAAGAAGCAGATCGCGGAGGGCGGTCCTGTCACCGTGACCCATCCTGACATCGTTCGCTTCTTTATGACCATCCCTGAAGCCTCACGCTTGGTTATTCAGGCTGGCGGCATGGCTGATGGCGGCGAGATCTTCATTTTGGACATGGGTGATCCAGTTAAGATCGTGGACCTTGCAAAGAGCATGATCACGCTTTCGGGCTTGCGTGTTGATCAAGATATCAAGATCGTCTACACGGGTTTGCGTCCCGGCGAAAAGATGTACGAAGAGCTTCTGATGAATGAAGAGAACACGCTTCCCACGAAACAGAAGAGCATCATGATCTCGACCGGTAAGGAAGTCAGTTTCGATGAGGTTGATGCGAAGCTCGACATCTTGAGGGCGTCTCTTGAGATGACCGATAAGGAAGCGCGCGACGCTCTTTCTAAGGCTGTGCCTACGTACGTGCCTC
Organism: uncultured Coriobacteriaceae bacterium; assembly: GCA_900552365.1. Lineage (GTDB taxonomy): Bacteria > Actinomycetota > Coriobacteriia > Coriobacteriales > Eggerthellaceae > UMGS1502. The sequence continues at coordinate 2,252 of URZP01000141.1, forward strand.
CCGAGAACGTTCGGGATCTGCTTGGTTAAATATTCGCATTGATTTGCTGCCGAATCGCTGGCGCCTTCTGTCGTCGGCGATTCGTCGTTTTACGGGTGCTCACGGGCTTGTGATCGGTTATGCTTGGCAGGCGCCGACATTGGTTGTTCGGTGGTAGCTTGACGCTCGTGCGGGAAGTTTCAAGATGAAGGATAGGGGTTCATCGGCGATGAGTGACACGCTCGAAGAAGATAAGATCTTCGCGGCTGTTCCTATTCTCGGTCTGACTTCTCAGGAGGTTGCCGAACGCGTTGCATCGGGCGATGTCAACGCGGACGTCGGGGCGAAGACTCGTTCAGTTTCCGAGATCGTTCGCGATAATGTTTGCACGCTGTTCAATCTGGTCAACGTGATCTTGGCCGCGTTTGTCTTCGTCACGGGCTCTTTCAAGAACATGCTCTTCATGATGGTTATCGTGATCAACACCATAATTGGCATTGTTCAAGAAATACGCTCGAAGCGTACGACGGACAAGCTATCGATTATCGCAGGCAGCAAAGCCACCGTATTGCGCGATGGGGTAGAGGTTGATTTGCCGCTTGATCAGATCGTTCGTGACGATGTGGTTGTTCTTGGCAGGGGTGATCAGATTCCCGCCGACTCCGTTGTGGTTGCGGGCGATGCCCAAATCAACGAAAGCCTTCTTACCGGCGAAAGCAATTTGATTCGCAAGCAGCCTGGCGCCGAGCTCATGAGCGGCAGTTTTGTTGATTCCGGCTTGATCTATGCT
>URZP01000142.1 GCA_900552365.1 uncultured Coriobacteriaceae bacterium
AAGACGATGCCAAGGATAATGAACATCGCCCCTGAACCCAGAAGCTCGTTCACCAGCAGGTTTTCTTCATGTTCGGACAGGGGGTATTTTTCCTCGACGCTCACTCGTTCTCGCTTCATTTCAATGATTGTTTAAGTCGCATTAGGTTTTGCATCGCATCAGTTTAAAACATGCGCGTAACGCGTTTGTTGGAAAGCAGGCACTTGCAAGCAATCTGTTTTAAACTAGAGTGATGCTAACGGCGGTTCCGTTGGAGCCGCGTTGGGGCGATGATGGTCGACGACCATGGTACCGTTTGAAGGCCGCAACACCGTCAGGCAACCACAAAGCTGCCAGACAGCTGTGGTTAGACAGGCCAATCCCCGTTAAGGCCCCGACAGACATTATCAAGACGTGAGGCAAAAAGTGACTGAACGGCGTTACGAAAACTGGATCGGAATGATGGATTCCGGCGTAGGAGGCATCAGCGTCCTGCGTCGTGCCGTCGATCTGCTGCCAAACGAGAATTTCATCTACTACGGCGATTCAGCGAATGCCCCCTATGGAGACAAAGACCCCGAGTGGATTTGCCAACGCACATCCGAGATCGTCTCGAACCTTATCAACGAGGGCGTTAAAGCCGTCGTCATCGCCTGCAACACAGCTACCAGCGCCGCTGCCGACTACGTGCGCGCCGAACACCCTGAGATTCCCATCATCGGACTGGAACCGGCACTGAAGCAGGCGGCTCAATTCCCAGAAGCACGCCATGTGCTGGTAATGGCCACCCCCGTTACCATCCATTTGCAGAAGTACCAAGATTTGTATGACAAATGGGGCAAGCGCGTCGACGCAAGCTCGGTGGTTTGCGGAGGCCTTGCCGGTCGCATCGAGAAGGGCAACCTGGACGCACCCGACATGCACGAGCTGCTCGAAAGCCTGATTGGCGAATATCGCGGGAAAGCCGACAGCGTCGTTCTTGGCTGCACGCACTATCCCTACATCGCCAAGCAGATTCGCGGGGTTTTGGGCGACGTCACCCTATTCGATGGCGCCTTCGGCACCGCTCGACACCTAGCGCACACGCTTGAAGAGCACGGTCAGCTAAACAAGCCCGCATCCGATGGTTCCGCGGGCATCGTCAAGCTGGAAACCAGCCTGGACACCCCCGCCGAGCGCGAGTTGTACTCGTGGTTCCTAAACCAACCGCTTGAAGCCAACGAACTCGCTTGAATCCAACCAGGCTAAGCCTCGTGCCTTGCGAGCCATTCATCAAAACTTCGCTCAGAACCAATGATGGATCCACTGGCTATCTGCCGTGGATCCATCATTTTTTTGGACATCGAGAAATACGAGGCGATTCGCTGCCGCAAGCCCATCATTTCTCAAACGCTATTCAGCAACCTTCGTTACCTAAAACTCTGCTTGCCCTACCCCGTGTACTTAGTTAGGGCCTCGGCTTCGCCCCGAGCTTCTTCCTTCGCGAATTTCTCCATCACCAGCGTGCGCACGGTCGAGATAACCGGCACGCCCAGAAGCACGCCAGGCAGGCCGAACAGCGTTGCGCCTACAACAACAGCCACGAACACCCAAATGCTGGGCAGGCCGACCGACTGGCCAACGACATTCGGATAGATAAGATGACCCTCGATCTGCTGAAGGATAACCAAAAAGATAACGAACTGAACAGCCTGCAACGGATCTTGCGAGAGGATCATCGCGGCGCCCACAATGCCGCCGATCCATGCACCGGCAAACGGAATGACTGAGGTGACACCAACGATCAGGCCGATGGACGCAGCATACGGGAAATGCAGGATGGCGCTGCCGATGCCGCACAACACGCCCAGGATACAAGCCTCGATGCACTGACCCATGATGAAACGCGAGAAGCAGTCGTTGGCAACGGTGCAGAAATGCATGACGATGTCGCGCCTGTGGCTACCGGGGATAATCGTCAAAGCACGCAGGGCGCCCGCATGAACGCGATCCTTGTCAAGAAGCAGATACAGCGCGAAAACCATTCCCAAGAAGACAGAGAGCACCGTATGCGCCACCTCGCCGCCCGTACGGGCAAGCAAGCTGAGCGTGGCCGTGCCGCCGCCCAGAGCCTCTATGGCCTTCTGCGCTGCGGAATCCCACGCATTGGCGTCGATAACGGGGAGCTCTTCGGCGCCAGGCAAGGTCGAAATCGCCTGCGACGTTGCAACGGCGGCGTTCAGCAAACCGCTGGCAATTGCCGAACCAACAGACTTGAACTCATTTGCTACGAACATGCCCAACGCGACCACGGCAAGAGTTGCGATTGCGATGGCCAAGATGACGCAAATGGGCCTGCGCGAAACATTGACGAACTTGTTGTCGCTCGTGGGAAACCAAATTCCCTCGATGCGCACCGCAATGAAGTTAAGCAGGTACGCGATCACGGCGCCAACCGCAAGCGGCTCAATAGCCTGCCACACGCTGCCCGCCACGCTGCAAACGTCATCGAACCTGACGACGATAAGCGCAGCCAGCGCAATAGCCATTACCGAGACAAGAAGAAAGCGAAGGTTGTTTCTATTCATGAAAACCCGTCGATTGAAAATTGTCGTCCATCGCACCATTCGCGATATCTTTCGAGTATAGCGGCGAATCACACCTCCTACTGTAATCTTCTTATCAACAGATAAGCGACAGGCACGTTACATCTGTCTAATTTCTTGAATGTCAAGCTGCGTGAATCTTGAGCAACTACCAATTCCTTATTATTATTCAGATTAAATAATAATAGAGTTGAAGGAAGGCGATATGAAATACGGTAGGGAAAAGCTGCTTGAGCTATTACTGACAATCGATGAAGAAGCGACTCTTTTGCTAAATGCCCCAAAGAAGCGCTTCCCCATCGTCATAGTCGGCGGCAGCGCATTTCTTTTACATGATCTCACCAATAGACCAACCACGCATGATGTTGACATTCTGTCTTGTCATGCCGCATTGCGCGAAGTGCTGTCTAATTATTCCGCTGTCAACGGAGCTGTTG
>URZP01000143.1 GCA_900552365.1 uncultured Coriobacteriaceae bacterium
CTCGAAGCCGAGGTCGTGCCCAACCTTATGAAGGGTTTCGACATCGACGAGACCCAGGCCGAGTTTGTTGCCGAGCTCAAGCTCCGCAACATCAACGAGGAGTACATCCTCAACCGCACCAAGGACATTGCCAAGCTTGAGGGCGAGATTGCCGAGCTTGAGGAGATCCTCTCCAGCGAGGAGAACATCAAGAAGGTCATCAGCGACGAGCTGGCCGCGGTCAACAAGAAGTACGTGATGCCGCGCCGCACGGGCAGGATCGAGCCCCATGAGGTCATCGAGGTAAGCCTGGAGCCCGAGGTCGAGGAATATCCGGTTACCATCATGCTTTCGCGCGATGGCTACCTTAAGAAGATGACGGACCGCGTACTCAAGAAGGCGGCCACGCTCAAGTACAAGGACGGCGACAAACCCTTTATCGAGTTCCCGTCCTCCAACACCCACGAGCTGCTGGTCTTTACCAACAAGAGCCAGGTGTACAAGTGCAAGGTTGCGGCGTTTGAGGACACCAAGTCGGCCCAGCTGGGCTCGTACCTGCCGACCGATCTTGAGATGGAACCCGACGAGAGCGTAATCTGGGTCATCGACCCCGAGGACTATAAGGCCGACGTGCTGTTTGTCTTTGAGAACGGCCGCGTGGTGCGTGTCGCGCTTTCCGGATACGTCACCAAGACCAACCGCAAACGCCTCAAGAACGCCATCTACGGCGGCAGCAAACTGCTGTATGCTCAGGTGCTCAAGGAGGACCGCGACATCGCGCTGGTCTCGAGCGACTACCGCCTGATGAACTTCAACACGTCGCTGCTCAAGACCAAGACGACCACCAACACGCAGGGCGTCCAGGCCTTTGCCGCCAAGAAGGGCCGCTCGGTCACCACCGTCGGCACAACCGAGGACATCCTCGGCACCGGCGTCTCGGCCGAGAAGTTCACCGCGCAGAGCCTCCCCTCCGCCGGTGCCCTCATGAAAGAAAACGACATGCCGAGTCTGTTTGACTAAAACAGCGGCAGAACCGCCATAAGCTCTCAAAACGGTGGGGCCCGAAGCGCAGCAACATCGCGCTCCGGGCCCCGCTCGTTGCGACGTAGTCGGAATAACAGAACTCCCCGTTTTTCACTCCCGCAACCCCACGGCACAAGGCATGTTAAGCCGTTAGTAAAACTTGCAAAAATTAGCAAAAGTTGCAAAAACTAGCAAAACCTGCAAAGGGGCCACCATGGATCGCAGCAAATGTCTCCGCCATGCCAGGCATGCTCGAAGATATCATCGAGCGAACCAAAGAAGCCGCAGATAGCTACCTCTTACAGCCTCATGCGCGCATAAACGGCGTTCAAATTGGTCCAGTAGGCATCGATTGGACATATGCTCAAGAGGCCCAGGGCAACTGGCGCACACGCATGAATGGCATCTTTAAACAACTCGAAAAACATGACATCGGGCTTCTCTCGAAACGACCTATCGGGAGCTTTCCGATAAAGACATTGAGTTTTTGCTCGCGATGCTGCCCGATTCTGGCCCCAGCAGGGTCTCGGAGATAGCCAAACGCATGGGCGTCGCCAGCAACTACGCAAGCCAATACAAACGCCGCCTCCTCGAGGACGGCGTCATCGGAGAGCGCGGGCGTGGTCTCGTTGGCTTCGACATCCCCGCGTTCAGGGAATTCTTGAACGAGAAGGCGTTTTAGCACACCGGAATTGTCCGCGGGAGCATCGTTGCATGGCAATCAGCAATCCTCTTGGTAAGGACAGCAAGCATTTCCGCTTGTGCTGATTGCCATGCGCTCCTCTTGTCCTTAGGCGAGCTTGCGGGCGAGCTCGCGCACCTCTTCCAACTTGGGCGAGGAGGCCATGCTGTCGCGCTCGGTCATACCGCTGATGGTGACAATGCCCTGGTCCTCCCACTTGCAGTACGCGCAGGTTGACTTGTACATAGCGATCGCCGCATCATAGACGCCCTCGCTGTGGCTATCGAGCAAAAGGGCCGTCTTGGTGAACGGGAAGCCCGTGGCACCGAAGGCGTACAGGCGGTCGATGGCGGCCTTCTCCTGCGCAGTGATATCAAACCAGTAGATGGGCGAAGCGAACACAACCATATCGGCGCCTTTCAGCGACTCGATCACGTCGGCCATGTCATCCTTCTGCACACAGATGCCCTCATGGGTAAAGCAGTACTGGCATCCCAGACAACCAGCGATCTTTTTGCCGGCAACGCGGATGACCTCGACCGTATGGCCGGCCTCTCGCGCGGTCTCGGCAAACACCTCGACCATGGTGTCGGTATTAGCGCCCTTGCGCGGGCTACCACTCAATACAACGATATTCATAAGAATCTCCCTCCTTCATGCCGCAGACACGCGGCATATTATTTTGTTTTAGCCAAAACGTATGGAGTTATTCAATCGCCTCGTTTCAGCTATTCCCACTCTTTAGAAGAATCGTTGCTGGAGGCTTGGCATTGAATCAAGGCACGCCTTATTTCAGATATTCCTCAAAGAACGCTTTCAGCTTCTCAAACGGAATGACGTCCATCTGATCGTAAAGGTCGGTGTGGTTGGCGCCGGGGATGATGAGCAATTCCTTGTTGTCCCCAGTCAGCTTGTTGTACGCGGTTTCGCTGAAATAGCGGGAGTGCGCCTTCTCGCCATGCACCAGCAGCACGGCAGAGCGGATCTCGCCGGCGTACTGCAAGATCGGCATATTCAAAAACGACAGCGAAGATGTCACATTCCAACCGCCATTGGAGCCCAGGCTGCGGGGATGGTAACCTCGCGGAGTCTTGTAGTAGGCGTAATAGTCCGCCACAAACTGCGGCGCGTCATCGGGCAGCTGATCGACCACGCC
>URZP01000144.1 GCA_900552365.1 uncultured Coriobacteriaceae bacterium
GACGTTGCGCCCTTATCAGAAAGAAGGCTTCTCATGGCTTTCTCTTCTGGGCGACTGTGGATTCGGCGGCATCCTTGCCGACGAAATGGGCCTCGGCAAGTCAATCCAGCTCATTTCCTGGATCCTCGCACAAAAAGAAACCGACCCCGACTTCTCGACGTGCCTGATCGTATGCCCCGCCTCGCTGATCTACAACTGGACAGCCGAGCTTGCGAAGTTCGCCCCATCGCTGAACGCGAAACCCATTGACGGCCAAAAATACCTTCGCTCAAGAACACGCGCAGAAGCACCCAGCACCGACGTGTTCGTTGCTTCGTACGACATCCTGCGCATTGACGCGAAGGAATTCGCCGAAATGGGCTTCTACGCCTGCGTGCTTGACGAAGCGCAATACATCAAGAACCGCTCTACCAAGTCGGCGCGCGCGGTAAAAAAGCTGAACACGAAACACCGTTTCGCCCTTACGGGAACGCCCATTGAGAACAAGCCCAGCGAGCTCTGGAGCATCTTTGATTTCCTGATGCCCGGTCTTCTGGGTTCTCCTATGCGCTTTCGCGAGAACTTCGAGATCCCCATCCTTGGAAACGATGACGAGGCCGTGCATCGCCTGCGCAAGCTGGTAGGGCCGTTCATCCTGAGGCGAACCAAGAAGGAAGTGCTTACCGATCTACCCGAAAAAACAGAAAGCATCGTTTACGCCGTGCTTGAGGGCGAGCAGAAACGCTTATATGCCGCACGAGAGCAGCATCTTCGCGACCGCTTGAATATGCAAAAGAAGAAGTCGGCAGGTCGAGGAGGTGCAGGATTCGCGCCCGCAAACGAAGAGGTCGCACGTAAACGAGCAGCCACCCTGAAAAGCAGACGCCCGGTCATCCGCGAAACAGGACTCGACGTCGTCGATCCCACCGACATGCCAAAGGTTGAGGTTCTTGCCGAGATCACGCGCCTTCGCCAACTGTGCCTTAATCCCAGCCTGGTCTTCGACAACTACCATGCTGGCGCTGCCAAGCTGCCGGTTATCATGGACCTCGTTCAACAAGGCATCGACGCCGGCCTGAAGATGCTGGTGTTCTCGCAGTTCACCACCTACTTGTCGCAAATCGGCACCGCCCTTGAAGATGCCGGCATCAAACACTTCACGCTAACCGGGCAAACTTCGGCAAAGAAACGCCTTGAGATGGTCGATGCCTTCAACAAGGACGACACCCCGGTCTTTTTGATCTCGATGAAAGCCGGCGGCACCGGTTTGAATCTTACCGGTGCCTCGTTCGTGATTCTTACCGACCCCTGGTGGAACGCTGCCGTCCAAGAACAAGCAAGCGACCGTGCTCACCGTATCGGTCAAACGCGGAAGGTCAATGTGGTGAAGGTCGTGGCCAAAGACACCATCGAAGAGCGCATCGTCGCATTGCAGGAGTCGAAACGAGAACTTGCGTCATCGCTCATCGAAGGCAACAGCGGACAACTTGCATCGCTGACCGCCGATGACCTCATCGATTTGTTCATGTAAAGGAATGCAGACCAGCTGATACACTTGATCAGCTGCACACACGCTAAGGAGAACCATGTACGGACTTGAATGCGAATACGCTTTCGACAGCGCCCACTTTCTTACCGATTATTACGGCAAATGCGAGAACCTTCACGGCCATAGATGGCGCGTTGTGGCGAAAATCGAACAACCCGAGCTTCAAACCGAAGGAACCATGAAGGATATGGTTCTTGATTTCGGCGTGTTCAAGAAAACTGTGAAGGAGATCTGCGACAGGCTTGATCACACCTTCCTTATTGAGGAAGGGTCACTCAAACCGGATACCCTTGCCGCTTTGCAGGGCGAGGGTTTCAACCTAACCGCCCTTCCCTTCCGAACCACCGCCGAGAACCTTGCGAAATATATCTTCGGCGAATTGGAGGAACGAGGCCTTCCCGTCGCGGAAATCGAAGTTGACGAGACGCCCAACAACCGCGCTTTTTATCGCAAGTAACGAAAAGGCTGCCCACCGATTTGGTGAGGCAGCCTTTTATCATTCGCAACACGCGAGCATCAACCCGCAAACCTTCGTTCGTTAGTCGCGCTTCTTCTCGGGGACGCGAACGTCGACGTTCTGATTGCGCAGCGTGACGCGGGAGTTAGGCGGGATCGATTCGGTAACGAACGTACTGCCTGCAATAACGGAACCCTCGCCAACCACTGTCTCGCCACCAAGAACGCTGGCATTCGAATAGATAGTGACGTTGTCCTCGACCGTTGGGTGACGTTTCTTTCCCTTGAGCTTCTGACCTGCACGAAGGGAAAGAGCGCCAAGGGTCACGCCCTGATAGATCTTCACGTGATTGCCAATGACCGTGGTCTCACCGATAACGACGCCCGTAGCATGATCGATGAAGAAATACTCGCCAACGGTGGCGCCCGCATGCATGTCCACACCCGTGCACGAATGCGCATACTCGGTCATGAAGCGCGGGATCAGCGGGACATCCAGCAAATACAGCTCATGGGCCAATCGAAAGATAAGGATGGCGTAAAAGCCCGGATACGAAAAAACGATTTCTTCCTTCGATTGCGCAGCAGGGTCGCCATCATAAGCAGCCTGAACATCTTTAAGAAGCAGAGCTTGCACCTTGGGAAGCTCGTTCAGCCAGGCCATGGTAACGCGCCGAGCCTTCGCATCGATCTCGGCTTCGTTCGTCCCGTCGCCATCGCGGAACAGAAACGCTTCTTTCACCTGGGCATACAACATATCAGAGATCTGAAGGATCGTATTGCCGATAAAATACTTCGGCTCGGACGAAGCGATTGCCCCCTCCTCGAAGAAACGCGGGAACATGATGTTGCGCG
>URZP01000145.1 GCA_900552365.1 uncultured Coriobacteriaceae bacterium
GAAGGCTAACCTCCCTTCCAGGGAGCCCGAGCGTTTGGCCAAGTGGGAAGAGGAGCACCTGTATTGGAAGGTTCTCGAGAAGAATAAGGACGGCAAGCCGTTCGTTTTGCATGATGGTCCTCCGTATGCCAACGGCCCCATCCACATTGGCCATGCCTTCAACAAGATCCTGAAGGACTTCGTCATCAAAAGCCATGCTCAGCGCGGCTTCTATACTCCGTATGTTCCCGGTTGGGACTGTCATGGCCAGCCTATTGAGCACATGGTCGAGGAGAAGCTCGGCCCCGAGAAAATGGCCAAAATCGATCAGCCCACGCTTCGCCGTCTTTGCCACGAGTGGGCCGAGAAGTACGTGAACATTCAGCGCGATGGCTTCAAGCGCCTGGGTGTCAACGCCGATTGGGATCATCCCTATCTCACGTTCCAGCCCAACTTCGAGGCCGGCAACGTCGAGATCTTCAAGCAGATGTACCTTGACGGCCAGATCTATCGTGGCAGCAAGCCCATTCACTGGTGCAAGCATTGCCACACCGCACTGGCCGAGGCCGAAATCGAGTACGGCGATGAAGTGTCGCCCTCTATTTTCGTGCGTTTCAAGATGCACGAAATGCCCAAGGCATTCGCCGAGGCTGGCGCTACGGGCGACGTTTTCGTCCTGATTTGGACTACCACACCGTGGACTCTTCCTGCGAACACCGCGGTCAGCCTTGCCCCCGATGCCGATTACTGCTTGGTCACCGCTCAGGGCGCTCAGATGGTCATGGCTTTGGACCTGGTCGAGCAGGTTGCCGGCAAGTGCGAGTGGGATTCCTTCGACATCATGAAGGGCGCCGACGGCGAGCCTGTCATCATGAAGGGCGTCGATTTCGCCTACATGACCTACGAGCGTCCGATCTTTCCCGAGAAGAAGGGCGTCATCATCTACGGCGATCATGTCACGCTTGAGGACGGCACCGGCTGCGTTCATACCGCTCCTGGTCATGGTCAGGACGACTACCTGGTCGCATCTAAGTTCGACGGCGTCGAGACCCTCATGCCCGTCGACGACGACGGCAAGCTCACCAAGGACGGTGGCCCGTTTGCCGGCCTTGACACCGACGACGCCAATCCTGTCATTATCCAGTGGCTTCGAGGGAAGGGAACCCTTGCAGGCGAGCTGAAGATCAACCACAGCTATCCGCACTGCTGGCGTTGCCACGAACCTGTCATTTTCCGTGCTACCGACCAGTGGTTCGTCAGCATGGACAAGACCGGCCTGCGCGACAAGGCTCTTGACGCCATCAACAACAAGGTTCGTTGGATTCCCGAGTGGGCTTCCAACCGTATCGGCTCCATGGTTGCCGACCGTCCCGACTGGTGCATTTCGCGCCAGCGCTCGTGGGGCGTGCCCATCCCGGTGTTCCGCTGCGCCGAATGCGGCGAGATCGTGGCAACCGAGGAGACCTTCGATGCCGTCATCGACCTGTTCTACAACGAAGGCGCCGATGCCTGGTTCACCAAGCAGCCGAGCGAGTACCTTCCCGAAGGCACCCACTGCGAGAAGTGCGGTTGCACCGAGCTGAAGCCCGAAAAGGACATCCTTGACGTTTGGTGGGAGAGCGGCGTTACCCATAATAGCGTTCTGCGCCATCGCGCCAACGAGGGCCTTGTGTGGCCTGCCGACATGTACCTTGAGGGCTCCGATCAGCATCGTGGTTGGTTCCAGTCTTCGCTGCTCACTTCCGTGGGCGCGTACGGCGAGCCTCCGTACAAGGCCGTTATGCACTGCGGCTTCACTGTAGATGAAAACGGCGAGAAGATGTCCAAGTCCAAGGGCAACGGAGTCGATCCTGCCGATGTCACGGGCAAGTACGGCGCTGACGTCTTGCGTCTGTGGGTTTCCAGCGTTGATTATTCCCAGGATGTTCGCATCTCCGATGACATCCTTAACCAGGTCGCTGGCACGTATCGTCGTTTCCGCAACACGTTCCGCTTCCTGCTTGCCAACGTCTACGACTTCGACGACGCCAAGGATGCCGTAACCGACTGGAACGCCCTTGCCCCTGTCGATCAGTGGATGATGGTGAAGACTCAGGAACTTCTGCGCAACGTTCAGAAGGCTTATGAGGATTATCGTTTCCATAACGTGTACCGCGCTGTTTACGATTTCGTTGTCAACGACCTTTCGGCTGTTTACATGGAGGCAAGCAAGGACCGCCTGTATTCCGACGCTCCGAATTCCGTGGCACGTCGTGCTGCTCAGACCGTCATGATGAACGTTCTTGAGGTTATGGTGCGCATTCTCTCGCCCATCCTTTCGTTCACCACCGACGAGGTTTGGGAGAACTTCCCGAAGGCTGCTCTGCAGCGTGAGGGTCGTCCCGAAAGCGTCCAGCTTGCCGGTTGGCCCACCGATGCCGATTTCGTGCCTGCGATTCCCGAGGGTGCTCCCGAGGCAATCAACGAGTCCTTTGCTGTTGTCCTTGAGGTTCGCGATGCCGTCCTTAAGGCCCTCGAGGACGCTCGTGCTGCTAAGGCAATCAACAAGAGCCAAGAGGCAGCTGCGGTTGTTTCTGCCCCGCAAGAGGTGCTTGACGTGCTTACCGGCATGACCGACGAGCAGTTCGAGGAACTTTGCGTTATCTCTGGCGTCCAGTATCAGGTCGCCGATGAGATTTCCGTTGCAATCAAGCAGGCCGAAGGCGAGAAGTGTCCGCGTTGCTGGAATTATCGCGAGCTTGGCGGCAACGAGCACCATCCTCATGTGTGCAAGCGTTGCGGCGACGC
>URZP01000146.1 GCA_900552365.1 uncultured Coriobacteriaceae bacterium
CCGGCGCCGTTGCGGGCGTTGGCGTAGATGATGGACTCCATCATGGCCTTGGACTTGCCCATGGCGTTGATGGGGTATGCGGCCTTGTCGGTGGACAGGCACACGACGCGGTCGACGCCCTCCTCGATGGCGGCGTGCAGGACGTTGTCCGTGCCGATGACGTTGGTGCGGACGGCCTCCATGGGGAAGAACTCGCAGGAGGGCACCTGCTTGAGGGCGGCGGCGTGGAAGATGTAGTCCACGCCGTGCATGGCGTCGCGCACGCTCTGGGCGTTGCGGACGTCGCCGATGAAGAAGCGCACCTTGGAGGCGAGCTCGGGGGACTTCTCCTGCAGGCGGTGGCGCATGTCGTCCTGCTTCTTCTCGTCGCGCGAGAAGATGCGGATCTCGGCCAGGTCGGTGTTCATGAAGTGCTTGAGCACCGTGTTGCCGAACGAGCCGGTGCCGCCCGTGATCATCAGGGTCTTGTCTTTAAAGGTGGTCGAATCGTTCATCTATTTGCCTTCCTTACGTTTGGCTTTTGTAAACTGGTAAAAGAGAAATTTCGTATTAGTTACGAGGTATCGTTTGAAAAGCCGCTTCGGCTCTTGAATAAGTCTGTATAGCCACTCGAGACTCAGGTTTTGCATCCACATCGGCGCCTCGGGCACCACGCCGGCGAGGACGTTGAACGCTCCGCCAACACCGATCATCAACGGTTGTGGCCCTCCCTTTAGCTCGTGCATAAGAACTTCTTGACGGGGCGCGCCAAGAGCAATCCATGCGAAGTCTGCATCCGAATCAGCGATACGTCGCGAAAGGTCTCGCTTCTCGCTGTCGGAGAGCGGTCGGAAAACCGAAGGCTCCATGCCAGCGATTTCCAGGCCTGGATATTCCTCTTGAAGTGAATTTTTGAGAGCGTCGAGATTCTCCTGCTCGTTACCGTAGAAGTAATGGCTCCATCCTTGCTGCAAGGAAATATTGAATATCTCTCGCATCAGATCGGGTCCAGTTACACGCCCCATAGACTCTATTGTTTTACGTCCGACGACAGATAAAGGCTTGCCGTCGGGAACGGACATGAGGGAGTCAGCTTGGCAGGCCCAATAGGAAGGGTCGTCATGGGCCATAACCGAGGTATGAGCATTGGAAACGCAAATATATTCGCCATGTAGCTCATCTATATGGCGAGTGAGAAACTCGACACACTCAGACATATTGGTTCCCGTGATCGGAACATCGATTACGGGAACGCGCTTGAGCTCAACGAATTTAGAATAGTCCTGAAGCATTAGCACGCACCCTTACCGGTGATGACCTCGATCACCGTGAGGACAACGATCTTGAGGTCGGTAAAAATGCCCCGGTTGGCGATGTACTCCAGGTCTCGGCGGACCATGCCGTCGAACCCGGTCGAATTGCGCTCCGTCACCTGCCACCAGCCGGTGATCCCGGGCTTCACGGCCAGGCGCTGCAGGTCGTACTCGGTGTACTCGACCACCTCATTCGGCAGCGGCGGGCGCGGGCCAACGACGGACATCTGGCCCAGGAACACGTTGACGAACTGCGGGAACTCGTCGATGGAGTGCTTGCGGATGAACCTGCCGATCTTGGTGACGCGGGGATCGTCCTTCATCTTGAACATGGCGCCGGCGATCTCGTTCTGCCCCTTGAGCTCGGCGAGGCGCTCGTCGGCATCTTTGTACATTGAGCGGAACTTCCACATGCGGAAGGTGGACAGGCTGCCGTCGCGGTGGGTCTGGCCCACGCGGATCTGGCTGTAGAACGGGTTGCCCTCGCTCTCCAGGCGGATGGCCGCGGCGAGCACCAGGCTCGGTATGGCGATTACGGCCAGCACGCAGCCGCTGAACGCGATGTCGAACGCACGCTTTACGGCCCTGTAGCCCAGGCGTGTGCGGTCCCAGTCCTTCACGGCCTGCATGGCCTTGTAGCGCACGCTCACCTCGTCGCCACGCATAGCCTGGGCAACAAGCGCAGCCCCCACCGGCGCGTTTTGCCCTGTCACTTCTTTAGTAGTCAAGTTCAAATCCACTTCCCTGCCCCCAGGGATCCCCCAATCGATGAATTCAAATTGCGAATGAATTGCCAGTGCGACGTCCCCTTACGTCTTACTGGGCACGTCCAACGGAAGCAGCTCCCTAAAAGCGGAGTCGCCTTCGCCCACGTCTACCAGGCACCAGCGCTTATGACGGTCGATCTTCTTTACGCGGGCCTCTTGCCCCACCAAGGGCCCTTGCTCTATGTGCAGCACACCGTCTTCTATGCGGGCTACGCTGTTGCGCACCACGCCGTCGTCGTCGAGCACGCTGCGGTACCAGTCCTGCGCATCGTCCGGCATGGGCGCATAGGCCCGCTCCCTGCTGCCGGCAATACGGCAACCAAAGCTCAACTGGGCCAAAGCCTTATCGAGCAGGGCGGCATCGCGCGTGGCGACGAAGAAGTATTCCTTGTACATGGGTTTGGTTTGGAGCGACCAGGCGCCATCCCGCTTAAACCAGAACTCCTTTTGCATCACAAAAGCGTCCTGCATCAGCTCGTGCGGGATAATGCGGCGGACGTTTTCGCAGGTCTCGCGCTCTTTTCCATGGGGGGTGTGGACCAGATACCAGCGGACGCGGCCATGCTGGCTGTTGGTAGTAGCGCCACTAAAGGCACCGGGCAGCTGCTCTTGGCGCCGCATCGTCTGTTCCATCTCTCGCCCCACCACGATCATCATGGTCATGCTGCTGCGGCGGTTGAT
>URZP01000147.1 GCA_900552365.1 uncultured Coriobacteriaceae bacterium
GCGTCGGGGCTTGCCGACTTCGAGCACTCCGCCTTGCGCGGGCAGCCGGAGCAGCTCTCGCACTCGTAGACCCGCACTACGCTCTCGTAGCCCAGCTCCGACACCCTCGACGATTCCTTGAGGAAGACGAGCGTTTTGCCCTCCGGGCAGGTATGCTCGTCGGACTCTTCGTCGTATTCCCAGTTGGCGACCCTCATCTCGTCCTCTCGCCACTTCCTGTTGTGGCACTCGCGGAAGAACTCGCCGTGCTTGACGTAGGCGTCGACCCCCTCGCCCTCGAGGTACGCGTAGTTCTCCTCGCTGCCGTAGCCGGCATCGGCCACGAGGCTCGCGGGCAGGCGGCCGAGCCTTTCCCTGGCGTGCTCGCAGTGCGGGACGGCGCATGCCGTGTCGCCGGGGCGCTGGTGCACGGTGGTGTCGACGATGAACTGGTTCTCGGTGCCGGCCTGCACGTTGTAGCCCGCCTTGAGCTGGCCGTTTCCCATGGCGTCGTCCTTCATCCGCATGAACGTGGCGTCCGGGTCCGTTTTCGAGAAGCTCTTGCGGCCGGCGAAGGCGGCCTGCTGCCGCTCGTACCTCTCCATCCTGGGGAGGTAGTCGCGGCCGATGGCGGCGGAGGCCCTTTTCAGCTCCTTGGCCTCGGCGTCTTTGCCTCCGCCCGCCTCTCGCTTGGCCTTGAGCCTCGCGTTGATCCTGTCCGCGGCGCCGCGGATCGCGTCGGCGTCGACCTCGGAGGGGTCGGCGGGGGCCAGCGCGTCCTCCTCGTCGTTCATCTCGTCGATGGCCTCGAGATGGGCGTGCACCTTGCGGCGGAGCGCCTCCTGGTACCTGTCGGTGGACTTCTTCCACACGAACGTGAACTTGTTGGCGTTGGCCTCGATCTTGGTGCCGTCGAGGAAGTAGGTGTCGAGCGTGATGTACCCTGCCTCGGCCAGCACGGCGATGACCTCGGAGAACACGTCTTCGAACACGGGCCGGATGCGCTCGGAGCGGAAGCGGTTCACCGTGTTGTGGCCGAGCGGGCGCATGCCGGTGAGCCACATGAGGTTCACGTTCTCGCGGGTGGCGGCCGCGATCTTGCGGCTCGAGTATATGCCGCTGGCATAGCAGAACAGGACGACCTTCAGCATCATCGAGGGGTCGTGGGCGGAGGCCCCGCCGCCGGGATAGCAGGACTCGAGAGCCGAGCGGTCCATACCTTCGACGATGGAGTCGACCACGCGCACAAGGGCGTTTTCGGGGATGAGCTCTCCGACGGAGGGCGGGAAGAGCATGGGCTGGTGCTGCATGCAGGGCTTGAACTTCGGAGTCGCCATTTTGTCTCCTAGCCTGGGGAAAGAATGGCTTCATTATAGCATATTCGCAGGTCAGAAGCTATTTTAGTAAAACCTGATGCGATATATGCAGCAACGATATGGCCATCTGGGAGGCCGGAAATAGGAAGACCCGCCAAAACCCTTCGATTTTGACGGGTCGTGCTGTAGCAATAGTTTTGATACAGCCCCTTGAGGCAGCTGTGGGGCTGCGTTGAATGTATTTGCCTTACTCGGCGATTTCCTTCTTTTTGTTGCCGAAAATCACGCGGGCGCCCTTAATAGCAAGTACCACCGCGAGCACGGCGAGCAGTACCGCGAGCACAAGCTGCAGGCCGTTGGCCAGCGTGAGCGCGCCGCCGGCGATGGCCAGGAACTTCGCCTGCATGGTAAGCACGAGCGAGGTCAACGTCACGATGAGCATGAACACCATGGGAACATAGAACATCTTGTTGTTGCGGCCGGCATTGCCGAGCCATGCGCACACGGCCAGCAGGCCAAGCGCGGCGAGCAGCTGGTTGGCGGCGCCGAACAACGGCCACACGAGCTGGTAGCCGGTGAGGCCGAGCGCAACGCCGAGCGTCACGGTGATGAGCGTTGCCACAACGGGGTTCGAGAAGAACTTGCGCCAGCCGGAAAGCTCTTCGCGGGTCTTTCCTGCGGGAATGAAGAGTTCTTGGAACATGTAACGGCCAAGGCGGGTCGCGGTGTCAAGCGAAGTCAGGCAGAACACCGAAACGGCCAGAATCAGCAGCGAGTATGCAATATCCTCAGCGCCGGAAAGGCCGGGGATACAGCCGAGCATCTGGGAGAGGCCGCCTGCAAAAACCTGTGTGGGCGACGCGTAGGTGCCGTCCATATAGCCGTCGAACACGAACGCCACGGCGCACAGCGAAATAATTGCGACCAGGCACTCGAGCAGCATGCCGCCATAGGCGATGGGCTGCGCTTCGCTTTCATGGTCGAGCTGCTTGGACGTCGTGCCCGAAGCCACCAGGCTATGGAAGCCCGAAATCGCGCCGCATGCGATGGTGATGAACAGCGCCGGGAACAAGAAGCCCGTGGTCGCGACTTTGCTGTCGCCCTTCACGGCGGTGAAACCGGTAAACGCCGGAATGTCCAGATTGGTGGCAGCGCCGGTAACGCCCGCGCCAATGATGCCCACCAGGGCGAGCGCGATCATGCCGTAGAGCAGGTAGCTCGAAAGGTAGTCGCGCGGTTGCAGCAGAATCCACACCGGGGCGACCGAGGCGACCAAAATGTAGGCGCCTACAATCCACATCCAGGTGAAGTTGTTGAGCTCGAAAACCGGGAAGTTGTAGCCGATGGTAACCACAGCGACGATGACCACGATCGCCAGAGCGATGTTCACGGGGCCGGGAATGTTGCGGCCGCGCGTGACGAAGCCGTAGACGACGG
>URZP01000148.1 GCA_900552365.1 uncultured Coriobacteriaceae bacterium
ACACTTGTGGCCAGCGCTATGCACGATGGCATTGTCTGTGCTGAAGAGGTAGTTGCTGCTTTGGGTTGCATGCCAAAGAAGTAAGTTACCGAAGGAAAATCATTCTGCTGGTAAAGCCTCATGGGCGTGCGCTGCGCCCATGAGGCTTCTTCGTGAATATGGAGAGAATCTGGGCATCAAGCATCACGGCGTTCATCGTGCGTGTATGCGTGCGCGTTCTGCCGAGCGGGCCGCAGAACACTCCTTCGCTCGTAATCCTTTGCTGATCATCTCGGCAACAGCGGCGCTTGTGGCCATGCTCTTTGTGCCACTCTCATCAGCAATGTTCCAACAGCTGGGTTCATTAGCTCAGACGGCCTTCTTCTTAAAAGCAAGGAGGCCCGCAGGGGAGGCGATCCCTGCGGGCCCGAAGGAGGGGAAGGGTGGGCGTTTCAGCGGCTTGATTCTTGGCCCGTGCCCGGATTAGCAGTAGAAGAGCATCTTGTTGTACGTGGGCATCGGCCAGACCTCGGTCGAGCAGATGTTCTCCATTTCGTCGCACACGGCTCGAAGGTCGTCCATGGCGGCAAGCACCTTGTCGTGATAGGCAGTGGCTTCTTCCAGGCTGTCTTCGATACCGGCGGCCTCTTCAAGTGCAGCATCAAGGACTTCCACGCACTCAGAGATCCTGTTCGTGCCAGCGTTGAGCTCCTTCAAAAGCTTGATCTCGCCAGCGGGTTCGAGCTCGGGGCAGGCCTTCTTCTTGCCGATGATGGTTTGCGAAATCTGATCTGCGTATGCGCTGACGGCCGGAGCGATCTTGCGCTTGGTCATATGGCTCATGGTGCGGCCTTCGATGTTCAGCAACTTGGAATACTGCTCGAGCTTCACCTCGTAGCGGCTGTGCATCTCAACGGCCGACATCACGCCGAACTCCTCGAACAGCTCGATGGCCTTGGGGTCGGTCATGGCTTGGGCTGCATCGGGCGTTGCCTTCAGGTTCAAAAGGCCACGGCGCTGGGCTTCGTCAAGCCATTCGTCGGAATAGCCGTCTCCGTTGAAGATGATGCGTTGATGCTCGGTCAGGGTCTTGCGGACATGGGCGAATGCGGCCTGCTCGAAGTTCTCGGCGCCTTCTACGTCCTCATTGAAATCACGCAGAGCCTTTGCGACGGCGACGTTCAAGACGGTGTTGGCATCGGCCAAGTTGATCTGGCTGCCCGGCATGCGGAACTCGAACTTGTTGCCCGTGAACGCGAAGGGGCTGGTGCGGTTGCGGTCGGAATTGTCCTTCAGGAAGTTCGGCAGGGCATCCACGCCAAGATCCATGTATGCCTTATCGGCACTCTCGTATTCTTTCCCGTTTATGATCGAATCGACCACGGCGCCAAGATCGTCGCCAAGGAAGATGGAGATGACGGCCGGGGGAGCCTCGTTTGCACCAAGGCGGTGATCATTGCCCGCAGAGGCAACCGAGCAGCGAAGCAGGCCTTGATACTCGTCGACTGCCTGAACGACGGCGCTCAGGAATACCAGGAAGCGAAGGTTGCCCATCGGGGTCTTGCCCGGATCGAGCAGGTTCAGCTTGTCGGTGGCAATGGACCAGTTGTTATGCTTGCCCGAGCCGTTGATCCCTTCGAAGGGCTTTTCATGGAGCAGACAGACCAAACCGTAATGGCTTGCGATGGTTTTCATCAGCTCCATGGTGACCAGGTTGTTGTCGATCGCGCGGTTGGACACGGTGAAGATCGGTGCAAGCTCGTGCTGAGACGGAGCAACCTCGTTGTGCTTGGTCTTGGCGGGGATGCCGAGCTTCCAGAGCGCGTCATCGAGTTCCTTCATGAAATTGTTGACGGTGGGGCGGATAGCGCCAAAGTAGTGCTCCTCAAGCTCCTGACCCTTGCAGGGCGGTGCGCCGAACAGCGTGCGGCCGGTCAGGATAAGGTCCTGGCGATGCTCGTAATCCGACTCCTTGATCAGGAAATACTCCTGCTCGGCTCCGACGGTGGTGGTGACGCGCGGCACATCGATGCCGAACATGGCAAGCGTGCGAACGGCTTCCTTCGAGATGGCTTCCATCGAACGCAGAAGAGGTGTCTTCTTGTCTAGTGCTTCACCCGTGTAGCTGCAGAATGCAGTGGGGATGCAAAGCACTTCATCTTTGATGAACGCATAGCTGGTAGGGTCCCATGCAGTGTAGCCGCGAGCCTCGAAGGTGGCGCGAAGACCGCCCGAGGGGAAGGACGAGGCGTCAGGCTCGCCCTGAATGAGCTCTTTGCCCGAGAACGACATGATCGCGCGGCCGTCGTCTTGCGGGTTGATGAACGCGTCATGCTTTTCGGACGTGATGCCGGTTAGCGGTTGGAACCAGTGCGTGTAGTGCGTCGCTCCGTTCTCGACGGCCCATTCCTTCATTGCGTGCGCAACGACGTTGGCTACGTCGATGTCGAGCGGCTCGCCCTCTTTGAGCGTCTTCGAGAGCGCTTTGTACGTAGTGCGGGGAAGTCGTTCCTGCATGATGTGATCGTTGAAAACGAGTGTTCCGTACTCCTCGTCGATTCGTCCCATCTTCTCCTCCTTAAGCGGTTTGCCTGGATGCACGATCGGTGAATCGCCTCCGTGCCATGCTTAAAACCTACGATCGGTCTGTTTCCAGAATTTTTCGGGTTGAAGAACAACGAGGAAACAAGGACGGGGTTGGGGTGT
>URZP01000149.1 GCA_900552365.1 uncultured Coriobacteriaceae bacterium
GACGCTGTAGCAATCTTTCATATTCGATCCTAAGAACCGGTGCTAAATGAACGAAGATATTTTACTTCTCATATGCAAATTTCCATCGAGATGGGTTCCGATGGTTGGTGTGATGAGCCTAAGTGGAATTCCACCTTCCTTCCTCCCAACCGTCACTTCAAAACGAAGTGGCTTCGGCGGGTTTCGATAAGCCCTGCCTTCTGCATGCGCGAGAGCTCGGCGGAAAGGGCGCTGCGGTCGACTCCCAGGTAATCGGCAAGTTGTTGGCGATCGAAGGGGATGTCGAACTCGTTTTCGCCTGTTCGTTCGGCGACGTCGGACAAGTACGCCAACACTTTGCCGCGGATCGTTTTCGGGGCAACATGCAGAATACGGCGTGAGAGGTCAAGGCTCTGACGCGCGATGATCGCCGTCACGCTTGCGCTGATCCTGGCGTGATGCGGGCACGCATGGGTGCAGGTGGTCTGCATTTTCGCAAGGTTCAGGAACAGGACGACCGTATCCTCGACGGCGACGACGTCCACCATAAGCGGCTCGTTGGGTACTGCGGCGTATGCCTCGCCGAACATCTCGCCCGACTTCTTCACGCCAAGCACGCTGATATTGCCCCAGCGGTCAACACTCTCGATGCGTACGCTTCCTTCAAGGACGACTCCTGTCGTCGTGATTACGTCGCCCATCCGATGAATTCGCGCGCCCGCCTTATAGCGGCGTTCGCGTGCGGCAAGGCAGCCAAGCATGGCCTCGATTTCTTGAGGGTTTGACCCGCGGAACAGCTGCGTTGTCGCCAGAAACTCGCTTCGTTCCATGATTCCTCGATTCGCAAGCATATGTTGTAGTTACAACATACAGGATAGTGCGTTTTTCGTATCATGCAGCCAGTTCAGACGACGAAGGGGGCGACATGATTCGCAAAATCATACAGATCGACCAGGAGAAGTGCGACGGCTGCGGAATTTGCGCCGAAGCGTGCCACGAGGGAGCTATTGAGGTCGTTAACGGGAAGGCCAGGCTTGTGCGCGATGATTTCTGCGACGGTTTCGGCGATTGTTTGCCAGGTTGTCCCCGAGGCGCCATCTCGTTTGTCGAGCGCGAGGCAGCGGCTTACGACGAGACGGCGGTTGAGCGCAGCAAACGCGAAAAGGAATCCGAAGCGAAGGCTCACGGCGGGCCGGCCGTCACCTGTCCTGGATCTGCTGTTCGAACGTTCGACCGCGCGGCTGGGGACGGCGCCGGCGCGAATGAAGCCGCCGGATCCGCCGCGTCGCAAAGTGTGCCCTCGCAGCTTCGCAATTGGCCTGTGCAAATTAAGCTGGCTCCTACACAAGCCCCGTATTTCCAAGGCGCCAATCTGCTTATCGCTGCCGACTGCTGCGCATTTTCGTACGGCAACTTCCATTCCGATTTCATCCGCAACAAAGTTTGCCTTATCGGCTGTCCGAAACTTGATGGCACCGATTACTCCGAGAAGCTGACCGAGATCATTACGAGCAACGATATCAAGAGCGTCACCATCACGCGCATGGAGGTCCCGTGCTGTGGCGGTTTGGAGCGCATGGCCGTCAAGGCTTTGCGTGCGTCGGGGAAGTTCATCCCTTGGCAAGTTGTCACGTTCTCGCTTGATGGCCGCATCTTGGATTAGCTTGTTGGCTTCACAATTTGCTTCTTCGGACATTTTCATTGTCGGATCTTGACGAGCTAGTGGAGGTTCGCAACGCGGGTCGAAAAACAGTTTCCAAAAACTTCGACACGCTGGTCATTTCGGCCTATCAGCAGCGCGCTTTTTCTGAGATCGCCTGTCGTTGCGATCAGACGTGAAGGCGACGCCGTGCGAGCCAGCGTGAATGGCCGACACTTTAGTAGGGGGTTCGAGACGAAGGAAGTTTCCCTCGTCGAAAGCGCGGACGTGTCGAAGTTGATATCTGCGATCTTTGCGACTCATGCGGATAGGCGGGTCAAGCGATTCGAACCGAACTATGGCGTTCTTGATGGGTATTCATGGACGATGAACGTCTATGTGGGCAGTCGATACTTCGAGTGCGTTGGAGATAGTTATGCGCCGAACGAGTTGGTGGACTTGTTGTACGCAATGCACGAAGTTGGCTTGCCTCTTGTTTGGAGCGATGGCGAAATCGTCATGCCGAACGTTTTCGAGTAGTTTGCGAAGAAGGGGCGCTGCAGATTGCGGTGCCCTTCCGTGCATTTGATGCTTGTGCGGATGAGCGTTTGATGACGCAGCTGTCCTTTTGCTCGACATCGGTTGTTGGGGCTTCAAAAGGAGCGCTAACGACGCCTTCTTGTCATTAGCACCCCTGAAAAAATTCTAACGACACTTTAGGGGCGGAAAAAGTTATTAGGGCACTGTTAAGTCACTGGTTGGTGGTTTCGCGACTTTCGCCCGAAATCCCCAACCAGTGATTTAACAAAAAAGAGCCAAGGAGGCTCTCATTGACAAGGTAACTAGGTCGACTTACTATGCTAGGTAGGTCGACTTAGTGTCTGAAGGAGAAAAAATGGCTGCTGATACTGTTGCGGTGAACTTCTCGATGAGCCGCGAATTGTACAACGAATACAAACAACTCGTGTTGGACGGCGGAGAGAACGTGAAGGGAAATCTCGTTCGCTACATGCAGAGCGTCGTGCATTACCAAATGACGAACCCCTCGACAATCGCCGCTATCG
>URZP01000150.1 GCA_900552365.1 uncultured Coriobacteriaceae bacterium
TGGGCACCGAAAGACGTTCGACATTAGCGGTTTGGGCCTGAGCGCTCTTCAAACGAGCCGAACGCGAATTGGCCACCGACGCGCCCGTAGTTCCCTGCGAACGGTCGAACTCGAACACGCCAACCGTATCACCGAAGCGCTTAGCGAGCTTGGCATAACGAGGCTCGCGCGTCTTCCACATGGCGAACAGCGGCGAGGCGACGGCAATAGAGGAGTATGCGCCCGCAACCAAGCCGATCGCCATGGCGAACGCGAAGTCCTTCAAGGTCTCGCCGCCAAAGATTAGCATGCCGACAACCGGGATGAGCGAGGTCAGCGTGGTGTTCAACGAACGGATGAAGACCTGATTGATCGAATGGTTCGCCATCGTCATGAACGAGCACTTAATGGAGAGATCAGTCATGTTGTCGTTGATGCGGTGGAACACGACCACCGTATCGTACAGCGAGTAACCCAAAATGGTAAGCAACGCCGCAATGGTGTTCGGGTTGACCTCGCGACCGACCAACGCGTAAATGCCCATCACGATAATCAGGTCGTGGAGCAGCGCCGCGACGGCGGTGAAGCCCATCTTGTACTCGAACCTGATGGCGATGTAGACAATGATAAGCGCAATCGAAACCAAGAACGCGATCAGCGAGGCGTTGATGACGCTCGAGCCCCAGTCGGGACCGATAGTGGTGACTTCGAAGCTATCGGCAGTCAGGCCAACCTGACTGGCAACCGTGTTGGCGGTAGCCGCAGCAGCCTGCGCATCGGTGGTGGTGGTACGAACCAGGAAGCCATCATCGCCGTCGGAAAAGGTGGTCTGAATAACCGCATCGGGCTCGCCCGCGTTGCTGAACGCAGTGCGCATGTCGTCGAGAGTCAGGCTGCCGGTGTCATGGAACGAAACGGACGTGCCGCCGACGAACTCGATGCCGAACTGCAGGCCGCGCACGCCAACCACAACGAACGACAGCACGATGAGCACGGCAGAGATGGAAAGCAGGATCTTCCTGTAGCCCAGGAAATTGATGTCGTGCTTGATGAAACGGCCCTTTACGTTGCGAACGCGCTCGAGCAGCGCCGGGGCAGCGTCGCCACCGCGCTCCTTCACCACGCACTCGGTCTCGTTGCGGTCAAGAGCCTCGCCGATCTCGGCCTCGCCGGCGCTGACGCCTTCGACGGCGGCAAGATCGGCGTAAACCTTTGCGGCAACCTGGCCGTCCTTGACATCCCAGAACGAAGGATGCGCGGCGATGGTGCGCGGCGCAAGCAGGCGAATAAGCGGAGCCTTGAACAACAGCATCATGACGATGTCGCACATGATACCCAGGGCAAGGGTAAGACCGAAGCCCTTAACGGAAGCGGATGCGAGGAAGAACAAGCACAGGGCGCTTACCAGAGTGACGAGGTCGGCGTCGATGGACGTCTGGATGGCATGCCTAACGCCCGTGATGGAGGCAGCGCGAACGCTGCGGCCCATACGGATCTCCTCACGGAAGCGCTCGACCGTGAGAACCGACGAGTCGGCGGCCATACCGATCGTCAAAACAATGCCGGCAACGCCCGAAAGCGAAAGGCTGAACAGGCCGAAGTGCGAAAGGCCAGCCAAGATGCCCAAATAGAAAATCGCGAACACGACCATAGCCGCGGCGGTGATGGTGCCCAAGCCGCGGTAGAAGAACAGCAGGTAGATCATAACCAGCGCCAAGCCCAGCAGCGCAACGACAACGCCGGACGCAAGGGCATCCTGACCAAGCGTCGGACCGACGACCTGGCTCTGCGAGAACGAGAAGCTTACAGGAAGCGAGCCGGACTCAAGGATGGTCTTGAGGTTCTTGGCCTCGTCCTGAGTGTAGTTGCCGGTGATGGAAACGTTGCCGGTGGGAATCTCGGACTGGACCGCAGGGGCGCTTTGCACCTCGCCATCAAGGATGATGACGATCTTGCCCTTGGTAGGCGCGAGTTCCTTGGTGGCATTGGCAAACGCCTGCGTTCCCGCGGAATCAAGCGTCAGGTTCACGGCATAAGTTGTTGCGGCTTCGCTTGCACGATCCACCGTGACGTTCTTGATGTTCTCGCCGGTGATGAGCGGCGTGTAGGTGCCCTCCGCAACCTTCAGCGTCTGCTTCTGGCCACTGGGGAACTGGTTGCCAAAGGCGTCGGTGACGGTGCTTTCCTGACCGTACTGGCCGCTATTGATCTTCGACACGACATCGCTGTCGGTAAAGGAATCAAGGCGGGCGAACTCAAGCTTGCCGGTTTTGCCGATAGTGGCCAAAGCCGTTTCGGTGTCGGACAGACCGGGAATCTGGACCAAAATCTGGTTACGGCCCTGAAGCTGGACGACGGCTTCGGAAGCGCCCAGCGCATTCACGCGATTCTCGATGATGGCGCGCGACGTTTCCATATCGGCATCGGTGATGTCGGTGCCGTCGGTAGTCGATGCAGTGAGCACAACGGAAAGGCCACCCTGAATGTCGAGGCCCTGGTTGATCTTCTTATCGGGGGGCATGAAAAGCGCCACGGAGACCACAAGGAGAATCGTGGTGATGATCAAAAGCCAGACATTGCGGCGATCGTTGGTGCCGGTCGCTTTCTTCTTATGCTCGAGTTTGGGTAGAGCCATGTTGCCAACCAATCTTCGCGGCCCGCCAAGCTCGGCAGGACTTTTTTCATCGTGGAG
>URZP01000151.1 GCA_900552365.1 uncultured Coriobacteriaceae bacterium
GTGAAAACCGTTGGGTCTTTGCGTGCGAATCGATGATTGCTTCGCTTAGGGAAGCTCGATGGGCTCCCAGTTGTCATGGCCGCAGATCCAGGCCTGAGGCTGCTCGACACTGAAGAAAACTAGAGTAGGGTCGGTCGGGCCGTCGTAGGTTTCGCCCAGCATGGTGAGGTGGTCGTAACCTGCCTTGCGGATCTCGTCGTTCACCAGGTCGTTCATGCCGGCAATGCCGCGAAGGATCAGCCAGCCGTGGCCGGGCCACCACGAAGTTGCCTCGAATCGGGGGTTCACCAAAAGCTCTTCCCATACGTCCTTAGTGGTTGCGGTGCAGAACCAGATCTTGCCGTCCTGTTCGGCAGCGAAGCTGAACGGGCGAACGTGAGGCTGGTCGTCGACGCTGGTGGCCAAATACCATGCGGGCACGGCGGTGAGGTACTGAAGGACGGTTTCGTTTCCGGTCATGATGATCCTTTTGCTATGAGGGTCGCGATTTCGCTGATCGTTCGTTTATATCACGATGATCTTGGAGGGGTCAGTGGAATCGTTGAGATAATCGCTCATAGGTATCGCAACGATGGCGGGATCCTCGTACGTCGAGTAATAGTAGGTCTGCGTGCGCGCCGAATAGCAGCCGGTGTACAGGGTGACCTCGAACGTTCCGTCGGCCATTTGAGAGCTGCCGTCGATCATTGCAACTGCCGAAAGGGTATGGAATGCGCGCGAGACATTCTCGGCTTCATTGTCCTTTTGCGGATAGTTGACATGGGTGAATGCCTCTTTCACAAAGCGTGAGGTGGTGTACGAGTCGCCCGGGATGCCGCGAGCGCCGGAGCCTGCACCGAACGGCACAAGTTCCATCTTTCCCCAAACGGGGTTTTCGGGCATGGTGTTCGTGGCGGTGATGTACGTGCGCAGGTTGGTAAGGTGCCAGGGGAATTCGGGCTGGTTGGTAAGCACGTCGACGGGATCGTCATATACGTGAAGGCCATCGGCGGTCTGCTCGACGACGATGCTGCGCTTTCCATCGCCGATGATCCAGTGCAGCAGCGCCACGGTGCCGCCGGGTTGGAACGGCGAGCCGTTGATCACGACGTTCTTGAGGGCTTCCTCAACCGCATCGACTGAGTCGAAGGTTGCAACAACCCATAGCGGGAATTCGTAGGCGGTGATGTTGTCTTTGCCCTCGACTGGCTCTTCGGGGAACGAGGCGAAGCCTGGGAAGTTCAGTCCCGCAATAGCAAGCCCTGCGTCGTTTCCGCAGTCGAAGTACAGGGGGAAGTTGCCGGCGGCAACAGCCATGCCGATGATGTTGTGCTGGGATTTTGCGGGCTCGATGAATCGATAGGGGATATCGAAGCCCTTCGGAGTGATAACCACGCGCTCGCCGTAACGGGTGTTCCAGTCAAGGTTGCGTGCGAAGTACAGGTTGCCTTCTGGGTCGTTGAATCGGATTCCGGTGCACATGTCTGCTCCTTAGGTTTGGAAGATCCAATGGAGCTGATGCTAACACTGCGAACGCTTGCTTGGCAAAAATGTAACGCCAGCGTGAACTGATCGCGCTGGCGTTACTGATGAAGCGCTGATGCGCTTCATGGTGTTGGATTCCGTTGGGAACTCTCTAGGAAAGGCAATTACGGCTTTCGGACGTTAGGCTCGGGCGCCCTCGGTGGCGTGAGCCTCGTCCTTCTTGCCCTCGGCCGTGCGAGCAAGGATGTTCGCGTACACGGCACCCGAGATGTTGTGCCAGACGCTGAACACGGTACCGGGAACGGCCGCCATGGGCATAGCGGCGAAGTGCATGGTGGCAAGTGAAGTGGCCAGGCCGGAATTCTGCATGCCAACTTCGATGGACAGCGTGCGCATCTGCTCTTTGGTCAGGCCAAGCAGACGACCGGCCAGGTAGCCAAGAGCATAGCCGCATACGTTATGGAGCATGACGACGGCAACGACAAGCGGGCCGGTGGTCATGAGCTTTGCCGCGTTAGCGGAGACGACGGCCATGATGATCAGGCAGATGGCGATAACAGAAATAAGCGGCAGAGCCTTGCTGAACGCCTGGGCGAACTTGCTGAAGAAGTAGTTGATCACAAAACCAAGCGCGATGGGTACGAGCACCACCTGAACGATGGAAACAAGCATGCTGACGTAGCTGACGTCGACGGTTTGGCCGGCAAGCAGAAGAACCAATGCCGGGGTTACGAACGGGGCCATGATGGTGGTGCATGCGGTCATGCCAACTGACAGGGCGACATCGCCTTTGGCGAGATAGGTCATGACATTGGAGCTAGTGCCGCCAGGACAAGCTCCAACGAGGATGACGCCAACTGCAAGCTCGGTGGGGAGCTGGAACAGCGTCACCAAAAGGAATGCCAAAACGGGCATGATGATGAATTGCGAGAGAATACCGCAGATGACGGCCTTGGGCTTCGTGAAGACAACCTTGAAGTCGCTGAGCTTGAGCGTCATGCCCATGCCGAACATGACGATGCCGAGAAGCGTGTTGACCCAGGAAGTGGGGATTGCAGCATGAATGGGTTGCGGAAAGATCAGGGCGATAATCGCAACGAGTAGCGCGATGATTGCCATGTACTTTCCCGCGAAGCCGCTTACTTTTTCAAGTGTTCTCATATTCCTACCTCCTAAAAAAGAAATGAGCC
>URZP01000152.1 GCA_900552365.1 uncultured Coriobacteriaceae bacterium
GATAGACGTGTAATAGCAGATAAACGATGATGTTCCCATAAAAGCCGCAAGGGCGATCCAAGGCAAAGCGTCACTTGCGACAACATCGACGGTGCAGCCCCATCCTCCAAGAACAGGCAAGATGATGATCATGTAAGTAAGGGCCGAAACGCTTTCGCGAATCTGCAGACAGCACTCTTCGTCGGCCTCACCAAAACGCAGAGCATACGAGATGATAACCGCTTCGGCTCCCCAGCCAAACACCGTGAAGAGCGCTGCGGCTATACCCAAGAACCAATCGCCCGGCACCGTTTCGTCAGGCGTGAAACCGATGGCTGCGATGGCAACCAGGCACACCACCAAGCCGCCCCATTGGTAGGGTTTCAGGCGCTCTTTCAGAAAGACATGTGCCAAAAACGCGCCAAACGCCGGGTAGAAAGCCGAGATAGCGCCAGCATAGGCTGCACCAATCTGGTTAATGGAGAATACATAACCCGACATGCCAAGCGGGGCGCCGATAAGCGCGGCAATACATACGAACAAACCCGTTTTGCTTCGCAGGAGCTTCCATGTCTTGCCAAGCTTTTTGCGAAAGCCGTTGTAGATGAACATGTAGATAGCCGAGAAAGCGTCGTGCAGAAACGTGCTGACAAACGATGCCAAAGCAATCGCCTGCGGTGTCGAGAAGAAGACGGTGGAGCTTAAAGCGATGCTGAGGATCACCGTGTCGAAGGCCCAAAGGACAGCGCCCGACAAGCCCCATTTCATATTGCGCATGGGAGTTTCCCTTTCATGTGTGTTTCGTTGATTGGCCGACGCCTTCGCGGCGTCCTTGAAGAAAGGGGCGCAGCTTTTTTAAACTGCGTCCCTTTCTTGTTGCCGTGCGACTCTTACGCCGGCCGACAGGACTTCGTCGGATGCAAAGCCTCGGATTGAAGACTTTAAGTTAACTTATTTCGCAGCGTCGACTTTCGCATTCAGCTCGTCGAGCTTGGCTTTGGCGTCTTCAAGCTCGGCCACCTTGTCAGCGCACCCTAGGTCAGCCTCGCCGTATTCGGTTTGCACCACTTCGGCGCATTCCTCAGCCTTTTCTTCCTTAATTGCCACTACCTCGGCCTGCGCAGATTGCGCGGCCTTCAATTCGTCAATGCAGCCCATTTCGGCCGTGCCATAAGGGGTTTCGACCTTCTCATCGAGGCACTCCTCGGCCTCTTCGGCCTTCACCTCAGCGCTTGCCTCGGCGGCAAGCTCTTCGATCTTGTCGGACGCCAGGTAGTTCTTACGGTTGATGAGGTAGAACACAACCCCAAGAGCCGCCCAGATGCCAAGGGCGATAAGAGCCTCAACGGAAAGGAAGCCAGGAGAACCGGGAATGATCTCGAGCAGCACGCAGATCACAGCAACAACCGCGCTGAAACTACCGAAGAAGAAAGCCAGCTTGTCATTGTTGCGCTTGGCGACGATAGCGGCAGAGACGCAGGCATAGGTATAACAAACAGCCATGCCAAGCGAAAGCATGTCGACGATCCACGAGATAAGCTGACGACCCGCGAACGGAGCGATGCATGCAGTTACCATCATGAAGATGATAGCGGTGGAAGGAACGCCGTTCTTGTTAAGCTTGCCAAACGCCTCAGGCAGGGCATCAACACGGCCCATAGAGTACAAGACGCGGCTAGACGTGGTGAAGAAGGCATTGATTCCCGAGAAAATACCCAAGATCATGGCCAAGCCCATCACCAGCAGTCCGGGACGGCCAAGATAGTTCTCGACAGCCCAGCCAAGATTCCAGAAGTTGCCCATTGCGAGCATGTCTTCCCAAGGGGCGTAAGAGCAAGCGATAACCATCATCAGGTTGTAGACGACAAACACGACGGCCATAGCCACGATCATGAGAACCAGGGCTTTTCGGGGAGTGAAGTTGTACTCCTCAGCCGACTGCGGAATGACATCGAAGCCCATATAGAGCCACGGGGTCATGGCAACCATGGCGATAATCGCCTGGAACGGGGTTTTGCTGGACGGGAATGCGGGCTCAAGGTTGCTCCAATTGGGGCTTTGCGTGAGCACGGCGACAACAAGGTAGATGATGGCGCCCAACAAAACGATGACGACACCATTTTGAATCCAGGAAGCGGTCTTCATGCCCTTAAGGTTGATCAAGCCGAAAAGAATGATGAAACCAAGAGCGATGAGGATCTCGCCGAGATAGACGTCCCAACCGAAAACGTTGTACAGAAGCGGGCCCGAGAACACACCTGGGAAAATGTAGCGAAGAACCAGTCCGGCGCCCGTCGCGTTCAAGCAAAGCAGCGCCCAATACGCAAGCGCCAGGAACCACGCCGAAACGAATGCATGCTGCTTACGATGCTTATTCCCACGAAAAGCGATAAGCGTGAAGGTGAAGCTGCCTCCGCAAAGCGGGTACTTACGAAGCAGGTATCCATACGAGTAAGCAATCGGCACAACCAGCACGAACGCGATCGCCAGACCGATGAAGGCGCCAGCGGGGCCGCCCTTTGAAGGGAACAGCTCGCCAGGCATCATGAATACTGCGAAGCCGATCAAGGCACCAACCGCCATAAGAAGCACGTCGAGCGGTTTCGATGTCTTTTGTAATTTGTTTTGTTCAGCCATGATGTTTCCCATCTTAATAGCACGGGCGCACCAAGCGT
>URZP01000153.1 GCA_900552365.1 uncultured Coriobacteriaceae bacterium
CAAAGTCGACTATTGAAAAGGAGCTACCATGACGCTCATGGAAACCCTGCTGACACGCCACAGCACTCGAAAGTTCACTGGAGAGAGAATCCCACGCGAATATATCGAGCAAATCGCACGCGCGGGCCTTACCGGCCCTGTCGGCCGCAACAAGAAGCCCTGGAAACTGGTTGCAGTTGACGATGCCGAGACCATCGAGAAGCTCTCGGCATCGCGCACCCCGCGCCAAGGAATCTTCGACACCACCACTGCCGTGATTGCCGTGTTCGGAAACCCCGAAATCGCGGATACATGGATCGAAGACTGCTCGGTGGTCATGACCAACATGCACCTTATGGCGAACAGCTTAGGTCTTGGAAGCTGCTGGATCCAAGGACGCGGGCGCCTCACCGAATCGGAGCAAAGTTCCAGCGATTACGTGCGCGGCGTGCTTGGCGTCAGCGCCGACTGGGAGCTTCTGGCCATGCTCGCGATTGGCGTCCTTGACAAAAGCGCCCCTGCCCGCGAACGCGCCGAGGATGACATCGACATGGCGCCCTTCAGCTGGAACTAAACGCTGTCAAAACAAACGGGCGACGAGGTACGCTGCCCCGTCGCCCGTCACAAGACAAGAGCTACAGCTCGATACGCTCGAAGAACTCCTTGCCCACGCCGCAAATCGGACACGTATAATCGTCGGGTAACTCTTCGACAATTTCCACATGACCGCACACTGTGCATCGCCAGGCAACCCGAGCTGCTGACTGCTCGCCCTCATCACCGGTCGGTTCTTCCGCGGGCGCCGCCTTCAACCCCTGGTCCTCCCCTTCGTCAAGGTAGCTCGATGCCTTCGGAGGCGTCTTCCCGCCCTTAACCTGATGGTAATAGGCGTAGGTCATCGGGTTCGCTGCCGCCTCAACACGCTGAGACTCCTCTACTTCACCGATAAATAGAATATGAGTGCCAAGATCGACTTCCCGCACCACCTTCGCAGAGAACCACGCGCAGCACTGTTCAGCCAAAATAGGCAGCCCGGCAGCATCTCGCGCGCTTGCGTGACGAGCGAACTTGTCGAACTCGGTTGACGAATGGAACCCGAAAGTCCCGATCAGCTCCATCGTCGCGTCTTCGGACAAGCACGACGCAGTGAGGCGGCCGGACTCCCGCACGGCCGATGTTGTGGCGTTTTCTTTGTTAAGAGCAACGCTTACCTGAAGCGGCGAAGACGTCACCTGCGCAAACGTGTTCGCAATGCAGCCAAAGTCGCCCTTAGCGCTGTGAGTGCCGATAACGTACATGCCGTAACTCAACGAATGAAATGCCGATTTGTCAATCATCTTTCTCACCTTTCTCTAACACCCAGACGCGCAAGACCTGCAACGTAACGTCCCTCTAAAACGGAAAAGGACCCCGAAAGGCCCTTTTCTTCTGCGACTTTTCAAATGCTTGCCGCCGCCTAATGGCCTTCTTGCGCTAACGACGAACCATTAACGAGCATCCACCAAGGACTGAGGATACTCACGTTTAGGATTAAACCTGATCGCCTCTTTTAATTGTTTCTTCATTTTCTTTTTGAGTTCAGGAGAAACGCCGCCCTCTTTCATCTGGAGGAGTACGGTTCGACAAAACATCAAATAGCTTGCCCTCCCTTCGTGGTGAAGGCGGTAAGACGCCTCGTTGCGGACTCCGTACGCGAACTTCCAAGCGTTGCCTTCGTTAATCTGACCAAAGTTGACGCCCTTGTTCTCGCCCATGTCGTGAACCACCACGCTGTCGAGCACCTGAACGCCCGGGCAGCCCTTCGACAGACGGCGAGTATATTCGGCATCGTCGAACCAGATGAAATACTCTTTATAAGGCAACCCAAAATCCTCGAGAACCCACCTTGGAACCAGGACGGAAACGAACGAACAGGAAGTGACAAGCACGGAGTTCTGCCCTTTGACGATCAGCCTGCCCCAATCCCATGCTGTAACCGGGTTGTTCATCTCGCAAATAGACCCATCGGTGAACTTGACGACGGAACATGCAAATGGAACATCAAGGCCCAGTTCGGCAACAGCGGCATGGTAACCATCAAGCAGCTTCTCGAGAGCAGACTGCTCAGGATAGCCATCATCGTCAGAGATCCAGACGTAATCACAACCAAGTTCGTAGGCCCTCTTCATTCCCGCCGAAAAACCCCCCGCGCCGCCAATGTTCTGAGGAAGGTTCATCAACTCAAACTGCGGGCCGTCAAATCGCTCACGCTCCGAAATGTACGATTCCAGATACTCCCGCGTGCCATCGCTTGATGCATTATTCACCAACACGACGTAAGACAAAGGATGCGATTGGGATTCGAGGTGCTCGAGAACCGTTTTGAGCTTTTCGAGCCTATTGTACGTAACAATTACAGCAGCAACCGTCGATTTGTCCATCGCTTCTACTTCCATCCTCTAATCAAACGAGTAAAGAAACTGTTCGCCGTTTCAAGCTGAGAGAAATCTTCTATCAGCCTTCTCTCTTCCTGCCAAACCGAGCGTCGGAAGCCGTCGTCTTCATTCATCTTAAGCGCAAGCTTCTCGGCTTTATCGAGAAATTCCCTCGTACTTGACCCTAATAATGCCTCTGACGGGATCACGGTTCTCTGCGAGCCAACATCGGTGGAAAGGACGGGCACACCGAAAGAAA
>URZP01000154.1 GCA_900552365.1 uncultured Coriobacteriaceae bacterium
CGCCGACAGAGAAGCTCATCTTGCGAACGGTGAAAGTCTCGCGGCTGCTCTCGCCGTGACGACGGATGACATCGCCCTGGAAAACCTGGATACGCTCGCGGTTACCCTCGGTGATGCGATAGTGAACCTTAACGTTATCGCCAACGTGGAACTCAGGGATGTCCTGCTTGAACTGCTGCTGCTCGATTGCGCGAATGATATCCATTTCCTTTAGTCCTTCTATATGATCAAACCAAACATAAATAAAGTCTGTAGTAAAGACGCGATTAGGTAGTATATCGCCTTACTACATGCGATGCAAGGATTTTCAGCTTCGCCTTCGAAAATTATTCACCATTGAACAAAGATGCAGGTCAGAAGTAAAACCTTTGCACACAGCCGCGACGCGAACGCGACTAAAACACTATAGCAGAGAAAGCAAGGCGTATGCCGCGACACCTGCAAGAGCGCACCAAAGCAACGATTTCGTCAAACGAGCACCGACGACAACGACCAACGCTGCAAGAAGGGGAATGGCTGCCGGCCAAAAACCCGCATCGAACATGCCAGGCGTGAACAAGTCGTTGGCAACCAACGCCGCGAATGCGGCGGGCGGGATGAAGCTCAGTGCCTCGGCGATGCGAGGAGGCAGTTCCTTCCCTTTCAAGACGAACAAGGGAAGCACGCGGCACGCAAGCATGGTGACCATGCACAGCGCCAACATGATGGTGAAATCGTTCCAAGTGATGGGAGAAACCATGTTAGCGCCTTGCCTCTTTCACGCGAGAGAACACGATTGCGCACGCAACGCCAACAATGGCGCCGATCAAGATGGCAGGGCCCGCAAGACCCACGCACTTGCAAACAAACACGCCGACCATGGCGAACACAGCCGCAACGATGTTCGCGGCAGAGATCTTCTGGGTGGCCAACAGGCAAATGAAGATAGACGTCATGGCGAAGGCGGCAATGCTCAAGGGAATGCCGATAGCATTGCCCACCAGTACGCCAAGAACACACGAAAGCGTCCAAGACGTCTGCGACATCAGGTTAACCAGCGTTGATTCCTGAACAGTCCAACCGCCGGCAAGGAACTTGCTCATGTTCACGCCGAAGCTCTCGTCTGTTACCGTTGCGGCAAACAGGAAAGATAGGCGTTTTGGGGCGTTGGCGCACCACGGCGCGAACGACGCCGAATACAGCATCTGCCTGGTGTTGACAAGCGACACGCTTGCGATGATCGCCCCGATGGGAGACCCGGCAAGCCACATGTTGGGAATCATGAACTGACCTGCGCCCGAATAGAACAACACGCCCATAAGCAGCACCTGAAGCGCGTTCATCCCTATGGATGCGCTCAGGATGCCGCACGGAATGCCGATGGCGACGTAGCCAAGGATAATGGGCAAGGCCTCATGGAAGGCGGAGGTTATGTTGCTTCTTGTGAACATGCGAAGATCGATTATAGCAATTGCGCCGTAAAACCGATCAAAATGATCCAAAAAGCGGATCACCCGACAAACGTCACACCAACGGTCGATCGAAACCCATCGAGCGCGGAACGAAAATCGACTCGAAGCGCTCTTTCGCATAGCGGTCGGTCATGCCGGCAACATAATCGATGACCGCGCGTAAATGGTCGCCACCGGAAATCGCATGATATTCGTCGGGAACCACCTGGGGATTCTGCATGTAATAGTCGAACAGGGTCGAGACAAGGCGAACCGCCTTCTCAGATTCCATGCGCACCATCGGCGATCCGTAAACCGAATCGAAGAGGAAAGACCGCAGCTCTATCATGGCTTTGCCAATTGCGGGGCTCAGTTGGATATCGCCCTTGACGGCAGACGTCTCAACCAGGTCGGACACAAGCGTCTCGATGCGCGCGGAATGGTTGGAGCCCAAAAGACGATGCGTCGATTCAGGCAGTGATTCTTCGCTCAAAATACCTGCGCGAAGCGCATCGTCGATGTCATGGTTGATGTAAGCGATACGGTCGCAGATGCCGACAACGCGCCCTTCAAGCATTTCCGCGCGCAAATCGCCCGAATGGCACAGAATGCCGTTTCGGACCTCGGGCGTAAGATTCAACCCATGCCCGCCGTTCTCGATGACCTCGACTACGCGCAAGCTCTGCTCGTTGTGTTTGAACAACATGCCTTGACGATCGGCGTCGGACGGGCCCGCGAAACCCACGGGTGCCAAACCGCGGTACTGTGCGATCTTACGCGCAATGGCCTCCTCGCCGGTGTGGCCGAATGGGGTGTGACCAAGATCATGACCAAGCGCAATGGCCTCGGTTAAGTCCTCATTCAGTGCCAAGGCGCGGGCGACCGTGCGCGCGATCTGAGCAACTTCAAGCGTATGCGTCAAGCGAGTGCGGTAATGGTCGCCCTCAACCGCCAAGAAGACCTGGGTTTTATGGGACAAGCGGCGAAACGACTTAGTATGGAGGATCTTATCGCGATCGCGCTGGTACTCATTACGAAGGTAATCGGGCTCGGTCGAGCGCGCCCTTCCCTCGGTTTCGTCCGAAAACGCTGCGCCCTCGCACAACAGGTCATGCTCGCGCGCTTCCTGCTCTTCCCTGCGGACAACCTTCATCGCGGCCCCCTTCGTCTCTAGCTTATCGCGATTGTACCAG
>URZP01000155.1 GCA_900552365.1 uncultured Coriobacteriaceae bacterium
GAAAGAGCTGCTTAAAGCCGTTGTGGTTTTGGCGATTGCTCTTTCTGGTTGGTTCATTCCCGCAGTTCCGCCTATTACCGAGATCGGAATGAGGTGCATCACCGTATTCCTTTCCATGATCATCGGTTGGTCGCTTTCGCCGCGTGCGTGGCCTAGTTTTATGGGCATGCTGCTTTTCCCGGCAACGGGCGTTATGACGCTGAAGCAGTTTCTGTCGATAGGTTGGGGTTCGGACTCCTTCTTCTTCTTGGTCATTGCTTTCGTTTTGGTTGGCTATTTGAAGGTAACGGGCGTTAGCCAGTTCCTGGCTAACTGGCTGATGAGCCGCAAGTTTATCGAGGGCCATCCGTGGCGTTTGATCTTCATGACGTTGTTCGCCGCATACCTGATCAGCTCGCTGACTCATACGTATGTTGGCATGCTGCTGATGTGGGAGGTTGTGTACGGCATCGCAAACGGTGCTGGAATGAAGCCTCACGATAAGTTCCCCACCGCGTTGGTTTTCGGCATCGCGATGCAGGGTGCATTTGGCTTGGTTACCATGCCATGGGGCGGTAACGC
The DNA here is from genome assembly GCA_900552365.1 of uncultured Coriobacteriaceae bacterium. Lineage (GTDB taxonomy): Bacteria > Actinomycetota > Coriobacteriia > Coriobacteriales > Eggerthellaceae > UMGS1502. The sequence continues at coordinate 562 of URZP01000155.1, forward strand.
CATCGCTAACCTGGGCGTGTACGCTAACATCATGGGCGCGCCTGCCGACATGATCCAATACGTTAGCTTCATGATTCCTTTCGGCATTGCTCAGATCTTGGTGTACGAGCTGCTTCTGAAGTTCGTCTTCCGCTTGGATGTCGCGGCGCTCAAGGACTATAAGTTGAACATCTCGACCGGCGAGAAGCCTTATGAGCTCAAGCAGGCTCTGGTCATGCTTTTGATCTTCATCGTGTTGCTGCTTGCTCCGTCCTTTATTCCGAAGGGCAGCGCTCTGGCTACGTTCTACAACGGCTACGGCTCCACCGGCATGGCGCTCCTGTTCTTCATCATCGTCACGTTGAAGTACCACAACAACAAGCCGGCTATGAATTTTGCTGAGATTGCGTCTAAGGACGTTCCTTGGAACATGATCATGATGGTTGCGGTCATCCTTGCCATTGGTGGTTGCTTGAACAGCGAGAAGACCGGCATCTCTTTGTTCCTGTCGCAAAACGTCATCCCGGCGCTTGCGGGCGTACCTTCGAGCTTGTTCTTGCTCATCGTCATCGCTGTGGTCGTGTTGCTGACGAACTTCATGATCAACATGGTCGTCGTCGCAATGTTCCTGCCCGTCATCCTGCCGATGTGCGCTGGCTTCGGCTTGTCGCCCGAGCTTGTTGGCTTTGCCATCATGCTGGCATCGACGAACGCCATCCTTACGCCTGCGGGTTGCGCGGCGAGTGTCTTGTTGTTCCCGAATAAGGAATGGATTACCACCAAGGATATTTATCTCTACGGTGTTCCGACCGTTCTGGTGAACACGGTGCTGATCGTTGCCTGGTGCTTGGTCTGTCCGCTGTAATAGGCACGGCTCAATAGTGATTTCAGCCGAATGGTTTCGGTTGGATATATGAAATAACCCTCCCTTCCGTCGCCTCTGGCTCGTTAGAGCTGGGGGCGATTTTTTGTTGGGAGGATGACGGGCTTGCGTTGGGAAAGAGCAAGCCCGCGTCGAGACGACGCAGGCTTGCTGTTGGTTTGGTCGTGTTCAAGGTTGGCTTCGCGAAAGAAAACAGGGAGTCCGCACCATGACAGAGCGGACTCCCTGTTGGTTTTTGTGATGGCCAGAGTTAGATCCGCGAAAGATCTAACGGCGGTTTTCGGGAGCGTAGGTCATCATGGCGTCGATGTACTGGCGCTCGATTTCGGTCAGAGCGGTGTCGGCGGGCTTAAGGTACCCGATGGTCATAGGCGCGCCGCCCTCGATGGGCACCGAAGCCAGTTCTTCGGGGTTGGTTTCTTCAGGAACCAGATCGCACCAGATCATGTAGCCATCCATGCCCGCAAACGAGCTGACGAACTCGCTCAGCGAAAGAACGCTGTCCATTTGAATGAGGCCGCCTGCGCGCTCGGCGGTGTATGGCAGTCGTGCTTCGCATTCCGAAGGGGCGCCAACGTAGATGTACTGCGAGAACAGGAACTTCGGATAGATTTTCAAATCGTCGAACGTCACGCTGCTTTTGTCGGCAAGAGGATGCTGCGGCTTTATCAGGATATGCGGCTTAGCTTCAAACATCTTCTTGAACACAAGGCCGCTATCCGAGAAGACGCGCAGCATGGGCATCTCGTTGTCTTCGGTCAGGTAAAGAACGCCGAAGTCGCGTGCGCCCGAGGATACGTCTTGAACCAGCTTCGAGAACGGGGCGATGTCGATAGAGAACTCGTAGCGATCGTTGGGCTGCGCAGCGGATACCATGCCAAGGGCGTTGACCGAAAATCGGAAGGGCAGCGAAGAAACGGCAAAGTTGATCTTCTTGTTCTCGGCGCCGAACCGAGACTCAAGGGCGTCCATCTTTTTGACGACACCGCGCGCGTAACCTAAGAATTCCTCACCGGTTTCAGTAAGCACCAAGGGCTTGCGCTTGCGTGTGAACAGTTCGACACCCGCTTCCGTTTCAATTTGCGAGATAGCTTCGGAGATGGTGCCCTGGGAGACGCTCAAAGCATGGGCTGCACCCGTGAT
>URZP01000156.1 GCA_900552365.1 uncultured Coriobacteriaceae bacterium
GGATGACGTCCAAATGGAACGGTCCTGTGTGCTACGGCGACGCTTCCTGCGACGGCTCGCAGTACGACGGCGCTCTTAGTGATGCCGCGCCCGTGCTTACCACCGACAACCAGGAATGGTCGGCACTTAAGCGAAAAGGCCAGATCAGATCGACGGATGCCGACGCCTCGGTGGTTATCGAATCAGCCACGTTCTACGACGACGTTTTCGGCAACAAATGGGCCTGCGCCATCTCCGAGACTATAAAGGTTGAGGGCTGCGCCTTCCGCGAATGGCGCACGGAAATCGGCTTTACCTGGCTCGAGCAAGGCCGCGGCACGTTGTCGTTGATTCTTTCCTACAGCGATCAGCCGGGTTTCCTGGGCCCGCTGCAGCCCACCCCTTCCGAAACCATCCCGGGCATTGTTCTTAGGCTGTCGGACAACAATCGCATCCGCTGCTCGGTTTCGGGCAGGAGCAATTTCATGGAGCCCACCCGTCTGGAGGTTGGCGACTTCGTGAGCTTCTGGTCGTTCGTCTCCGACAAGAACCGCAACACGCCTGTCGTGTTCGTCAGCCCCGTAGTCGACGACGGGGCGGCAACGCTTTTGGTTGATCCGCACGCTGTTTCTGCGGCTTTGGGCCCCTCGGCGGCGGTCTTTTTCAGCGAAAGCCCCGCCTTTATGGACGAGATGAACGCCTGCCTTCCAAGAGCTGAGCTGCGCTGCACGAACGGCGCGATTCGCGTGTACGAGCCCAAGAAGAGCCTGGCCGAGCACTGGAAGCACCGCTTTTTCTCGCCCGCTGCAATTGAGGAGCTGGGCGGCGTCGAGGCTTTGATTCTGCTACTAAGACGGGCGCTGGCTCAGGATGTTCACTTCTACGAAGATACGGTGCGGCTTGATGACGTGCACGATCTCGTTCGCCGCAGCACGTTTGAGAAGCGGCTGCGTCAACGTGCCGAAGATGCTCAGGGCGAAACGGATCAGGTTCGACTGGAGCTTGACGAGTTCCTTGACGACCATGAGCGAACGCTTAACGAGAGGGATCGCTTGGGCGAGGAGAACAAGAAGCTGCGTCAGCAGCTGGATGCGGCGGAGTCGAAAGCGTCAAGCCTTCAGCAGGCGTTTGAGGGTTCGGGCATGGTCGAGGCGCCGGTTTCGGGCTTACCGCTGTATCCCAAGTCGCGAAAAGACATCGTGAATATGTTCTTGGAGGCGTATCCGGGCAGGTTCGACCTGACGGAGCGCGCGTGGCGTTCGCTGGACAATTGCGAGAGCAGCCCCGAGGTTTTGTGGAACGCGCTGTACTATCTGTGCACGCTTTTGCATTCGCTTTGGCGCAGCGGGTCGGGCGTCGATTTGGAGCGAAGCTTTAACGATTCTGCCAGCGGGTTTGAGTACAAGCGCGGCAAAGGGCGCAACTCGCGTGCGGACAAGGCTGTGATGGCGTCTCGCTACGATGTGTACAACGGCCGCGAGATCTTCGCGGAGCCCCACATCAGCAAGGGGAACAGCCGGGGCAAATCGAAGGAGAACAGCATCAGGATTTATTTAGCCTTGGATGAGCCGTCGGGCATGATCATTCTCTCCAGCATCGGTGAGCATTTGGACAACCATTCTACGCGCAACTTTCATTAGGGCGCGAGCGATTGGCGACGGGCCAACTGAGGTTTTGCATCGATCATATTGTTTAGGGCTTGCGGTTTGATAATGGTCGCAAGTTACCCTACAATTATTTGCAATTATTAATTTGTAGGGTAACCACTAGGAGGGGAAGCGACGCATGTCGGTGCTCGAAGAGGTGCTTGAGGAAGAATACGGAAGGTCCGTTCGCCTTAGCGGTCATTTGCAAGCAGAGCTTGAGTCGCTGCCCAAAGGAAGCGTCCGATCGCGAAAGATAAAAGGTCGCGAGTACTACTATCTGAATTATCGCGAGGGCGACAAGGTGAAATCCGACTACGTCCCTGCGTCTGACGTCGATGATGTCCGTCAGAAAATTGAACGCCGGAAAGAGTTGAAAGCGGCGTTAAAAGAGCAAGAGCGCACGCGTCAGCAGATCGAACGAGCCTTAGGGAGGACCCCCGATGTTGTCTGAGCAGCAGCGCGCATTCGCTCATGTTCTTGATCTTGTTGAAGAGGCCGGTTGCATGCCTTTTGTTGCTTTGATCGGCTCGTGGGCGGAGTATGTATACGAGGAAGCCGGCATTCTGCCTGGTTTTGGTCCCAACATCAGAACGCTCGATGTCGATTTTCTCATACGTAATTTAAGGCGCCCCGTTCCGGCTGCTGGTTTGGCGGTACTCGCAAGGGATAGGGGTTTCTTCGTTGAGTCAGATCGTCTGAACGGATCGACGAGAATCCTTGATGCATCTGGTCTTGAAGTTGAGTTTTTGATTCGAAAAATGGGTGCTGGTGCC
>URZP01000157.1 GCA_900552365.1 uncultured Coriobacteriaceae bacterium
TGTAATCGCCCTGTTCGGACTCGCTTTCGCTTCGGCTGCGGGCGTACTCGCCCTTAACCTCGCCGGCGACGGTGACTATCCCTTCTTGCATCGCGGGGTCGAAATGCGCTGCCTCAGAGTAGTCCCACGGCTCAAGAAGGCTAAGAAGGGGCATGTCAAAGAAGTCGGTTTTGGGGTAAGCCCAGTTAATGAGCTCGCTGTAGATCAGCGTGTCTTTGCGGAACAACCCGCTGGGAAACGCGGTCATCACATGAAGATCGACTGCCGCAATGGGCAGGTATGCAAGCGTCATCTGATTGTCGATGCAGTCATTCATGTCGTGCTTGGCGAACGCATCGGCGTGTTGCTGCACGAACTGCCGGGCGTTGGCGCGTGCCTGCTGTTCGGTGATATGGCAGGGAAGGGCCTGCTCGGGGATGTATTCGGCACCCGATCCAATTGAAAGGCGCTTGCTGAACGTTCCCGGTTCGCAGCAGTCTGACATGGCAACCTTGTTGCCGCAGGCGGGGCATTCGAACACGCTTTGAGTCGATTCGCCCTCGAACGACGCGCCGCAGTACGGGCAGGGAATGCTGATGTGCTTAGATTCGCTGAGCTCCTGCGCGGTGGCAGGGTCATCGTTCAGGATCTTCTCGAACAGCGACATACTGCGCCAGTAGTATTTGAAGTAGTACCACTCCTTTTCCTCGGGCGGTTGAAGCGTGCCCGCAATGACAAGCTTCAGCAGGTCCTTTTGCTTCTCGAGGGGCTTATGACGAAAGCTGATCAGGGCGTTCGGCTCGGATTCGCCCTTGCTCCAGGGCTCGCTTGCGCCGCAATACGCGCACTCGAAACTGCGTTTTGCCTGGTTGGAGTACATGGGACCGCCGCAGCTCTTGCATTTGATGGCGAATACCTCTTCCATTGCTGCCTCCTCAATACGAATGTTGTTGCCTAGTATGGAAGAAGCCTTCCTTTCATGGGTAGTCCCCGATGTCCCAAAATTGCAGAGATCCACCGGAAAACATTATGTTGAAGCCTTTCTGGTTTCAGGGGCGTTTCGAGCTGAACTGTTTGATGCCGCTTGCAGCCCAGGGGCGTTAGTATTGACTTGCGAATCAGTAACGTGTCGAAAGAGGTAAGCGAAATGGCTGCAGCGTATAACATCTGCCTTCTGCCGGGCGACGGCATCGGCCCCGAGATCATCGCCGAGGGTGTGAAGGTTCTAAAGGCTGTTGGTGCGAAATACGGCGTCGAATTCAATTGCGCGGATTCCCTCATCGGTGGCGCCGCCATCGATGCAACGGGAGATCCGCTTCCCGAAGCAACGCTCGAGGTCGCTAAAGCTTCCGATGCAGTTCTTCTTGCGGCGGTTGGCGGACCGAAGTGGGACTCCACCGATCCGGGTGCACCTCGTCCCGAGCAGGGTTTGCTGGGCATCCGTAAGGAGCTTGGGCTATACACCAATCTTCGTCCCGTGAAGATTCATCGGGCGTTGGCAGGGTCTTCCACGTTAAAGCCCGAGATCGTCGACGGCGTTGATCTGATGATCGTGCGTGAGCTTACCGGCGGCTTGTACTTCGGCAAGCGTGAGCGCTTCTACGACGAAGAAGGCGCCGGCGCTAACGGTGCAAAGGGCCAGCGCGCCTATGACACGCTTGAATATCGTGAGTACGAGGTCGAGCGGATCGCTCGACAGGCGTTTGAAGCGGCGCGTAAACGCCGCGGCAAGGTGACCAGCGTCGATAAGGCGAATGTCCTTGAGACCAGTCGTATGTGGCGTGAGATCGTGCATCGCATTGGCAAGGCGGAATACCCTGACGTGGAGATCGAGGACTTGCTGGTTGATAACACCGCCATGCAGCTCATCAATCGCCCCGTGGATTTCGACGTCGTCCTTACCGAGAACATGTTCGGTGACATTCTGTCTGACGAGGCTGCCCAGATCACTGGTTCGCTTGGCATGCTTGCAAGTGCAAGTTTGGGCGACGGCGTCGCGCTATACGAGCCCAGCCACGGCAGCGCACCTGACATCGCGGGCAGGGGTGTTGCCAATCCGCTTGCTCAGATCCTTTCCGTCGAGATGATGCTGCGTTACAGCTTTGATATGCAGGATGCGGCTGACGACATCGCGCGTGCCGTCACCGAGGTTCTGGATGAAGGTTGGCGCACAGGCGACATCAAGGACGACCAAACCGCCGATGATCACGTGGTCGGCACGGCGAAGATGGGCGACTTGGTAGTCGAGCACTTGTAAAAGACGTAACATCGTTTGGAAAACTGCTTCAGCATTTCAGCGGCTCGCATGAGCGGGCCGCTTCTTTCTTGCTTAAGGGATTGCTGGCGTCCGAACCGTTTTTCGCAATGTGACCGGCTGTGCCCTTCATT
>URZP01000158.1 GCA_900552365.1 uncultured Coriobacteriaceae bacterium
GCAGCTTTCAAAAGAGCAGCGATGTTCGTCATGACCTGCGCGGTTTGCGAAACGATATCGTTTCCCACCAACTCGCCCGTTGCCGGGTCGAGCGCGATCTGACCCGAAGCGAACAGCACGTTCCCCACGATATTTCCCTGAACGTAGGGACCGATTGCGGCAGGAGCTTCAGTTGTGGCGATGGTATCCATAATGAGCCTTCCTCTAAGACGTCGCTGACATGCGACGATTACATGACGATTAACTGTTTCCGTTGGTTAACGTTTAACTGGGTATACTATGCCACTGCAAGCTGCCGAATAGGGTGCATGATCGCTTCCTTTCAAGGAAATCGTCAGAAAGGCGCGCCCTCGTAACAACAAAGTAAGGGGATTGAGCATGACCGAGATGCTGACTCTCGAGGCGTTCGAGGAAGCCTCGACCAAAGTTAAAGAAGCAACCGAGAAGACCAAGCTCATCTACAGCCCTCACTTCAGCGACGCCACCGGCAACAAAGTCTACTTCAAGCCCGAGAACATGCAGCGCACGGGCGCCTATAAGGTTCGCGGCGCCTACTATAAGATCTCGACGCTCACCGACGAAGAGCGAAGCCGCGGCCTGATCACCGCTAGCGCAGGCAACCATGCGCAAGGAGTCGCCTTCGCCGCGACGCGCTACGGCGTGAATGCAAAGATCGTCATGCCGGTCACCACCCCGCTTATCAAAATCGAACGCACTAAGCACTACGGCGGGGAAGTCATTTTGCATGGCAACGTATACGACGAAGCTGCCGAATACGCAGCGAAACTTGCCGAAGAAGAAGGCTACACGTTCGTGCACCCCTTCAACGATCCCGCCGTTGCCACCGGTCAAGGTTCGATCATGATGGAGATCGTTCAGGAGCTTCCCTTGGTCGACATCGTGCTTGTTCCCATCGGGGGCGGCGGATTGGCCACCGGCGTCAGCACGCTTGCAAAGCTGCTGAACCCGCACATCAAGGTCATCGGCGTTGAACCCGCAGGCGCCGCATGCATGAAGGCATCGCTTGAGGCGGGCCACGTTGTGAAGCTCCCCCACGTCTCCACCATTGCAGACGGCACCGCCGTTCAGGAACCAGGCGACAAGATCTTCCCCTACATCCAACAAAACATCGACGACATCATCACCATCGAAGACGACGAGCTTATCGAATGCTTCTTGGATATGGTCGAAAACCATAAGATGGTGGTTGAGAACTCCGGCTTGCTTACCGTTGCCGCATTGAAGCACCTTCCTGCTGAAGGCAAGAAGGTTGTCAGCATCCTGTCGGGCGGAAACATGGACGTCATCACCATGAGCTCGGTGATCCAGCACGGCCTTATCGCACGTGGCCGCATTTTCACGGTATCCACAATGCTCCCCGATACGCCCGGCCAGCTTGTTGCCGTCTCGAACACCATCGCCCAGCACAAGGGCAACGTGATTCGCATCGAGCACAACCAGTTCGTGAACATCAACCGTAACGACGGCGTTGAACTGCGCCTGACCATCGAATCGTTCGGCGTCGAACACAAACAGGAGATCATCGGCGCTCTTGATGCGGCGGGGTTCCGTCCGCAGGTCATCCAGACCGTGCTTTAGCGCACGCAATACGAATCGCGGTTTTCGAAACCAAACAAGGCGCCTGATAAGGCGCCTTGTTTGGTTTCAGATGAAAGTATGATCGCAGGCTCGCACTCAATCGCTTGAACCGTCAAGGGAAATTAGTTCTCGAACAGCGTGTTCAGAGACGCTTCGCTCAGGTTCATGAAAACCAACCTGAAATCGAGCATCAGCTTTTCGCGGAAGTATCTGCGCTCAAGACTGAAGTCGTAGCGCTTCTCCATCTGTTTCAAGTGATACAGAACCGAGTTGCGATGCATGAACATACGGCGCCCCACCGACGAGGCATTGCATTCGTAGGCTAAGTAGAACCACAAGATCTGGAAGTTCTTGGTGTTGTTTCGAATGTCGTCGGCCAAAATGGTGGTCAAAAACGCCTGGGAAAGGCAGAAGTCAACGAAAGCAGTGTCGACGCAACTTTCCTCGACAAGATAATACGGAACGACCTGTTCGAACGCAGCGCCCGCAGCGATCTCCTCGTAATGCTCCTCGCGCATGATGCGCATTTCACGACGATAGAAATCACGATACTCAAGCGCATAAAGAGCCTGTTTGAATGCGCTGCCTGCCTCGTGCAAATCTTCGAACATCTGCGAGATGCCGCACAGCACGTCGAACGGACGATGAATGGTCTCGTCGAGCGAAGACATAATGCGATCATGGGAGATGGTGGTGAAGTCGCGCGCTACCTTCGTGTACAGGAATACCACCATGAAGTCGCCAACGAAGCGCACGTATG
>URZP01000159.1 GCA_900552365.1 uncultured Coriobacteriaceae bacterium
GACTGTGGTTGGCGAGAAATCCGTCGCGATGATCAAGGCGAAAGAGCTGTTGCCCCTTACTGGATACGTTCACGGAGGCTGCTCTCCGCTGGGCATGAAAAAGGCGTTCCCCACAGCCATTGACGAAACTGCTGCCCTGTACGACACCATCTGCTTCTCGGCGGGACGCGTTGGGTACCAAATCGAGATGTCCCCCAACGACTTGGCGAAGCTGATCGATCTGACGTTCGCCGACCTCACCGCAATCTAACAAATTCCGCCATCTGATCCATCTGGCAATAAGTCGAGCCGCATAGCCCAAGATTGTGGGGCCATGCGGCTATTCTCTCTTGGCTGCACCAATAAAGAATCCCACGGCTTACCAATGCGAAACGACGACATCGCCCTCTTGAATGATGCCGTACAAATCGGCAGCCGCATTCACGGGCAGGTTCACGCAGCCATGGCTACCGTAGCCGCTTGCATACATCGTGCCGCCGAATCCCGGCTGCCAATCGGCGTCATGCAAACCGATCGCATTTCCATCGAACGGCATCCAATAGCGCACCTGCGACTCGTATATCTTCTTGCCGTTCTCGTATCCGGTCAATTTCGCAGGACTCGATTTGGAGTTGAGCCAGTAGACGCCAACGGACGTGTCGTGCACTCCGTCAGGCTTGCCGGAAATGCAATCGGATTCCCAAATCAGGTCGCCGCTCTCGTTGTACATGCGAACGTGCTGCTCGGCAAGGTCGATATCGACGTAGCGATTGCCCCAATCTTTCTCACCGGCTCCCTTATATACCTCGCCTTCCGAGAGACAGGGAATGTCGACCGTCTGAGAAACGCCGCTTTTCACCGCATCGGTTATAGCTGAATGCAGGGCTTCACCATCGACTTCCCAACCATAAACGCCGCCAGAAACCGTGATGACCTTACCATCGGGGCGTGTGTACGTGCGCTCGGAGCCAACGGTATCAAGCTTGCCCTGCAGCTCGGCGATATACGCATCAAACTGACCGCCGTCAAGCGAGACGCTGAAGTCGTCTTCGAGTTTGATCCACTGGGAAATCTGATCGGGGCCGATCGACCCGGCATCGTTCCCAGCCATGACGAGCTTGACCGTCAAACCGCACATGCGCGTCGCCGTGTCTGCAGCGGTCTTCAAACGAGCATCCGTCGACAGGATGTCAGCCTTCTTCAGCTCGTTATCCCCCAACGTCACAGAGGGTTGGAAGGACAAGATGGCGATATCGGCGGCCTTCACCACCGCAGCAGTGTCAAGCGCCGTACCCGGAACTTCGGCTTTCACTGCGAACTGCTTTTTAACCTCATCGTAAGCGATGGTGGCATTCTGAGGCTGCGTGGCCGTCTTATTGAACTCCTCAACCTTTTCTTTAAGGTCGGCTTCGAGCATGGAGCCGCCAGAGTAATTGGCCACGAACAAGTCGGTAAGGGCGTGATCGCTCTGGGAAAGCAAGTAGGGCCACTGCCACGCGGGCAGTGCCTCGTGCATCTTCTTAACGATGGCGGCAGAGTCGATCTTGACGCCTGCGCGAGCGGTGTCGATGGTGTAGTTGAATCCATCGCCCGAGACGGTAAGCTGGTAATCGCCCACCGCTTCATCGAGCTGAGCGGCAACTTCGGCGGAGGATCTCATAGACGCATCGATGGTACCGATCGAAGTGTTTGGGAAAAACCAGTTCGAGAAAATAGCGATGCCAACGAGGTAGGCTGCCACAAGCAGACCCGCGATCGAACCGAAAACGATGCCCAGAATCTTCTTGACCTTTTTGGAATCGGTCTTTTTCTTCTCTTCCCCTTCGGCTGGAGTCGCCGAGGAAACAGCGCCAAACTGGAATGCGTCATGCTCGAAAGAATCGTAGGCGCCGGATCCGTCGATGACGGATCCGCGCGCATGCGCCTTCTCGGCCGGGGACAAGGCGCAGGTCGAATCGTCCGAGGTGTTTTCTACGGTCGAAAAAGCAACGCCCTCGCCTGCAAAAGCGTCAGAAGCCTTGATCGCATCGGCATCGGGAGCGTCACCTTCTGCTGAATCGGGGGCTTCAGGGGTCGCTTGCTCGTCAATCACCTTAGTGTCTTTGCTCTTTTTAACCTTAGGTGATTTACCTTTAGCGTGTTTGCCACGAGACTTGCTCACGTTAGTTCTCATCTCATTCGAATATGGGGAGGAAACCACTGGCCTTTTCGTTTGCGATTGTATCATCGCCCCAGCTGGAAGAAA
>URZP01000160.1 GCA_900552365.1 uncultured Coriobacteriaceae bacterium
GGCTCGGAGAAATCCCCGAGCCGCTCGCCACGCACAGCGCACCGCTTAACTGCAGTGGATCTTACTCGTGATGATGGTGATGATGATGCTCGCCACCGCAATCGCAATCGTCACCGCAGCCACATCCATCGTCTTCAGCGAACTCTTCGCACTTGGAGAAAGCAGCCTCGTCAACGACAACGGTGCAGTCAGGATGGAACTGCAGGATGCTGGCAGGCACCTGAGGCGTAACGGGACCGTAGCAAACCTTGCGAACGATGTCTGCCTTATCCTCGCCGGATACAACCATCAGAACCTTCTTTGCTCCCATGATGGTGCCGACGCCCATGGTGTAGGCCTGACGCGGAACCTCATCGATGCTATTGAACAGACGGCTGTTAGCCTGAATAGTGGATTCCTGCAGGTCTACCACATGAGTAGCAGCAGGGAACGTGTCGGCGGGCTCGTTGAAGCCGATGTGACCGTTGTGACCAAGACCCAACAGCTGAAGATCGATGCCGCCAGCCAGGGTAATGGCTGCTTCGTAAGCCTCGCCAACAAGCTCGGCGTCAGGGTTGGTGCCATCAGGCACATGGGTGTTCTCGGGGCGAACGTTGATCTTGCTGAACAGATGCTTGTTCATGAAGTAGCGATACGACTGCTCGTGATCGCCGGCAAGACCGCGGTACTCGTCCAGATTGAAGGTGGCAACACGCGAGAAATCGATGCCCTCCTCGGCATAACGGTTAGCGATTTCAGCGTAAAGTCCCTCGGGGCTAGAGCCAGTGGCAAGGCCAAGCACGCAGCCCGGCTTCTCCTCAACTTCACCGATGATGAAATCGGCAGCGAACTCGCTCAGCTCTTGATAATCTTTGGTAACGTAAATTTGCATATCGAATCCCATCGAAAGAATGACCAGTCAAAGCAAAGCACCACGATACAGCATCGCGGTGCTTTGAAAAAGATCAAGGACTCGAAAAGCGCGGTAAGAGCAGAGGTTATTTCAACTCGTCAGCAATAGCGCTGATGAAGGCGTAGGTTCCCAAAGTCTTCGGGTCGGGGATGGTCGTGATACGCGCGAGATCCCCCGTCATGCGGCCCGACTCGATAACAGAAACCGTAGCTGCCTCAAGCCGATTAGCAAAATCAACCAGTTCGGGCAGTTCGTCTAATTCGCCACGTTTTCGCAGCGCTCCGCTCCAAGCGAAAATAGTTGCAACGGAATTCGTCGACGTGGGTTCATGCTTGAGGAAGCGGTAATAATGGCGCTGAACCGTCCCATGTGCGGCTTCGTATTCAAACTGTCCATGCGGGGAGACCAAAACACTCGTCATCATGGCAAGGCTTCCGAAGGCGCTTGAAACCATGTCGCTCATGACATCACCGTCGTAGTTCTTGCAGGCCCAGATAAAACCACCCTCGTCCTTCATCACACGGGCGACGGCGTCGTCAATGAGCGTATAGAAGTAGTCGATACCCTCTTGCTGGAAACGCTCTTTGTATTGTGACTCGAATATCTCGACGAAGACGTCCTTGAAACGATGGTCGTATTTCTTGGAGATGGTGTCCTTGGTGGCAAACCAAACGTTCTGGTGAGTTTGAAGGGCATACTCGAAACAACAATTTGCAAAGCTCGTTATGGAGTCATCAAGGTTGTGCATGCCCTGAACCACACCCGGACCAGCGAATTCATGAACGAGCTCACGCATTTCGGTTCCGTCGGCCGCGGTGTATACCAGCTCGACTTTGCCCGGGCCGGGAATGCGCATTTCAGCATTTTTATATACATCGCCATACGCATGACGCGCAAGTGTAATGGGTTTTTTCCAATTGCGAACACACGGCTCGATGCCCTTCACCACAATGGGGGTACGGAATACGGTGCCATCAAGAATCGCACGAATGGTGCCATTCGGACTCTTCCACATCTTTTTCAGGCTGTACTCTTCAACGCGAGCTGCATTCGGCGTGATAGTGGCGCACTTCACCGCAACCCCAAGACGCTTCGTGGCAAGAGCGGCATCGACGGTAACCTGATCGTCCGTGCGATCACGATTCTCAAGGCCAAGGTCGTAATACTCGGTCTTCAGATCTACGAAAGGCTCGATAAGCTCATCTTTCACGATCTTCCAGATGATGCGGGTCATCTCGTCGCCGTCTATCTCGACAAGCGGCGTTTTCATTTGAATCTTGTCCATGCAAGCCTCCCACGTCGATTTCTTCGAGCACAG
>URZP01000161.1 GCA_900552365.1 uncultured Coriobacteriaceae bacterium
GCATGTACGTTGAGCTCTACGCATTTCGATGGTCTGCGTGAATTGCCAAACGCCAACTTCTCGAACGGTTCAACAAACACTTACGCTCGCACGGCCTATGGGCTTTAAGACTCAACCGCGATGGTTTGCTTACCTTCAAAGATCTGATAAGCAGGAGCACCTTCGCAGTTCTTCGTCACGCGAACGCCGGTAAGGGCAGCAACGGTCGGCGCAACATCGACCTCACGGATATGGCGGTCGGTCTTGAAGCCGCGCTTGATTCCATCGCCCGCCGCAACGAAGATCGGGGACACCGATGTATCGTCTTCGCCAAGCGTGGTGGACAGGCAGTCATCATGGTCGGCGTTGTAACCTTCAGCCATCCAGTAGCAAATGTCGCCGCACTCGGGACCACCATAGCCAAGGAGCAAGGCATCACGGTTACGCAGTGCAACGGAAACCACGCGATGACCGGTCTTCTTGTCGCGATAACCATACAAATCGGTCATGATCTGCTCTTCAAGCTCGTACTTGTCGGCGGGGTCGACAATGCCGGTTTCCTCGCGACCCTTGAGGTTGATGTAGATATTGCACTCGCGAACGGCAACCGCGCGCGTCTTCTCCCAATCGATCTCGCCGATCTCCTCGCCGTTCTCGTCCTTCTTCAGGACGGTGTAACCGAGCTCCTTCATAACGCCAGCGGTAAGGCCGCTGTTCTCGGAAAGCATCGGGACGTCGTTTTTCGGCGAGATAAGGGCATGGTCGGAGACCAAGAGGATAGTCCAACCCTCGTCAAGAAGGTGCAGGAAGCGGCCAATGTAGCCATCGGTCTGCTTGTAGACATCCTCGGCGAATTTGTCGTACTGTTCCTGAGGAAGGCGGTTGAATTCTTTACCATTTGCCAAGTGCTTCACGAACTTGTGGAACTGCATATCGACGTTGTGGAAGTGGCTGAAAACGACATCCAGGTCATACTTCTTGATAAGGTAGTTGATACAGTCAGCCTGCCAATCGCGGGCGACGGTCCAGTTATCAAGCATGCAATCAGTGATCAACATGGGGTCCTGGCAGCCAATGTACGAGTTCGGCTTCATCGGGCCGAAATTCTCGCGAATCTCAGAATAGAGGCTCTTCGGGCTCCACACGGTGTCGTCGAACGTGTTCATAGCAGCTGCAACGTAAATCGTGATCTCGGAACCGTCTTCTGCAATCTTGAGCAGCTTCATGTTGCGGTTGCACGGAAGCTTCTCTTCGTCCTTGAAGGAGTCCATCATGACGTCCTTCACCATGACGCCTTCCTCCAAAACGACGAACGGCTCCGCATCTTTCTTGCTCTTGTAGAAAGCGACCTTGTCATACTTTCCTTCGGCGTTCTTAAGGATAAGACCGGGCCAGCGCAGAAGGCCTTTTGCCGTGAGCAGGATAACTTCCTTGGCGCCTTCAGGGGCGGCAGTCCAGCCCTTGGGTTCCTTGATCGGAGAAACCTGCAGATCCATGCCGATCTCGGTGCCCTCACCCTCCATCTGGGACGGCTTGTAAACAATACGGGTGATGTACTTAGCTGCCCAATCCTCAATTCCAAGGGCGCCATCGGCATTCTCGGAAACTTCCATGTTCTCGACAACGCAAGGAGCGTGAGCTTCGGTTGCAGCTGCGGGGATAACCGTGACTTCCTTGTAGGTGTCCTTAGCGCTCATGAGGAACTCAACCTCGAGGGTGCTCGTCGCCATGCCGACGCATCCCGGAGAGCTGCCATCGACAACCATCAGATTCGGGCTGTCGCTGGTCGGAGGCCAGCTGGAACCAGGCCAATGCCACACAAGCGTTTTCTTCCCCGCTTCAGCGGTTGCGTTCCACATAGGTTCTGCCTGGCAGTTAGTCGAGTCCATGTTGTACTCGATGGTGTCAAGCGGATGATCGTGAGACTGACGGTAGAATGCAGTAATGCCGTGCACGTTGGCGTAGCAGCCGCAAGCAAGCGTCGTCCACATCGGCGGGGTAACCGTCGGATGACCACCAAGAAGAACAAGGTCGTCACGGCAGGAGCCACGATCAATCAGCTTCTGCAGGTTGGGCATGACGCCCTTTGCCAAGAACTTCCTCGACAGTCGGGGGTCCATGCCATCGACGCCCAGAACCAAGACTTTACGGTCTTCGGCTTTCGTCATCTCGAACCACTCCTTCATTACTCGAAAACTCGTCTTTTCTATGGGAGATGTCTG
>URZP01000162.1 GCA_900552365.1 uncultured Coriobacteriaceae bacterium
CATGCACAGCACCGCAAAAGTGTTGATCCAAAGCATGCAGCCCACACCGATATCGCCCATCGGCCAAATGATGGTTCCGTCAATCAGCACGCCGGACAGGACGAACAGCAGGTAGAGGATTCGGATGAAGGTAACCACTCTTTTGTCCGCCTTGAACAGGTAGCGGCACACCGACTCCAGCTGCACGCCGTAGGACAGCATGGTGGTGTAGATGAATACCGTAATCATGATGGCCAAGCCCGGGAACAACGCCTGCCACCAACGGCCAGCAAGCACGCCAGCACGAGCGTCGGCAAGAATATTGCCCCACGTGGGAGTAGGCTCAGGAATGCCAGCAGAGATAAACGAAAGCGAGGCCTCGAAAACAATGGCGTCTGCCACGAGCACGATGGTAAAGACCAAAACCGGCGCGATGCAGTTACGCACAACGTGCTTCCACAGAATCCACGGGGCACGAGCGCCGGAAACGACAACTGCGCGCACGTAATCTTTGCCGTATTCGCTCACAATGTTCGCGCGAACGATGCGAGCGATCTGAGGAATGTACAGAAAACCAATGGCGAAAATCAACGAAGGCAGGTTGTTGCCGAAAACGATGACGAACGTAGCAGCCAAAGCGATACCCGGGAACGACATGATGATGTCGAGGATACGCATGATGACTTCAGAGATCCACTTGCGCGAAACGGCGGCAAGCGAGCCGATGATAGAACCGCACACAAGCGCAAACGCGGTAGCACCAAGACCGATGGTCAGCGAGTAACGCGCGCCATACATCATGCGCGAAAGAACGTCACGGCCTTTATCGTCGGTACCGAAGAGGAATTCCCCATCGGGAGCCTGACGGGCGGTGTAAATCGCCAACGGGTCATGCGGCGCAATGAAGTTCGCGAAACAAGCGATGAGCACGACGGCGACAAGCACGACAAGAGAAATACGCGCGCCGATGGACATTGCCTTCCAGCGACGGAAGTGCACCTTGCCGGCGCCGTCTTCCATTTTCTTAGTAAGGTTTCCTCGAAGTTGAGCTGCCATGCTACACCGTCCTGATTCGCGGATCGATCAGGATATAGAGCATATCCACCACGATATTGATGATGATGAACGTCACGGCAACAACCAACACGACACCCTGAACGAGCATGGTGTAGTTGGACTGAATGCCGGACAGAATAGCCATGCCCATGCCGGGCAGGTTGAAAATGACTTCAATAACGACCGCGCCGCCGATAAGGTAGCCAATGCGAAGGCCAAGAACGGTAACGGGCGTAATAAGGGCATTGCGCAGCACGTTGCGGCCAATAACGACACCCTTCGGAATGCCGGCGCCAAGCGCGGTGCGCACGTAGTCTTTATCGAGTTCTTCGACCATAGAGGTGCGAATAACACGAGTGAGCTGGCCAGTGACGGGAATAGCCAGTGCGATAGCGGGCATCGCCATGCGGGCGAGCCAGCCAGCCGGGTCTTGCGCAAAGCTGGGCAGCGCACCGGATGCGGGCAGCACATGCAGCATAGACGAGAACAGCAAGATCATGAGAACCGCCAGCCAGAAAGAGGGCGTAGCGATAGCCGCGATTGAGAACACGCGGATAACTTGGTCGGGCCATTTGTCTCGATACACGGCGGAAACAATGCCGAGGATGGTCGCAAGAACCACCGCGATAATCAAGCCCATAAACGTAAGCTGCAGCGTAACCGGCAGTGCCTGCGCAACGCGATCGGTGACCGATGCGTTGTTGGCGCCATAGGTGCCAAGATCGCCCTGAACAAGGCCGACCATGAAGTTGCCGTACTGTACAAGCACCGGATCATTCAAGCCATGCTCTTCACGATACTGAATGACCTGAGCTTCTGACGCATTTTCACCAAGGACCGAATATGCCTGGTCGATCGGCGAAAGCGACATGAGGAAAAACACGAGGATAGTGACGCCGATAATCATGATTGGCAGAGCGATCAAGCGTCGGCCAATCAATCTGAGGAGGTTGCTCACCGTGTTCCCCCTTTCGCAATCGTGCGGGTATTGCCCGCTTCCCTAAAAAACAAGCCTGCGCTTCCCCGTCAAAGGCAAGAAAACAGACTTATTAATTATACAGAAAAGGCCGCTCACCGATGAATAAGAACCGCTGTTTTCTCGAGATGAA
>URZP01000163.1 GCA_900552365.1 uncultured Coriobacteriaceae bacterium
CATCCGAACGCCTGATCAGAAAGTCACCGCATTCACTCGCTAGATCCTGCTCGAATGAACCCTGAATCAAATCATCTATAGAGATCCGTCTATCTTGAACAATCAATCGATATGCAGGCCGCCTGTTCTGGAGCCGCTCAGCGATTTGCTCCTGGGAAAGAGATCGGCACGTACCTGGATACACAAGCTTCTCGCCATAATGCGGTGCTGAAGAGGCGTGCAACTCTGCCCTCGTGCAAAAACACGGATATACTAAGCCCTTGTCCGATAGCAACTGAAATGAACGCTCGTAAGCATAATCGCGATCATGTTGATAATACGGACCGCGATCCCAATACAAGCCAAGCGATTCAAAATCACGTTGAACTGCATCGATGAACTCAGCCTTCGAGCGATCTCGATCAAGGTCTTCGATCCTTAAGACCACTTCCCCATTGTCAGAACGAGCAATAAGCCACGAAACCAGTGCCGAGAAAATATTCCCAGCATGCATTCGACCGGTTGGGCTGGGCGCGAAACGGCATACAGTATGTGATGGTGTCACGGTACTCAAAAATGATTTATTCGCTCGCAACGACAGACTCGAAGCCAAGGCTAAATGCCTTGAGGTTCGATTCGATGGTCTTAGGCGGAACTCGACCCTCGATCACCTTGGTCCATACATCCTTACCAAAGTGCAGAACGTTTTCCAACGCACCAAGCAGCACGACGTTTTCGGTCTTGATATTGCCCGCCTGAACCGCAAGTTCTGTTGCAGGAATAACAGTAGCATCATGGCTAACGAGGCTCTCATCGATTCCAACAGGCATGTCGGCCATGCCGCAGGCAACTGGCAACGGCTTGATAGAATCGTCAGCAACAAGCAAGAACCCATCAGACTTCAGAAACGCGACATTACGAAGAGCCTCCATCTTCTCAAAAGAGACAACAGCATCGCAGCATCCGGGATCGGCGACCATCGATTGAACCTTATCGCCAAACCTCACAACAGTAGTAACGGCGCCACCACGCTGAGCCATTCCATGAATCTCAGAGACCTTAACATCGAGGCCAGCAGCCGCTGCAGCCCGAGCCAATAGATCGGCTGCGGTAATAGTGCCCTGCCCACCAACTCCGCAAAGAAGAACAGTGCGGGTGTTATCGCTAGGAGTGGTATATACAACGCTCATCTTTACGCCTCTTCGCTTTCAGAGTGCTGAACAATTGCGCCGAACGGACAGTACTGCGAACATTGACCGCAACCACAGCACTGAATGACATCGATCTCTGCCCTGTTGGTTTCCTTGTCGAAAGAAATTGCGGGGCAACCAAGCCCCGTGCAGATCTTGCAACCACGGCAGGAATCAGCAACATGGAATGCAGATTTCTGAATTCGATCGATTAATTGGCACGGAGCCTTGAAAACGATGACGGTAAGCTCATCCGCCTGATCCTTCGTGGCAACAGCCAGTGCATCTCGAACGGCTTTCATATCGTGCGGGTCAACTTGAAGCGTGTTATCAACGCCAATTGCGTTTAAAACGCTCATAAGATCCAACTCACGAGAAGGACGTTTCTGCAGCGTCTGGCCATTAAACGGATTACCCTGACGACCAGTCATCGCGGTAGTACGGTTATCAAGAATGCAGACTGTTCCGCAACCCTTGTTATAAACCGTGGAGATCAAGGAAGACAATCCCGAGTGAGCAAACGTCGAATCGCCGATAACCGCCACAACAGGACGATGGTCCGAATTCGCAAGGGCAAGCTCGAACCCGTGGGACATTGAAACCGATGCACCCATGTCGACGCAGGTGTCCATTGCGGCAAGAGGAGGAAGCGCGCCGAGGGTATAACAGCCAATGTCGCCGGTGACGATCGCCTTGATGCGCGATAGCTCCTTAAAAACAAGACGATGCGGGCACCCAGCGCAAAGCGCAGGCGGGCGACCGGGAAGATCGGCAGGAGAATCGGCGTGTTCGGGCACAGAAATGCCGAACGCCTGACGGATAAGACCGGGCGTCAATTCGCCATCACGAGGTAGCGGGTTCTTAGGAGCGGAGAGTTCGATGCCCAAGGCGCGCACCTGAGTCGTAAGATATTCAGATGCTTCCTCGATTACGTAAACCTCTTTAACCTTGGAAGCAAAAG
>URZP01000164.1 GCA_900552365.1 uncultured Coriobacteriaceae bacterium
GGCATCTACAACCGCGACGATAAGTAACAAGAGCCTTTTAGCAAAACACGAAACCGAAAGCGCCGGAAACCGCAAGGGCTCGGGTGATTCTATCCGGGCCCTTGTTTTCGTTTAGCGGATCCTTCGGCCACGCACCGCACAGGAAGTCTCAGTGAACAGCTTAACCCACTGAAAGAGCAGCAGCGGTTAGTAGCCTTCGTACGACAGCCAGTGAACTTTCTTAGCGTCGATGCGGGCGGAACCCGATTCGAAGAAGAACTCGACAAGACCGGGACGCGATTCAACAACATGATCGATCATGGTGTCGGTCATGTCGTCAATCTCGATGCTGAAATCGACGATTTCCTCGAACGACATCTCGCCTACCGGCTTGGTGATGTCGGTTCCGGGAATGCCATAGTGATTGTCAATGCTGAAGGTGAGCGAATCCTTCTTGCAATACAGATAACCAATCCAGTAGCCGTTGAACTGGTTGTTCTCGTCAATCGCTTTCGAGATCGACTCGATCGTTTCGGACATCAGAATCCCCCTCTAACATGCAGCGTTGCGATGCAACCGCATCGACTCAGCAATCGAACAAACTGTCGGCCGCTGCATATCGCAGCGGAACAAATCAGCACTCTAGCGCAACCGAGGATCAAATGAAGGGATGGTGCCCGAAGCCCTCTTTTGGCAACCGCCAACGCGCAATGTGCTAGAACCAAAGCGTAACATCTAACGCCGCCGTGCGCGGCGCGTCTTTTGGAAAGCGCATTGAAATGGAAACGGTCCTTATAAAGGTAGCGGCATTCATCACCATCATCATCGTTGGATATTTCGCGGGAAGAAGCGGGATTCTTGGCCAACGACCCGAGCAGGTTGTCTCAAAAATCGTCTTCACGTTCACGCTTCCCTGCTCTGTCGTCCACGCGTTCGGATCCGCTGAATTCACGCCCTCGCTTCTTCTTTTGGTTCCCGTGGGCCTTGCTTGCGCTGTCATACCCTACGCGGTCGCGTTCCTTGCAACGCGGAACTCGAACCGCCGCGACCGCGTGTTTTACTTGCTGAACATCTGCGGTTTCAACATCGGTTGCTTCGCCCTGCCCTACGTCCAATCGCTGTTTTCACCAGAAATGGCCGTTGCCGTCTGCATGTTCGACGCGGGAAACGCCCTGATGATGACAGGCGGCGCATACGCGCTCACCGGAATCCTTGCGGGAAAAGACCCTGTCCCGAACCCGGGGAAGTTCGTCGCTAAGCGACTTTTCAGCTCGCTGCCCTTCGACGCATATCTGCTGTTGATCGTACTGGCGATTCTGGATATTCAAATCCCGACGCAAGTCGTCGCCTTCACCGAGCCCATGGCGAACGCGAACGCCTTCTGCGCGATGTTGATGCTTGGCCTAATGATCGGCTTCGACACGATCGGCCCCAACATCCGCAAGATCGGGGTGATTCTGGTGTCGCGCGCGCTTTTCTCGGCCGTATTCAGCCTTCTGGCTTTTGCGTTTTTGCCATTCGATATCACCACGAAAATCGTCATCTGCATTCTTCTTTGGGCACCTGCCAGTGCAATGGGCCCGACATTCACCCTTTGGTGCGGCGGCGATCAAAAGCTGGCAGGGCTCTCGAACGGCCTGACGATCATAGAGGGAATCGTGGTGGCAACCGCGATCGTCTTGCTTTCCGGAGCCCTGGCTTAGCTCGATTAGCAATGGCGAGGTGAAAGAAGAGCACGAACGCGCTGCTGGCCATCGATGGCTTCGCGCAGGCGCTTGATATAGTACATCTGACCGTCAGCGATATCGATGCGCAGGCCGATTTCCGCCTGCTGATACACAGCCAGCGCGCGAAGGAAATCGCGCTCGACGCCGTACGATTCGCAATCGTCCTCCATGATGATGTTCGCAATGCGAATGGCGGGCTGCGCGATCTCCACCTCGGAATTCGCCAACGACAGGCTGCGCTCATACAGGTAGTACGCTTTTGCCTTGTCGACGGGAACACCGCGACCGCGGTCGAGGACGAACTCGTTCGAGTTGATGATGCGCCCATCGATGGCTGCGCGACATCGCATCTACGTGCAACAGCCATGGCATCAAGACCTATCTTACCGTCAATACCATCATCTACGACGG
>URZP01000165.1 GCA_900552365.1 uncultured Coriobacteriaceae bacterium
AAGGTCAAGCATGTCCTTGCTGAACAAACCGTAATGATTAGCAAGCTCATGTACGCGAATTCCCGGCATATAAACTCCTATCGAATCGAAGCTTCAATCGCGGCAGATCGAACAGCACTCGCGATTCGCTCCGCATCATCGTCAGTGACATTGGTTTTCAAAGCGCGCTGCAGCTTGCGGCTTGCAAGCGCCTTGGTCAGGCAATCGACGGAGCAAACATATGCACCGCGGCCCGGGATCCTACCCGTAGGGTCGAATTCAACCGAGCCGTCCGCACGACGAACGATGCGCATCAGCGTAAGCTTGTCGCTTTTAGCCCCGCAGGAGATGCAAGTGCGCTCGCGTTTCGTGACGGTTGCCTGGATCATAGTTGAAACCGCCTACTCTTCCATGTCCGCGTGGATACCGCAGAATCGGCTACCAGGACGGGCGTGATTGCGGCAACGGGTACCATCCTCGTTCTCGAAAGCGCAGAACTCGGGCACCTCCTCGACTTGCTCCTCGGCAACAGGCTCGTCAGTGTCTTCGAGCAACGATTGGCCCAAGAAGGAAGCGCTCTTGATGTCGATGTGCCAACCAGTGAGACGAGCAGCGAGACGTGCGTTCTGACCCTCTTTGCCGATAGCCAGGGAAAGCTGATCGTCGTTGACCACGACCGTGGCGTAATGCTTCTCCTCATCGATAGTCACGCTGGTGACCTTAGCGGGCGAAAGAGCATTAGCGACGTAACGGGCAGGATCGGCGCTCCACTGAATGACGTCAACGCGCTCGTTATGAAGCTCCTCGACAACCATGCGAACACGAGAACCCTTAGGACCGACACATGCGCCAACGGGGTCAAGGTTAGCCTCACGAGAGTGAACGGCAACCTTGGAACGGATACCGGGCTCGCGAGCGATGCTCTTCACTTCAACCAAGCCGTCGTAGATCTCGGGGACTTCGATCTCGAAAAGGCGGCGAATCAAATCGGGGTGAGTTCGAGAAACCACGATGGGCGGACGAGACTGTTCGCCGCGCTGACGGGGTTCGTCGGAAGATGGATCGCGAACGTCGATGATAAGCACCTTCAGGCGCTGGTTGTGACGATAGCGCTCGCCTGCAGGACGCTCGTTGAGCTCCTTCGGAGAGCGGGTCTTATCGTAATGAGGCAGCTCAGCCTCGACGCCGTCGCGGATCTTGATAATGGTGAAGTCGGGCGTGCCCTGAAGGACGGTGCCGGTGACCAAGTCGCCGATACGATGAGAGAACTCCTCGTAAATGGACTGACGGCCAGCATCGCGGACGATGGAGGAGATAACGCTCTTTGCATTCTGTGCAGCAATGCGGCTCACGTCGCTTGGGGTGACGTCGCGCTCCTCGAACTCGGAATACTCGCCGGTTTCCTCGTCGGGCTCGCCTACGGGAACAAGCTCGTACACATAGATCTTGCCGGTCTCGCGGTCGATGGTGACGCGGGCATCCCACTCAAGGTCAAGGATGTGCTGGTAGCTTTTCGCCAGAGACTCCTCCAAACGCTCGATGAGATAGAACTCGTCGATCTTGCGCTCGTGAGCGAGCATCTGCAGGGCTTCAATAAGTTCAGAAGTGGCCATGATCATCCTTTCCTAAGAGTTGAAATCGATCTCGCCCTTAAGATGCGCGCGCTTCACGGCATCAAGGGGAATAGTGAACTGTTCGTCGTTGATTGAAAGCTGGACTGCTTCGTCGGTTACCGAATCGATGGTTCCGGTGAAAGACGAACGCCCATCGATGGCGCTATTGGTTTTGATAACCGCAGTGCCACCGATCTGAGCCGCGAAGTGAGCCGCGGTGCGAAGCGGACGATCGATACCCGGCGAAGAGACTTCAAGGGTGTAAGCACCGGGAAAAGGATCGAGCTTGTCCATGATCTCGTTGATCCATGCCTGCGCGCCGGAAAGCTCATCGAAGCCCACACCTTCGGGTGTATCAATGTAAACCCTAATAGTTGGGGCTTTTTTAGACCCGACCACCTCAACGGTGACGATCTCGATCTTCTCGGCATCGGCGCCCATGCGAGGCGCGTGTCCAGCCTTGCGAGCTGTCCCTGCGCGTTGGGCGTGTAGACGTTGACGAACCAATACGCG
>URZP01000166.1 GCA_900552365.1 uncultured Coriobacteriaceae bacterium
GCATCGGTACTCCTCGATGCCGCGAACACTTCCGGCGGCCAAGACGCTGTTCTCGAAGTGCGCGAACAGGCGGAGAAGATCGTCTCCGTGATGCGGACGAATGTCGATCTTTCAGGCGCCCTGGAAGACGCGGCGTACACGCCCGAACAGAGGGCCCAGATTGCACGTGCGGCTTTTGCGCAGTGCAACCCTGCTTTCACCGAGGTTCTGGCCGTCATGGCCGAGCGCGGTGAGATCAAGTTGCTCCCGCAGGTCCGTGCAAGCTACGAAAACCAGGTGGAAACCAAGCTCAACCTGTGCATCCTCGATGTGACTACGGTTGTTGAGCTCGATGACCATCTGCGCGACATCATCAAGCAAAAAGCTGAATCCGAGCTGGGCATGAAGGTCGTTCTTCGCGAGCGCATCGACGCGAGCGTGGCTAGCCAGCTCAACAATGCGCGCATCGTGCTGAAGAAGAAAACAGATGGAGGTGAATGCTAGTGACTGAAATTACCGCACAGTCCATTGACGAAGCGCTGCGTAAGCAGTTGGCCTCCCTTGAAGTGAGCGTTGATTCCCGCGAGGTCGGTACCGTCATCCAGGTCGGCGACGGCATCGCTCGTGTTGACGGTCTGAAGAACGCGATGGCTGGCGAGCTTCTCGAGTTCGTCGGATCCAACGGTAAGACCGTGTTCGGCTTGGCCCAGAACCTCGAAGAGGATGAGGTCGGCGCCGTTCTTCTCGGTGACGTCACCGCAATCAAGGAAAATGATCAGGTCCGCACCACGGGCCGCATCATGGAGGTTCCGTCCGGCAAAGGCCTGCTTGGCCGCGTCGTGAACCCGCTCGGCATGCCGATCGACGGCAAGGGCGAGATCGAGGCCGAAGGCACCCGCCCGGTCGAGTTCAAGGCTCCTGGCGTTATCAGCCGCAAGCCTGTGCATGAGCCCATGCAGACCGGTATCATCGCTGTTGACTCGATGATTCCTATCGGCCGTGGCCAGCGCGAGCTCATCATTGGCGACCGCCAGACCGGCAAGACTGCTATTGCGATCGATGCCATTATCAACCAGAAAGACAACGACATGATCTGCATCTATGTCGCTGTTGGCCAGAAGGCCTCTACGGTTGCCGGCATCATGGAGACCTTCGAGAAGTACGGCGTTATGGACAAGACGATTATCGTCGCCGCCACCGCCGCCGACTCGGCTCCGCTGCAGTACATCGCTCCTATGGCTGGTGCTGCAATGGGTGAGTACTTCGTCTACAACGGCGAAGACGGCAAGCCCGCTGGCCCCGAGAACCTCGGCCGCCACGTGCTTATCACCTATGACGACCTGACCAAGCAGGCTGTTGCTTACCGTCAGATGTCGTTGACCCTGCGTCGCCCGCCGGGACGCGAAGCTTACCCCGGCGACATCTTCTACCTGCATTCGCGCCTGCTGGATCGTGCTGTTAAGCTGAACGAGGAATACGGCCTCGGCTCCCTGACGGCTCTGCCGATCATCGAGACGCAGGCAGGCGACGTGTCTGCATACATTCCGACCAACGTTATTTCTATTACCGACGGTCAGATTTACCTGCAGACCGACCTGTTCTATCAGGGCCAGCGCCCCGCTGTCGACGTCGGCATTTCGGTGTCCCGCGTTGGTGGCTCCGCGCAGACCAAGGCCGTCAAATCGGTTTCCGGTACTCTGCGCCTCGACCTTGCTGCATATCGCGAGCTCAAGGCGTTTACCCAGTTCGGTTCTGACCTGGACAAGTCTACTCAGGATCAGCTGAACCGCGGCGCCCGTATGACCGAGCTGCTCAAGCA
This sequence comes from uncultured Coriobacteriaceae bacterium, assembly GCA_900552365.1. Taxonomy (GTDB): domain Bacteria; phylum Actinomycetota; class Coriobacteriia; order Coriobacteriales; family Eggerthellaceae; genus UMGS1502. The sequence goes on from URZP01000166.1 coordinate 1,799, forward strand.
GGGCCGCTACAGCACTCTTTCCTTCGAGGAAGAGGCCGTGGCTGTCTACGCTGGTGGCAAGGGCTTCCTGGACGACGTGCCGGTTTCTGACGTCGTGCGCTTCCGCAACGAGCTCATCGAGTTCCTGCGCGCAAGCCACGCTGACGTCCTGAAGAAGATTCACGACGATGCGAAATTCACCCCTGAAAGCGAAGCTGCGCTCAATGCCACTATCGACGCTTTCAAGGCGCAATTCGTGGCGTAAGGAAGGCCCAACATGCCTAACCTGCACGACATTG